>NZ_JXYS01000004.1 GCF_000949295.1 Acidithrix ferrooxidans
CCCCCCTGATGCTGCACTGGTACTATGTATTGACGAAAAGACACAGATCCAGGCGTTGGATAGAACCCAGCCACTGCTTCCCATGAGACCTTTTGTTCCAGAGCGGCAAACACATGACTACAAACGCAACGGCACAACAAATCTCTTTGCAGCACTTGATGTTGCCTCTGGCAAGGTGATCACCAACACCACAAAGGCTCATCGGGCGATCGAGTTCATAGCCTTTTTGGATCAGGTGAAAAAAGAAGTTCCAAAAGAACTCGAAGTCCACGTCATCCTGGACAATTATGCAACGCATAAAACCGATGCTGTACGGGCCTGGCTCATAAAAAACCCCAGATTCCACTTCCATTTTACACCCACCTACTCCTCGTGGATGAACCTGGTTGAGAGATGGTTCTCGGAACTGACTACCAAAATGCTCCACACATCCACCCATAAGTCACAAAAGCAACTCGTTGCTTCGATCAACACCTGGGCAGAGCGCTGGAACCAAGACCCAACACCATTTAGGTGGGTAAAGACAGCTGACGAGATATTCGCATCGATGGCAAAGTATCTGGGGAACTAGAACTCAGGGAACTTATGAGAGGGGATACTAGTGGGTGATACCCCCTTAGGTTGGTATAACCAAAGTAAGCTCCTTCTTTTTTGTTTCCATATACCTGACATACTGTGGAATCAACATCAATGGTAAGCGGCTCATCACCTCGACCTGCTCCAGCGAGCCAGGCTCGTTTTAGCAACAAAGCTGCAACTCATTCAACATCTGCGATGTCACTGGTCTCAAAACTACGCAAGAAGACACCAAACCTAGAAGGTGCTGGCATTATCTGACCAAGAATCACTTGTGCATTTGGGCTTTCAAGGATTGCAGTGTCATCAATGCAATCACCACCGGCCAAGATAGATGCGACGATAGCCATAGCTTTTCTGCCAACATTTGCTCGTCCAGGACGATCCTCTAGGTCAATGTGTAAATCAAAGAGATCCCTAAGGCCAAGTCTCTCAGCAAGGGTGATAGGGAGTATTAATCCACTGTTGGAAACTGCGTTCGAATCGTCAAAGGTGACTATCAAACACTCTAAAGCACTAGCAGATGCTCGCATCTAAAAGGTGCTCCTTGAACTGGTTGTTTTTTGACTATTACAACCTAAAGTTTACCAGTTCAGAGCACCTTTTCTATGCCAAAATCAAAGTCGATCGGCTAAATTTTCGGTGGATCCAGGGTTAGGTTCATGGTGGGAGTCGCCAACTCTACGAGGAGTGCCAAGGGATGCAAAAGCTATATCCCGAGTCAGCTCGAAAGGTCAAAAAGAAAAAGGCAATCTTTGGATCGACCTCTTGGTGCTTATTAATTCGAAGAGAACGCCAGATAAACTCATGGCTCAGCTGACTTTTTAAAAATTGACGCTTGATTCACTGAAGTGAAATATATTATCTCTCCAGCAAGTATCAAAGATAAACCAACTAGTCGAACTCGATTAAAAAGCAGTTTAACTGCTTCATTTCATTCAAGTCAGAGATATCGTCAACACCTCTTTTATGTAACCCTTCAATCAACGAAATCAGCTCCAAGGTCAGTCTGACTCGTATCAGATTGGCGAGCCTGGTACCTAGGCGCAATAATTTTCCAAACCTCAGCAGAAACGACTTGAATCATCGCAGCTACTGGAATTCCAATTAGAGCGCCAAGAAATCCGGCAAGATCCGCGCCGACCAAGACCGAGATGAGAACCCAAAGTGGATTCAGCTTCACCGCCTTAGCCATAATTATCGGATTGAGAATATGATTTTCCACCTGCTGATACGCGATAAAGACGACCAAGGATACTAAACCAGCTATCGGTGAATGCAAAAAGGCAATGGCTACTGTTGGCACGCCAGCAAGCAGCCCACCTACTAACGGTAGAAGATCCACGACTGCCACCCAAAGGGCTAAAAGCAAGACGAAAGGCACTCCGAGAAGCCACAGAGTAACTCCGACGATAATTCCTGCAATTGTCGAAGTTGCAACATTTCCAAAGACATAACCGGCAACCGCACGCTCACTCGCCTCGATCGTTCGGATAACTGTAGTGGATGTATTTTTACTCAAGAGTCCAAGAACCCCACGAATTATCACGGGACCTTCGAGCATGATAAAGACCGCCAATAGCGCAATCGTAATAAAACCTGTTATTCCTGAAAGCACAGTTCGAGTTGCAGATATCACTGGTCCAGTGAAATTGGTCAGAGCAGATGTAATCCTAGATGTGTTTTGAGCCACCCAGGATTCAATATGCAGTTGCTTGATTAGCAAGCCAAATTGACCCTGACCATTTTGAGCTTGAGACACTAAGGTTGGCAGCTCGTGGACAAAGGTAACTCCCGCCTGATAGAGAGGCTTCGTAAAGATATATAGAAGCCCAGATATCGCGGTCAGGCCTATAAAGACTACAAAAACTACCGCGATCGAGCGGCGCATGCGCAACTTTGACAGTCCACGAACTATTGGCTCTAGGACAATCGCTAGGATGCCAGATATTAGAAAATCCAATAACAGTCCTCGCAGCACAATTGCTAGATAGATGCCTAGTCCGGTCAAAACAACGATCAGATCAATCAATAGGATCCGCCGCATAAATTCAGCGCGAGAAGAACGTATCTCGAATTCCATGAAAACCTTAACCTTCATTTTGATAGATACTTATTAAGCTAAAAGCAACGCATTCGTTAAACTATGTCAACTTCTCTCCAATGAGAATCTAGCCATACGAATTCACGAGGGCGCCAAACTATAGCAAACGGAGCAGACAATCGGCGATTTCAAAGACAATGATCCAATTGATCACTCCTCCATGGCCAAAAAATGGAGGTCTCGTCTTCGCCTGCGTCGTTTTGCCATCAAGGGCATCAAAGGGGCGCTGCTACTGCTTGTTCTTGAATACCTCGTCCTACCCCAGCTAGCCGGGGCGAGAAAGTCTCTCAGCGTACTTGTTAACGTGAATGTAGCGTGGATAGGAGCCGGTCTCGGTCTCGAAATCGCAGCGCTAATCGCATACGCGAAGCTGACACAATCGGTATTGCCCACCAAGGTGCTCTCCCTTGGCAAGATCTTTAGAATAGACCTGGCATCCTTGGCAGTTTCACACGTGATACCTGCGGGAACCGCTGGAGGCACCGGAGTATCCATGAAACTCTTTACTGGCGGTGGCATACGAGCAACTGACGCCGGTTTCGCAATTGCAGTCCAAGGAATCGGTTCCGCGGTAGTTCTAAACCTAATCCTTTGGGTAGCTCTTATCATCTCAATTCCAATGAGAGGGTTCGACGCAATCTACGGAATCGCCGCCGGAATCGGCGCCGTTGTCTTCACCGTATTTTTCCTACTCCTGATTTTATTTACTCGAGGAGAGACAAAAGTTGAAAGATTGATCGATTGGGTTTCACGACGTATCTCATTCCTGTCCAAGGAAAAAGTAATGCCGATCCTACAGAGAATCGCCACTCGAATTCGCGATCTAGAATCCGATCCAGATCTCCTAAAGCGTGCAATAGTATTCGCGCTATTGAACTGGCTCCTAGACGCAGCATCGCTTTGGGTATTCATGGCTGCCTTTGGATATTACGTCAATCCAGACTCACTATTGGTCTCTTATGGATTAGCTAATGTTCTAGCAGCCATCCCAATTACCCCAGGAGGGTTGGGCGTTATTGAGGGTGTCCTCACCTCGACACTGGTGGGGTTTGGCTCGCCTCGCGCTATTGCAATCCTTGGGGTAATTGGATATCGATTAATCAACTTCTGGCTGCCGATTCCCGTTGGAGGCCTCCTCTATATCGGCGCAAATCGAAAGAACGGACCTACCACTGGAACATTACCAACGGTAATAAACAATGAACTACCCAGCGCAGAATCCAATGATGAACTTGAGGCTCGTTCCACTTCGATAAGTTCAAAGAAATTCATCGAAGCAATCACCAGGTCACATCTATTCCGCTACCGCAAGATAACGAAAGCTACCGATTGATCAACTTTTACACAAGGAAGCGGTTACAGGTTTAGAGAAATCGTCCATCTAAACACTACTATTTGGGTTTTGTTTTGGGCTAATCTCTTGGCCCAATCTCTAGAGCGCGAGCTAGAACTTTCACTAAAAAATTAAGCGGTTCGTAATCTTCCTTCGTCCGCTCGTAGCCGCTAACAAACTTTCCGACACATCTCTCCAGTCTCTGAACTGTACACCTCTGGACCATGCAGCTCTATAACGCTTTTCACCTGCTGGCGGGGTGTGTCTGAAAAACTCAATCGTTGAAACAGACAATAGGGTACCAAATTTAAACACACGACCATCCAAAGTCAAGACTCACCATGACCAGGGAGTACATGAGTGTCCTTATTCACAATGTAGCCATGCTGGCCATCGAGTCAACTTTCGATCATCTCTTCATTGAAGATGTCAAGCAAAGCGCCGACCTCTTTCGTAGCTTCATTGGGGTGGCGAAAATGCATTGATGCATTAACTTTGTAGTAGTTACGTCTACCAACTCTTGTCACCTCGACATAGCCATCCTCTACCAGGTCTGCGAGAATCATCTGAGTCGCTCTTTCGGTAATTCCAACCGCCTTCGCAATGTCTTTCATCAACGCATCCGAACGCGAATCAACTGCCAAAAAGACATGACCATGATTCGTCAGAAAGGTCCATTTTCGTCCAACTTTGTCCACTTGCTCACTCCTTGATGGATGTCATAATGACCGACTCCGACTAAACATTATTCCGGAATCAAAAATATTCCAAAGCCTGATGGAGCCAATTAATTTCCAAACGAAGTGGAGATTTTCCCAAAGGCGAAATCGGGTATAAAAAGTCATCGAAATAAACACTTCGCAAAGCAAACTTGTGATAAAGCTCACCAGGGCATCGCCTAAAACTTCCAATCCATGGAGAGCAATCCGTCAAAATGGGACAATAATAATTGAGACTCATTCAAACCGACCAATTAGCCAAGCAGGAAAAAGAAGGTTACTAACAGCGCTAAGGGCATGTTCTTGATCGTTTCTCTGTTGCCACGATATTTTGCGGCCACCAACAAACCCGAGATTGAGCTACCACCACAGCACCGAGTCTCAAAGAGATGACGCTTATCGTCGGCTATTCGCCACCTAGAGCGCAGGTGTAAAATGCATAGGTAGATGAGTGAGTGAGTGAATGAATGAAACCGCCGAAAAGGCAATTCAACTGATGGCAGCGAAATTCACATCATGGCAACCAATGTTTCCACAAGCCCGTTGTATATCATTTGGTTTCTCGGGCCAGAGCACCCAAAGTGGCAAATCGCAAGAACCAAATTGAACGAACCTAGCCTAAAACTGCCTACCTCGATTAAAAATTGGAATTGGCATTACCAATGAGATCCATAAAATCCCTTCTACCACCCGAATGAGGCGGCCATCACCATAAACACTCTAATAAAAGCAAGCAACACTAGTCGACCGAGTTGATAGATGGGAGTCGTTCTTGAATTAGTTAGCCATGATGGCCAAAAGGATCGGGGCACCCAAGGCAAACAAAATTCTCATCGATCTTGTCCACTCGGGAGAAGGTTCGCAACTAATTTTGAAATAGAATAAACCTTTTAAAAAATATCGCCTAAGTTGTCTCAGTAATGAGCGAACCAAGTTTCCTAAAGATCAACCAAATAGCGCCCACAGAGAACACCGGTGTAATTGTTGCCGCCCTCGATATGGGGTCTAACTCATTTCACCTAGTTGTGGCACGAGGTCATGGTCACAATAACTTTGAAGTTCTACTCAAAGAAAAGGTCATGATGCGCCTCGGTGATGAAGTCGCGCAAAACAAAGTGATATCGAACGAATCGGCAAAGTTAATCAAAGAGACGGTTGCTACTATGGCAAGCCTCGCCAGCGGTGTAGGCGCGAGCGAGATGGTCGCTTTGGCTACCGCAGCATTCCGAGACGCTAGAAATGCGGGTATCATCGTTGACGACTTAGAGGAGACCCTTGGCATTAAAGTCTCGGTAATCTCTGGACAAAAAGAGGCGGAATTAATCTGGAATGCGCTCACTCATGGGGTTGACTTCAATGGCGAAATGGTCATCGGCGCCGATCTCGGAGGTGGGAGCATGGAAATCACTGCGGGAACTCAAGATGCACTCGCCTATGCCAAAAGTTTCGCGGTAGGTGTAGGTCGCTTGACCACCCAATTTTCTAGCTCCAAAGCACCATCTGGCATAGATTCAAAATCTCTTCGGAGCCATCTTGAGGCAACCCTAGCCAATGAGCTACTTACCGTAAAATCAGAAATCGTCCCAACGACTCTTATTCTTTCTTCTGGAAGCTTCCTCAATATTGCCCGAATGGCCCTCCTTCGTACATCTCGGGCACAGTGGGAAAACACTTCAATAAATCAAGCCGAAATCGCTATATCACAGCTAAGATCGATCTGCTCGGACCTTACAAAGCTCGATCAAAAGTCTCGAAGCAAACTCTATGGCATCGACGAAAAGCGAATTGATCTACTTCCAGCCGGGGCAGAGGTCTTGGGACTCCTCTTAGACACACTGAAACCCGCTCGAGTTATCACATCTGAATGGGCACTTAGAGAAGGGATCATCCTACGAGAACTCTCTCAAAGAAGCGAAACAGAGTTCGAGGGATCACCTGAGTCGATCAAGCTTGCGTCGCTTACATCTGTGGCCGCCAGATATGGCTGGAACGAAGGCCATTCACGCCAAGTCGCAAACCTAGGTTTAGAGATCTTCGACCAGACTAAGGGCCTTCACAACCTCGGGGATTCAGATAGAGAACTTCTCTACCTAGCAGCCCTGGTTCATGATATCGGAGAATACATCTCAGTCGAGGGCCATGATCGCCACGGTGCCTACCTGTTGGAAAACTCACGACTTCCAGGTTTCAACAAAGATGAGCGAAATGAATTGCTCTCAATAGTCAGGTACCACAGACGTGGAACTCCAAAATCTGATTACGGGCCCTTTGGCGAACTCACCAAAGCCCGAGCAATCGTAGTAACAAAACTAGCTGCCATCTTACGTCTTGGTGATGCACTCGATCGCTCACATAGCCGCATCGTTGAAAAGTGCCGAATCGTGACCAATTCGACACAAGTCCTTCTTTTCGTTACATCACCGACAAAGATAGAACTTGAAGAATACGGGCTCAGGCGCAAACGTCAACTATTCGAAGACACATTTAATCGTGAAGTTCATCTAATTCAAGAGTAGCCATCTCCAAAGACAAGCAATAATCACTTAGTCGATGATCACTTGGTAGATCCAAATAACAACCTGAGCCTCCAGAAGTCTGATATGTTCCCGGGGCTATATTGATTCCCACCGCCCAGTCCCCATCACCAAAAGTAGTCAAAGGGGCACCAGTAGCTGCCAATGGACTCCAAGTACCACATCCCTGGGTCTGAAAACCAACGTCAGAAGCCAAAATAGTAACCACGCCGTGACCCGGTGGCGTTCCGTTCGCCAAAACACTAGAGAGCGATCCGCTCAAATCACTCGACCGCTCCCAATAACAACCTGAGCCTCCATAAGTCTGATAGCTTTCCGGGGAAATCTGCTTGCCGACGACCCAGGTGCCATCCGAAAAATTCGATCCCAACGATGCAGCTGCTGTCGTTTGAGACTGCGTCGCCGAAGTTGAAGCACCCAATGTACTGGAAGTAGTAGAAACAGGCGAATTTCTAGAACCAGTAGTAGTTAGTGGCTTATTCTTAGAAGCACTCACCTTAGATGAAGGAGTTGGTTTATTCTGATTGGTTGCAATAATGGCTAATTATGACCAACGCAGCGCCACCGATAGTCATCTTACGCTGGCGATTTTTTTAGGGCTGACATTAGAAATATCTAAATTCCAATCACTCGTAACCATGTATTAGAAAACCATTGTAACAAGTTGAATAGAGATATAAGCTCTTTTATAGATAGAGTTATCGATTCTTTTCTAAAAGTCTCAGTGCCATTATGAAACTTACTATTGAGCAGCAACCAAAGATATGAGTCCTGGAGTAGAATCAGAAAGATTTTGACTCCGAGGAGATACTCTGAAAGATTTACGCATTTTTATTCTTGCATTCCAAAATCAAGATATAAGCCCGCCTCGAACCCATTTAACTTCCAAGATGCCAAAACCAAAAGAATATCCCCGTTAAAAATGCTGTATGTCGTCTATTTCACAGGAGGATCAGCGTCAAACTTTGCCCCCTTGGAATCAGTCGGTTCTGAATTTTAAGGTACAAGCCACCCAGGCAATGACGACTAAATGTGCCTATTATGCGTCCCATAAAGTAGATTAACAAGATATTAAATCGTTAGGATATCATCGTAAGGTGATTGTTCAACACAAAGCTACCATTGCCATTGGTCCAGGGAATAGATCGAGCCAACTTTATTTTCACTTACACAATCGACACCAAGCAATCTAATCCGAATCAATAACGACCAGATAGATTCAAGACAAAATTACCTACAATCAAGAACAATAACCTTTCGATTTCAAGGCGTAGCGATAAACTCGCGCCTCTGGCTATGAAAAAATAAATCACTCAAAATTCTCGATTGTCTGTAATCCATCAGCTTTGGCAAAGCACGAGAATTCGGCCAATTTAGCCGCCAGCCAATCACCTAAAGCATTAAGTCCCCATCGTTAAACAATTAATAATTAAGGTACATCCCTATGGCCCAAAGGTTCCAGCGGCGCTCGTCGAAGTGCGATTCAATAGCGACATCCACCGCGCGGAGTCTTCATGGGCAATTCAAAAAACAGATCTAGAGTGCTTTAGTCTTGGCAGATCACCATTTTGTCGATAGAATCCCTTATGCCACAACGAAGCAAATCTCCAATTCTGATAGGCCTTATCATCCAGCGGTAAACCGGCTCTCCTGTCAATCATGAATCACATGGACATAACCTCTAGGCTGTGGAGAATTGACCCCAGCAACTTCAACCGATTCATCGAGAAGCTAACCTGTCAAAAAGTTATCTTTTACCCAAAACACAGGCCATCGTCGATCGCTCTTGCGTATTTTCTAGAAACGAGACAATAAAATTTCCAATAATCCATCGATCGAATTGGCTCAGAGCAACTTCCATCATTCCAATCACTACCTCGACACAGCAACTGTTGGATTGCCTCCGAGGACCACGACAAAAGCTATAGCCGAGACCCTAAAACTATGGGAAGAGGGGAACTTAGACATCCTTGCCTTTGACCAAGCCATAGAAGCGGCTACGAGAGATTTCGCATCGCTAGTAAAAACGTCACACAAAAACATTGGAATCATCTCTCAGGTGTCAACAGCAAGTGCACAAGTAGCGGCCTCGGTTAGCCCTGGTGGAACTGTTCTGCTCGCGATGGAAGACTTTACCTCTGTCCTTTTCCCTTTTATGACACGGGCCTCAATGGGCCAAATAAACCTCAGGATTGTTCCGCTTGTAAAGTTCATTGACTCAATCGATGACTCCATCGAACTCGCAGCCGTTAGCGCAGTTCAATCTAGCAGCGGTAAGGTAATAGACCTCACCGCACTCTCTGAGAGATGCAAGCTACATGGTGTGAGATCGTATTTAGACGCTACTCAGGCGATCACTTGGCTAGACATCAACTCAGAGCTTTTCGATGTCATCGCTGTGGGGGCCTACAAATGGTTATGTTCTCCTCGTGGAACAGGATTCATCTGCGTACAAGAAGAAGCCAGGAATTGGCTACAACCAATATTTTCAAATTGGTATGCGGGAGAAAATCCATGGACGTCCATCTACGGTCCACCACTTAGATTAGCTAGCGATACAAGACGCTATCAACTCTCGCCCGACTGGTTCGGTTGGGTCGGCGCGCAACATTCAATGGATTTAATCTCCAAGATCGGCGTAGCTGCAATTAAAAATCACAATCTGGAGCTTTCAAATGCATTCACAAATGAGTACGGTCTTGGCCCGACAGACTCCGCGATCGTCTCGATACCAGTTGAGTTGCAGCCACAACTCCTACACGAACGTAACTTGCGGACCTCGTATCGAAACAATAACCTCCGCCTATCCTTCCACTTCTACAACAATCTGAACGATGTTGAAGCAATGCTGCAACTACTTAGAGATTCAGCTAAATCACTCTAACAAAAACACTTCTAACAAGATAGGAGTGCCTTGGCACTAGGGATAGAACACAGATAGGAGTACCTGAACACAACAAAGACCCAGATCCGAACATAGCTCTTTGCTTGTCGCCGGATATGAATTACGCAATTGCACACTCCGAGGCATGTGGTTACCTTGCGATAGACCATATCCAATTAGAAAACTAGCCAGGCGTTTTCTCGCTCGACTTACAAAGATAAAAACAACGAGAATTCGCCCTCATGATAGAAGCCCAATCAAAAGCCACAGACTCTCGACCAACAGCGCTAAAGAGCTGGCACAAAAGCACCCAACTGCAACTTTATCAAGCCAAGGAGTGGGAACTTGATAAAAATTATTATGAATACATCTACAGAATCGATCCCGCAAGGGCGCTTAGCTACACGGAGATCAGCGATCTCGACCGAGTGGTCGAAACGAAAAAATAAAAAATCCTGTCTAGACAACTTTGAAAGTGATACACTAAATTAAAGTTGTCTAGACAGGATTTTCAAATATGATCGAAATTCACCCAGGGAATCTATCGCTCGCCCAATTGCGGAGGATAAACCTCTCACATGAAGAGATATCTCTCGATACAAGTGCACTACCAAAAATTGCTAAAGCCGCAGATGCAATAGGTACCATTGCTGCCAAAGGCGAGCCAGCATACGGAGTCAATACCGGCTTTGGACGATTAGCCACGACGCACATCGACTACGACCGTCTCGAACTTCTTCAAGAAAATTTAGTTCTCTCCCACGCAGTTGGAGTCGGATTGCCAATGGAAGATCCCGTAGTGCGACTTGTAATGGTCCTAAAGATTGCAAGTTTAGCTCGAGGCCATAGTGGAATTCGGTTCGAGGTGATCGACGCCCTGATCAAACTCTATAACGCCGGGGTAATGCCTATAATTCCATCTAAAGGTTCCGTAGGCGCCTCAGGAGATCTTGCCCCCCTCGCCCACATGGCGACGATCTTAATCGGCGTAGGCGAAGTGCGAATTGACGGAGTGCGCACTAGTGCCTTGGTGGGTCTTAATCGCGCAGGTCTAAAGCCACTAAAACTCGCTCCCAAAGAGGGACTAGCGCTCTTGAATGGCACGCAGGCATCCACCGCATTTGCTCTTCATGGTCTATTTTCCATCGAGACATTATTTGCAACCGCCACGGTCGCCGGTTCCTTAGCGGTCGACGCAGCCGCCGGATCGACAGTTCCATTTGATGATCGAATTCATCAGCTACGGGGCCACATCGGACAGATTGAAGTTGCTAAAAAATACCGCGAGCTTCTAAGCGGATCAGAGATCAACTTCTCCCACCAAGACTGCGCCAAAGTACAAGATCCATATAGCCTCCGCTGTCAGCCCCAAGTAATGGGAGCAATATTTGATCAAATTATCCATGCCTCCAAAATCATTGAAATTGAGGCAAACTCGGTTTCTGACAATCCACTCGTCTTTCCTGACACTCTGGAAGTCCTCTCTGGTGGAAACTTTCACGCCGAACCCATCGCCTTTGCTGCAGACAACTTGGCAATCGCCGCCTCGGAGATCGGCGCTCTCGCGGAACGGAGGATTGCACTTCTAATTGACTCATCTCTCTCAGGGCTGCCACCCTTTTTGGTACGCGAAGGTGGCGTTAACTCTGGATTCATGATTGCCCATGTAACCGCAGCCTCCCTAGCGTCAGAGAACAAGTCACTAGCCCATCCAGCATCTGTCGATTCCCTTCCCACCTCAGCAAATCAGGAAGACCACGTCTCGATGGCAACCTTTGCCGCTCGGCGCTTGAGTGAGATAGCAAACAATGTGGCTGTTATCCTTGGAATTGAGATCTTGGTTGCAACCCAGGGGATCGACCTGCGGGCTCCACATAAGACCAGTAACGCTCTGGCCAAAGTGACTGAAATAGTTCGGCGAAAAGTGGCACATTACGAAATTGACCACTATTTAGCACCCGATATTGATGTAGCCAGACAGATGGTTGAAGAGGGTGTCATAGCAAACAGCTATCCCGGATGGACCACTACTTCCGGGCTGGATCTGCCTTGATCAACGAAGCGGGATATAGCTACGAAAAGATCAAAGCTTATCTCTTGAGCGAGATCGAAGGTGGTCGACTCGTCACTGGAAGCAAGATACCTTCAGAAAATGAACTAGCAAGGCAGTTCGGGGTAGTTCGAATGACGGTAAATCGTGCAATTACAGAACTGGTCGGAGAGGGGATAATCTATCGAATCAAAGGCTCTGGGACATATGTCAGCGATGGCAGATTCGACACGACTCTAATCGAGATCGCGCCGATCTCAGAGACCGTATCTAAACGAGGGGCTAGCCATAGCGCCAAAGTTCAAACGGTGCGGCCCTTCCCTGCCTCGAAAGTTCTGGCTCGTGACTTCAACTTGGAGGAGGGAGCTCCTTTGTTTACCTCTGAAATCCTCCACTTTAGCGATTCCCGCCCAATTCAATATGAAGTGCGATATGTCAACCCTCAGGTTGCGCCTGATTATCTACTCCAAGACTTCGAAAGGATCACACCTACTGAATATCTAATAGCCGTCGCGCCTATCCAGCGAGTCGAATATGTAATAACAGCAATAGTGCCAACTCTCCACATAGCTAACGTTCTCGAGCTGGTGCCACATGAACCAGTCCTAATGCTTCGAAGAAGAACGTTCGCCTTTGGCAAAGTTGCATCACTGGCCGAATTACACCACCCAAGCAGCCGCTTTGAATTCAGCGGCGTTATTTGATCGACAAAAAGACAATAACACAGCTAATTTAAATCAAACAGCGTCAACCAATAGGAGGACCAGCCATGTCAAACAACAATCCACTTCATCCAACAACCGACCGCTTTGACCCAAATCGACGAATCAAGGCACCCACCGGCAACAAGTTGACCTGTAAAAACTGGTTAAGTGAGGCCGCCTACCGAATGATTCAAAACAACCTAGATGACCAAGTGGCTGAACATCCCCAAGAGCTGATCGTCTATGGAGGGATCGGTCGAGCAGCTAGGAACTGGCAATGTTACGATGAAATACTCGAACGACTAGTGGATCTAGAAGAAGATGAAACCCTGCTCGTACAGAGTGGAAAACCTGTAGCTGTCTTCAAAACACATGCCGACTCCCCGCGAGTTTTGATTGCCAACTCAAATCTTGTCGGCCATTGGGCAACTTGGGAGCACTTTTCAGAACTCGACAAGCGCGGATTGATGATGTATGGGCAGATGACGGCTGGAAGCTGGATCTACATAGGCAGCCAAGGAATTGTTCAAGGAACTTACGAGACCTTCTTTGCCATTGCAAATCAACACTTCTTGGGAGACGCCTCCGGTCGCTGGGTCCTTACCGCTGGTTTAGGCGGGATGGGCGGCGCACAGCCATTGGCGGCGACGATGGCTGGCTTCTGCATGATTGCTGTTGAATGCGATGAATCACGCATAGATATGAGAATTGCAAGTAGATACCTCGATAAAAAAGCGATGGGGATCGACGAAGCAATTGAGATGCTAAATAGCGCGATAGCAGCTAAAGAGGTGATCTCCATTGGCCTAGTAGGAAACGCAGCCTCGATCTATAACGAACTTTACGATAGAGGTATCCTGCCTGATGTGGTAACCGACCAGACCAGCGCCCATGACCCAGTAAATGGCTATCTGCCAATGGGATGGACCCTTTCGCAGTGGCGTGAGGGCGCAAAGCAGGAGCCCGAGCGAGTCAGAGATGCAGCTGTAGCCTCTATGGCTCATCAGGTCTCGGCAATGCTAAAGTTCATGGATGCCGGGGTAGCAGCGGTGGATTATGGAAATAACATAAGACAGATGGCTCTAGAATATGGAGTAAAGCGAGCCTTTGACTTTCCTGGTTTTGTCCCAGCGTATATACGGCCCCTCTTTTGCGAAGGTTACGGTCCTTTCCGCTGGGTAGCGCTCTCGGGCGATCCCAATGACATCTATAAGACAGACCAAAAGGTAAAGGAGCTCATTCCAAACGATCGCCACCTCCACCACTGGCTCGATATGGCTCGTGAAAAGATCGCCTTCCAAGGGCTACCGGCAAGAATCTGCTGGGTCGGGGTCGAAGATCGATACCGTCTTGGCATGGCCTTCAACGAAATGGTCACATCAGGCGAGCTTTCTGCGCCAATTGTAATTGGCAGGGACCACCTAGATACAGGTTCTGTTGCTAGCCCAAACCGCGAAACCGAGGCGATGGCTGATGGAAGTGATGCGGTTGCAGACTGGCCACTTCTCAATGCGATGTCCGCCGTCGCTGGGGGCGCCACTTGGGTCTCAATGCATCACGGAGGAGGCGTGGGAATAGGTTTCTCTCAACATTCCGGCGTCGTGATTGTAGCAGACGGAACAGATGCTGCAAAGAGACGAATCGAAAGAGTTCTCTTCAACGACCCCGCAATCGGAGTCGTCCGCCATGCAGATGCAGGATACGAATCTGCAATTCAAAGCGCAAAGAAAAACAATATTCGACTGCCAATGATCGATCGTGCCTCCAAAAGCGGTTCAAGGTGATGACTCCAGCCAAAGTTCTAAGGAATGCCACCGTCGTGAACACCTCGGTAGAGGGTGGCTATGACTTTGAGAGAAATGTCACCCTGATCCTAAAAGATGGAGAAATCAAGGCGATCGTTGACGATCAAGGCCTCATCGAAGCACTCTCAGACTCTCCAATTGAGGCTGAGATTGATTGCCAAGGTCGCATCGTAACACCGGGATTGATCGACTGCCATAGCCATCTAATCTATGGCGGTAATCGAATTGACGAATTTAATGCCCGCATGGCTGGAGCCACCTACGCCGAGATCGCACTCGGCGGTGGTGGAATCAAACAAACAGTAGAGATGACCCGGTCAGCCTCTTTTGACGACCTTTACGAAGGTGCCAAGGCTCGGATGAAGACAATGGCCTCCTATGGCCTTACAACGCTAGAGATAAAATCGGGCTATGGCCTTGAATTTGAAACCGAGAAAAAGATGCTATCTGTCGCAAGAAAATTAGATGGATATCTTGGAATTACGATAACCTCGACATACCTTGGCGCCCACAGCATTCCAAAGGAGTTCGAAGGAGATGCTGGCGGATACTTAGACCAGATCCTAAACCACGATCTACCGGAGATGATAGCCCTTGGTCTCTGTGACGCTGTTGATATCTTTTGCGAATCAATTGCATTCGACACCCTGGCGACAAAGCAACTTCTAGGTGCTGCAAAGTCGCTAGGTGTTGGAGTGAAAGCCCACGTGGAACAACTCACATCGACAGATGGCACAGCCGTCGTCGTCGACTTGGGGGGATTAAGCGTCGATCACTTGGAGTATATCTCGGATGAATCAATTGCGAAACTCGCTAACTCAAAGACCGTAGCAGTGGTTCTTCCAGGCGCCTACTACTTTCTGAGAGAAAAAAAGGCCCCTCCTGTTGACAAATTGATCAAAAACAAGATTCCAATTGCCATAGCAACCGATCATAACCCCGGAACATCCCCACTCTACTCACTTTTATTGGCCATGAATATGAGTGCTGTCCTTTTTGGACTCACCCCCTCATATGCATTGCGATCTACGACCAAAAATGCAGCAATGGCCTTGGGCTTTAGGGACCGAGGTGAGATCGCTCCAGGTTTGCGAGGAGACCTAGCCATATGGGATCTCGAAGATCCAAACGAACTCACTTACCAAATCGGCGGCTCACCTTTATGGGGAAGAGTTGCCAACGGAGAGATCTATGTTTAGCATCGCTTCTAACCCTCCCCTTTCAGGCCGAGATGACCTCATCGAATCACCGATCGCTCTGCGTGCCCACCAAGTGATAACCGCTTGTTCAATCAAGGAGATGAAACCATCTTCAGTGGCACTAGTCGGCTTCGCATGCGACAAAGGGGTAGAGGCCAACCATGGACGAATAGGTGCAAGAAACGGACCATTTGCCATTCGCGAACAGCTTGGCAACTTAGCCTGGCATAGCAACCGGTCTTGTTACTACCTAGGTGACGTTATCACCAAGGACGAATCCCTCGAAGAGCTTCAGATCCAACTAGCCGACAAGGTATGCGAACTACTGGGCCACGATATTATCCCTATCGTTCTAGGTGGTGGTCATGAGGTCGCTCGTGGATCACATCTCGGCGTCATAAAAGCAAATCAATCAGACACCACTTTGACCAACTTAGCAATTGTGAACTTCGATGCCCATTTCGACCTTCGAAAGTCCAAGGTGGCCTCATCCGGTACGCCATTTTCTCAGATAGAACAAGATCGAAGGGGTCAAAACCTCGACTTTAGCTACTTTGTCCTCGGAGTCTCAGAACCTTCAAATACCCAAGCCCTCTTTGAGAGAGCTGCCGAACTAAACTGCTCGTACATTTTAGATTTCGACTTCGATTCAATAACCAACCACCAATTCATAGAGATGGTCGAGCCTTTCGACGCAATTCATCTATCTATTGATTTAGACGTCCTACAAGCATCAGTAATGCCCGCAGTCTCAGCCCCAGCAAGCTACGGTGTAACTCTTTTTAGTTTAGAACGACTTATCCGAGCCTTACTTGCCACCAAAAAAGTACGTCTCGTAGAATTGGCAGAGCTAAACCCTACGTATGATATCGACAATCACGGAGCCAAAATAGCATCGCGGTTAATTCATACGATAGTGCATAACCTACCGAATTGACGGTGGAGCCCGTTATCGCAAGGATCCTAGACGATACCGAAATCTGATCCCCGAGGGCTAGGAAGCTCCCTCGGCAACCACCACGTCAAATAGAGACTTTGTGATCTCACCAACAAGGCGAGCATCGTCAATTGGTCTTCCCAATGAATCCACTACATAAAAGGTGTCGACTACGTCATCACCGATGGTGATGACTTTCGCATGCAGGATATCTAACCCTTTTGATGCTATCTCAAAGGTCAAACGGTGAAGAGTTCCAAGGCCATCGGGACCACAAACCTCTATAACTGTGGCCCGATCAGAAAAGTCGTCGTGGACAGTAACCCTTGGCGGTATCTTAGCACTCTCGGCCACCTTGCGCTTTTTGGCAGCGCTCTTAGACTTCTCATTCAAACGCCCCTCAAGGTAAGTGGGATCGACCAGACATTTTCTAAGCTCGTTCTCAAACTTATTCCAATTGGGTTCACGCCCATAAGGGCTAATCACCCTAAGTCGCTCTAATGCAATCACACCCTCGGAAAATACATCTGCCGACAGAATGCTGAGGTTCAATAGCGCCATCGTACCAGTCACCTTTGCAAAGAGGCCGACTTCGTCTGAGGCTGCTATCCAGATCTGGTTTCCTTGACTATGGATCAAAAGATCGCCATCAAATTTGGCTATCAAATCCAGTTCCAGCTCACCTAACTGATTTGAATCGACCTTGATCGAACCGCCATCTAAATAGGCTCGAGTGGCCTCAGTCAGCTTATTGATCAACTCCTCCTTCCACAAAGACCACGCGACAGGTCCTGTAGCCTTTGAGTCGGCCTCTGTCAAGACTCTAAGTAGCTCTAACGTTGTAATATCGACCACCTTTTCTGCAACGTCTAGAATCGTCTTTGGATCGCCAATATCACGTCTAGTAGCAACATCTGCTAACAAAAGATGGTGCTCCACAAGGCGAACCACGATCTCACAGTCTTTCTTCGAAAGACCCATCCGAATCGCAATTTCTGCTGCGAGTGAGGCACCCTGTGATGAGTGATCCCCATCGAGTCCTTTGCCTATATCGTGCAACAGTGCTGCGACTATCAATAGGTCTGGACGCTTGACATTACGACGAAGTCGACCAGCGCCAACTCCCGCCTCGATGAGGTGGCGATCAACGGTATAGGTGTGGTAGGCGTTCCTCTGTGGAAGATAGCGAACCCTCTTCCACTCCGGTATCACCTTATCTAAAAGTCCGTAATGGTCGAGGCGTTCCATAACCGCTATCGAAGCTTCGCCATAGGAGAGCAACGTGGTCAACGCCGTCAATGTAGCTGGCTCCCAAGGCTTATCGATAGTCCCAAGGCGTTCAGAACAAATCTCGAGGGCATCCACGCAAATGCCAAGACCCAAGGAAACCGATGCTGCCCCAATTCGAATAATCACCTGAGCATCAAAATCCGAAAGCGAAGCTGGGTCTATACAAATCTCACCGCCATGGGAAAAGACGCCTTTAGGTATCAACCCCCACGCGTCCCCAAGGTTCTTATAATTTACGCGTTTGGCATCTATGACCCTATAGGACTCCTCTAGTGCACGCGAGACAAAACGCCCTGCCTCTGAAATACGCCACATCAGTTCATCAGCGTCCCTAAAACCAAGTTGGGCACTTACGCTATCTTGATCCTGCAAAAAGAGTCGATTTTGCCCTCGGTCAGATCGCGCCTGAAGTACGTTTCGCACACGTAAAAGCAAGGTTGCGATCTCATCGACACGCCCTACAAAGACCTTGCGATCGGGGTCGGCTGCGACAAAATGGCGCAAAATAACGAGGTCTCGTAGCCCTCCATGTGCCTCTTTGATATCTGGCTCAAGCAAAAAGGCCAATTCACCCGACTCTACCCGTCGGGCTTCACCCTGTTGATGCATTATCACGCGATAGCGATCTAACCGAGAGGTAAATCGCTCCCAGATCTTTCGCTGTAGAGTCCTAAAGAGAACTTCGTCGCCATAGATCAATCGAGCATCCAGCATCCCCAAAAGAGCACGAGGATCGGACTCTGCGACTCGAAGTGCCTGAGCTACAGTTCGAACTGAATAGTCAAGGCCGACCCTTGAGTCCCAAATCGTATACCAAAGGGCTTCCGTCATGGCATCAACCGAGAGACGAGGCTTATGCAAAAGCAATATGTCAAGGTCAGAATTGATTGCAAGTTCACTTCGTCCATAGCCACCTATTGCAATGATCGCAACGCCCTGAAATCCCTCAGCCAGCCCAGCTACAAAGTGATCGGAGATGCCAGTCAGTTGGGCCATTGCCGTTGGATTTGACCAATCAGCTTGGCGCATCTTCGCACGTTCCGAGAGAAAGTTCTCTAAAAGAATTGACCGTGCCTCTGGGGTTCTCACTTTGGGCTCCAAAACATATTAAAAATGGGACGAATAAGCTTGAAAATCAATTGATCCCCTGAACTATTTGGCTAAATCTTACGACTCAGATTGAACCTAATCTACAAAGCGAGCCCAATCCATGCAAAGCATTTCAAAAGACCGCTCATGAACACCAAGATAAAAGGTGGAACGCTCAATACAGAGCGATCCACCTTTTATTCAAATACCCTGTATTACATACCTACTAAAACGTCTTCGAACTATCAAATCAGCTCTAAAGAGCGTCTGCTCCACGTTCGCCGGTTCTGACTCTCACGAGATCTTCCACGTTGACAACCCAGACTTTGCCATCTCCAATCTTGTCGGTCCTAGCCGCTTCCACCATCAGGTCAACGATCTCGGTTGCCGCTTCATCAGATACGACAACCTCTACCTTCAACTTCGGTACGAATTGCGTCTGATATTCAGCACCACGATAGACCTCGGTGTGGCCGCTTTGGCGTCCGTATCCCTGAACCTCGGAGACCGTCATACCCTTTACATCGGCCTTCGAAAGAGCATTTCTGACATCCTCTAGTTTGAAAGGCTTCACAATCGCAACTATCAATTTCATAGGATTTCACCAATCTTTCTAGTTGATACAATTGGCTCTTCCTTTGAGGCTACCGAAAGATGGGCCGAAGATGAGCCACTTCCGGAGAGGCTTCGAAGCAAAGACCCACCGAACTCATATGCAGATTCTGCATGGAGCGAAGTATCCATACCCTCAAGCTCATCGTCATCCTTGACCCTGAGGCCCATGGTCTTATCAATGATCTTCGCGAGGATCCAAGAGACCACGAAGGAGTAAATTCCAACTACCACAACGGCGATAGCTTGATGGCCAAGAAGAGCAAGGCCGCCACCGTAGAAGAGACCGTTCACTCCACCAATCGTTGAAGTTCCGAAAAAGCCGATCAAAAGCGCTCCGGTAATTCCTCCGACCAAGTGAACCCCGCCAACATCCAAGGCGTCATCTAGGCGAACCTTGAACTTAAGGCTAATTGCCAACGAACAAATGACCCCGGCTGCCAAACCGATAATCGTTGCGCCAACCACATTGACGAATCCACAAGCTGGGGTTATGGCAACCAGACCTGCGACCGCTCCAGAGGCCGCACCCAAGGTGGTTGATTTGCCACCTCTTATCTTTTCAACCAAGATCCAACCCAACAGAGCCGCTGCGGTTGCGGTATTCGTGTTCACGAACGCGTTAGCGGAGAGAACATTGGCTCCAAGTGCCGAACCGGCATTGAATCCGAACCATCCAAACCACAAGATTCCAGCGCCCAAAAGCACAAACGGTACATTGTGCGGTGGCATTGGCTCCTTTGGCCAGCCTTTTCTCTTGCCGACAACCATTGCTACAGCTAAACCAGCAGCACCAGCATTGATGTGAACTACAGTTCCACCTGCGAAGTCCTCGGCTCCGAGTTTAAAGAGCCATCCTGTTGGAGAAAAGACCCAGTGCGCTACTGGGGCATAAACAATGATCGACCAGATCAAAACAAATACCACAAATGGTCCAAAGCGAAGGCGATCAGCTGTAGATCCAGTAATCAGAGCGGGCGTAATGACCGCGAACATCATCTGAAATATTACAAAGACAAGAGGCGGAATAGTCTGTGCCGATGCTCCTGTATAGCCTGGTACCGCTTGGGTCATATGAGCTAATCCAAAAAAGTGCAAGGTACCAATAATCCCATAACCGCCCCAGTCTGTGCCAAATGACATCGAATAGGTAAGAAAGACCCAGACAATACTTACAATGCCAATTACAACGTAATTTTGCATTAGCATTCCAAGAACGTTCTTAGACCTAACCATGCCACCATAAAAAAAGGCCAGCCCTGGAGTCATGAAAAGTACCAAAGCAGAGCTTGCCAAAATCCAGGCGGTATCTCCGGAATTGTAGTGCATTTTCCTCCTTATTATCCACAATCCCGCTTGGTTAGCTCAACGACCCTGTCGAACCAAAAAAGCGATTGGTGCCAACTTATGAGCATGATGTTTCGGGATCAATTCGACATTGTTACTTCTCTGTTACGGCGTTGCACAATAGTTGGTGATTAAAACCCCTTCTCGCACTTTGGCCAACAATGCCTCAAGTTAATAGGTTTGCACACCGAAGTGTAGATAAAGCGAGGAGGTGAGTATGACATCACTTGAACTTGAATCAAAGATCTTCAGAATGGGCTCAGCGCTTGGCTGTGTTACCCTGGAAGGAGGCGAAACTCTTGCACCCTGCGAGCTAGTTTCTGTAAGTGCTGGAAAGCATGGAACACTTTGGGTATCCAATCTGGGCGAAGACATCTTCGTCGAAGTTGCCAAGGTAAGATCCATATCGCCAATTGCGATATAACAAAAGGCTTCATACTTATCAAGTTTCGTAAGCAAGAGCCATTTTGGAGTCAGATTCGCGAAGTAGCGGATGGGGAGACGCAAACACACATGTATTGAGAAGTCGCTCTACCAAGGACATTTCAAAGCATACTTATCAAGTTTCGTAAGCAAGAGCCATTTTGGAATCAGATTCGCGGAGTAGCGGATGTGGAGACGCAAACACACATGTATTGAGAAGTCGCTCTACCAAGGACATTTCAAAGTGCCTTCGGTTGAATCGGTATGCGAATTCCTCGAGGTAAAGTTGCTTATGTTCCTCACGTCCGTGGTATGTTCCGTCGATAAATTTCTTGGAGTTTTCAATTTAGGATCTTGAGCCATTTGAATGTTACATGTGCTTGTTCGTCTTTGGATAGAGTGAACCCGTGCGCTAGTCCAAGGTCTTTCAGCACATACCCCGTAACTTGGGTTACCATCACTTATCAGCTTGGTGTCGGAATCTAAACGTCTCACAAAAACATCTTTGGGTGATTTAGCAGTGGTATCTTTGATTACTTCCATGAAGCAATGAGTAGGAGCACTATTGCTAATCGATACTCCAATTAGGACATTGGTTTGTTTTGTTCCCTTTCCTCTTTAGCCCTAGCCCTCAGAGTCCTTGCCGGAAAATCTACTACAGTCATATATAGGGCGAGGATAGAGGAGTCATGAAAAAGGTATACCCAAGAGAACAAAAGGAACGAGTGCTGAGGAAGCTCTTAGAGCTAGGCGATGGTGGAAATGCTCCAGAGGGTGCTATTACCGAGCTTTCTAATGCTGAAGGAATTCCACTCAATACGCTCTACACCTGGAACGCGTCACTGAAACGAACTGGTGCCGTTGGCAAGTTCTCAGTATCTGGGAATCCGTCGCTTACGCTCTCGTCGAAAGCAAAGTACGAGATTGTTTTTAGAACTGAATCCATGACCGAACTCGAACTCGGTACCTACCTGCGAGAACTTGGGATTCTATTCGAGGATCTCGATAGCTGGAAGGTGGCCGATCAAGAAGCCAATGACCGCTCTAGTATCGCCGCAATGCATAATCAATCAGGCAAAATGAGACACGATGTCGATTCAGACAAGATATCCAAAGTCACTATTTAGCAAATTCTCAATACTTTCACATCTTCAAGATAAAAGATGAAAGAGTTAGAAGTTAGCTGCCCGTCAAAGTTAAGACGTTAGGACGGTCTAAGCGAAAAGAGGAATAAATGCCTTGGGATAATGGTATGTACGGAGGCGGACCGAACATTGCTGGTGTATTCGGGGTCTTTGTAGTTTTATTTGCGCTGCTTGGCTGCGCGGCTTATCTCCTTTTGCGCAACTTCTCTTTAAGCTATCAATCGCAGGTTAACACAAGCCCCCCATTCGACCCAGAAGACCCCAAGGTTATCCTCGATAAACGATTTGCAAGTGGAGCAATGACCGAGGAGGAGTACCGACGAGCCGCAGAAGTTTTAGGCTATCAAATTCCGCGCCGATACAATTCACAAGGCACCATCGACACAGCTAGCTGAAGTCGGTCCACCTCTAAAATCTCCCCAAAAAAGTCCCCAACCCCAGAAAACACCCCAAAAAAACAAGCCGATCGCTTTACCCCTGTGATCGGCTTGTTTTTTTAATTGTTCCATGAAATGGCGAAAACCAGTGGTGGCTATTGAACTATCGTGTTGGAGAGGCGGCCCAAACCTTCAATTTCAACGCTGACCACGTCCCCGTCTGATAGGAATGCCGGAGGATTTTTACCGGCCCCAACGCCATCGGGTGTGCCAGTAAAAATTAGATCACCAGGTCTTAGTGTTACAAATCGTGATATGTAACTGACGATCTCCTCCACGCCAAAGATCAAATTCGAAGTTCTAGAGTCTTGAGCCACCTCACCGTTAATAAAACTCCTAATCGAAAGGTCCTTACCAAAATCAACGTCCTTAGCAGGCGTTAGATAGGGTCCCACTGGCGTCGCGCTCTCAAAGATTTTGCCCTGGAGAAACTGTGAAGATCGCCTTTGAAAGTCCCTTATAGAGGTATCGTTTCCAACACAAAAGCCAGCGACATATTCAAAGGAGCGAGATGGGTCTATGTCCTTGGCACTTTTCCCAATTACAATTACCATCTCAGCTTCGTAATCGATCGATGTCGTAATCGCAGGAATAGCGATATCCGAATAAGCTCCAGTCAAAGAGTCGGAGTATTTCGCAAAGAGGGTTGGATACTTAGGAAGCTCATGGCCCATCTCTTGAACGTGCGCAGAGTAGTTGAGGCCAAGGCAGATGACCTTTGTCGGATCCAAGACCAATGGAGCCAAAGCAGACGGGTCAAGTCCCTCGTTAAGTTGGCCCTGACGGGCTCTTGAAATCACCTCATCGATCTCAACTTCTGACCTTAGGATTGCACCTACATCGTCAAAATCGCAAAAATAAAATGAATCATCCTCACGAACGGCGATGGCTCGCGTTCCGTCTTGCACCCATATGGTCGCTAATCTTTCCATCATTATCATCCTAAATAAGTTAATTGCCAACCTCGATGAATGAAAATCTAGTAGAAAACGACCACCCAAATGCTCGAAATGGCCAATTGAAGATCCAGGGCGCAGATGTCATCGAAAATGAGCGACATTATCCTTGACAACACCTTTGAGCCTCTGACTAGATCGACAGCTATAATCGATCCCTATCGTCGATACTCGATCACCAAATATCAATCTATAGCCACACGCCTAAAACCCTCGCAACTCAGATGGGCCTCACAAATAACTGAGGCTTTGGATCGGTCACCCCATCTAATCCAGGTAACAAAGCAGCCTTAGAAAGAATATAAAGAGCCGGTCTTGTGCAAAGGAGATCGCCAAGGATAAAAAGACCGACGGAGAGATATCTCAGATGCAGCCTCTAGTGGTCATTGGTCTCCGAATTTACAGTGAACACAGGGCCTCAGATATTCCTCATCCATACCAGCGGAAAAGGCCGATTCGAAAGCCATAGCCATCAATCGGTGAAAAGGCTAAGCCCTAAAAAGTTCACCTACACTCATCAAAGAGCCCCAAAAAAAATCTCGGCAAACTTGAATAGATAATCAAATCACAAAAACGTTTACAAATCACACTCAATTACAAAACAATTTAATAATAACTACATTGCATCATGGACTAATAAAGCCTCATTGAGTCAAGGATTGCAAAAATTGACAGCGACGCAAAGCTCTTACGAACAACTCTTTAGAAGGCTCGGCTTCGGTGCCAGTCAATCCGAGATCTCATCGGCGATGTCAATTGGCTACCAAGCAACTGTAAATAAAACTGTACAAACAGCACTGAACTCACCCTCAAACTTTTTTGCGCCACAGCCAGGACCGCTGACTTCATTCGAAGAACTCCACGCCACGCTGCGTTCCCGCAATTTCACGAACATCAAAGCGCTCACGAAAAAGATTCACGGCGAGGAGTTGCCTGCCGCAATAAGCTGGTGGTTGAATCAGATGGCCAAATCTCAAACTCCATTGGTCGAAAAGATGACACTGATATGGCACGGCCACTTTGCGACCGCAATCAATAAAGTCGGCTTGACATCTTTGATGCTCAACCAGAACAACACCCTTAGGCAAAATGGGCTCGGTTCAATGGAAAAACTAGCCACCAGCGTCGCGCAAGTCCCGGCAATGATGATTTGGCTCGACACCTATCTCAGCAAAGCAACTCATCCAAATGAAAACTTTGGGCGCGAGCTAATGGAGAGATTTCTAATAGGAGTTGGAAACTACTCACAGAACGACGTAGTCGCCGCCTCTCGTGCATTTACCGGATGGGGCTTCAACCCAACCACATTGGCATTCGTTTTGAATAACAAACAACACGACAACGGCAGCAAGACCTTCCTTGGGAACACCGGAAACCTCAACGGAACGGACATAATCTCGATCATTCTGTCAAAACCTCAGGCTGCCCAATTCCTAGCCTCGCGCCTCTTTAGCTTTCTGGCATATCCAATCAAACCACGTGACCCAATAGCAATAAGGTTGGCTTCGACTTTCAATCCCTCAACTGGATCAATTGCACCTCTGGTGGCTTCGATCGCTACGTCCCCCGAATTCATAAGCCCCCAAGCTGCAAGTGGACTTGCAAAGCAACCGTCGGAATACCTAGGCGGAATTATGAGGGCGCTAAAAGTCAACATCTCAACTGCGCACTCCAACATTTTAATGGAGATTCTAAACCTTTTGGGTCAAGTACCATTTAATCCTCCAAACGTTGGGGGGTGGCCCCAAAACGCCTATTGGCTCTCAACCGTTACCGCCTCCACGCGAGCCAAGGTAGCAAATATGATGGTCACTGCCGGCGACATCTCCCCCGTCTCTGACCTAAAACCCTCAGAGAGGGTAGATGGTACCTGTTCATTTCTTGGGATCTCAGATGCCTCACAATCTACAAAACAAGCCCTTGCGGCCTTAGTAAAAAAACCATAAGCTCTGGTGGCAATGGCACTTTGCTCCCCAGAATACACATCCAGCTGAACCGCTTGCAATACCGAGCAAAAGGAAGCAAAATGTCAACTTCAGGAGAACAGATCCACCTCTCTAGGCGAAAACTCATAGCTATCACCGGAACTGTTGGCGCTGGAGCTATCGTAGCGGGTGGCATTTACAGCCAGAATCAGCCTCACCCATTAAATGTTGTCATCAAGAGCCCAGCAAGCTCCGACAGAGTTCTTGTCATTGCAACACTGTATGGTGGAAATGATGCAATAAACACAGTAATTCCTTTTGAAGACCCAACCTATCAAAGCTCCCGAGGACCTCTAGCTCTCACAACCAGCGAAGTTAGTCCACTTGGCGCACAGGGCCTTTACCTCAACGGTGCGATGGTCAACACCCTTTCATTATGGAAAGAAAAAAAGGTGGCCATTATCCCAGGGGTTGGATACCCAAATCCAAATCTTTCACACTTTGTCTCAATGGATATTTGGCAATCTGGCTCCACCGACAACAATACATCAACGGGCTGGATTGGACGATATCTCGATGAGATCACAAACACTGACCCAATGACGGCCCTCTCAGTCGGATCATCGGTACCCCCACTTTGTGTGGGCGCCACGACACAAGCTAGCGCTGTAGCCTCACCCCTTGCGAGCCCAGATCCATTTGCCAGCTACGGTTCGGCCTATCTGGATATGGTAACGTCCAAGGAGCTCAACGGTGTGGGTCAATTGAGCGCTCAGGCTTCAAGCACTCTATTGAAATTGAACAGGGACATCTTGGCCCTAGGGGAAATCTCACAGAACCCAGGAACTAAAGTAAGCCCTACAACGATATCCGGTCAACTTGCAACAGTTGCTGACCTTTTAAATTCAGGTACTCCGACCAAGATCTTCACCGTTTCACAATCCGGGTTCGACACTCATGCCAATGAAAAAGGCACTCAATTTGAAGATTTGAAGATTTTTGATAGCGCGATCTCTGGCTTTCTCTCGACCCTTCACCCCAAAATCGCAGACAACGTCGTGGTGGTCGCTTACTCGGAATTCGGAAGACGAGTTCAGGTCAATGCGAGCGGTGGCACCGACCATGGTACCGCCGGAGTCGTCTTTGTCTACGGGAATAGCGTCAAGGGCGGGCTGGCCGGAGAATACCCATCTCTTACCAATCTATCGGACGGAAATCTAAAGATTACAGTAGATTACCGTTCAATTTACGCGACCTTACTCGAAAACGTCCTTTCGCACGACTCAAAGACGATTCTAAATGGCAACTACCCAAAACTAAATATAATCAAAACCTAGAACTTCATCGAAGGCGCACACGGATCGAAACGTGCAACCTAACGGTGGTCCAAGAACTCAGTATCACTACGCCGAAGTATTGCTTTCCGTCTCCAGACAAACAGATGGTATTAGGAGCAATTTTGCCCTATTCTTGGGGAAGAGATGCTAGAACCAATTAAAAAATAGCCACGAGGAGCTCACATTGTCACAGCCTAAAATCAACCAGATCAATTTCTTCTTTGATCCAATATGTCCTTGGACCTTTGTTGCTTCCCAATGGATTCGCAATGTCGCCAACACGAAAGGAATACCGTTAGTCTTTAGACCCTTTTCGCTGCAAATAAAAAACAGCGACAAGACTCCAACGGAGCCATTTATCTCATACTTTAGGGCATCTCAGCCAACCCTAAGAATGGCAGCAAATCTTAGAAAGACAGATCCCGAGCATAACTTGCCCATCTCAGAACTCTATTGGGAATTTGCAAAAGAATTTCACTTGAACAATAATAAATTCGAGATCAACCCAGTTGAAATTGCCCTTAAAATCGGCCTCGATGAAGCAACCATTAAAGCTAAGGACGATGAAAGCCTCGATAGCTTTCTAAAGAAGGAGATGGACTATGCACTCAGCTTCACTGGTAACGATGTTGGCGTTCCGATAATTGTACTCGAAAACGAAACCTCTCAACGTGGATTCTTCGGGCCAATTCTTGGCCGAGTGCCAAATGAACAAGAGGGTATTGACCTATGGAATAGCTTAATCCACGTAGCGGAAATGGACTTCTTCTACGAAGCTAAACGAATTCGAGGCTCCGTAGTTGTTTCATGAAAGCATTTCAACCGTGACTGAAACTTTTTATTCGTATGAAAATAGCTTACACAGCTATTTTCAGTAGATCGACAAAAACAGATCGATGGCGCAAATTGCTTGTAAACTTGCAAGTAATTTGCGCTTTTTCTAATTCAATTCTTAAAAGCCCATCCTAATAAATAAATCACTGACAGCCGTAAATAATTTAAAAATTGCCCTCAAGTATCCTGGAAAATAACCCAATTAAAGAATCAAGACGCAATCAATAGATATTCGACTAAAAAAGATCGATAAAAAGTCAATCACTGACAAGCAGGCTTTCACAAAGCCAAACTTGTCAATTAGGGCCTTCGGGTACTTTGAAATATCTGATCCGTGGCTACATTTATAGATTGTGTCGAGATAGATCCCAGAAATAAACCTTTAGGGAGTCTATAGCCAGAAACCTTTGACTGAATGATTTTAGGAGACGACTTGAATCCTCTTAGCATCCATCCACAGTCGCTCGAGTGAATAAAAGTCTCTTGTCTCGGGCATGAATATATGTACAACAAAATCACTGTAATCCATCAAGACCCAAGAAGTATCGTTAAGTCCCTCAATGGATCGAGGAGCTATGCCAAATTCAACCTTGATCTTGGCCTCGACTTCTTCTGCTAGAGACCGAACCTGACGCGAATTGTTACCAGAGGCGATTACGAAGTAGTCACAAACCGTACTAAGCTCAGATATATCTAATATCGTGAGCTCCTCACCTTTTTTGTCAGACAGTGCTTCGCCTGCCACTAAGGCGGCTCTTAGTCCGTCAAAGTCCAATTTTTTCTGATCTTCCAGCAAGAATCCTCCGAAGTATACCTAATAATCTATTCTAGCATCACCCATGCAAACCGATTCAAGATACTGCGCGACAATATCTCAGCTATTTCGATAGATCCCTGACCGAGCTATGTAATCTATGGTCTCCCTAGACAAAAGAAAATCTAGCGGACGCCCATCTCTAACTCGAGCCCTGATGTCGGTCGAAGAGACGTCAAGTGCTGGAATTTCCACAAAGTCAGTACGCCAATAACGTTTAATAGAAGCGTCGATCCGAGTTCCCGGTCTATTCACAATTATCAATGAGACCATCTCCGATAGCGTCTCAGATCGTTCCCATGTATCCAAACCTCCAGCGGCATCGGCTCCTACCACCAAAAAAAGTTCAGAATTTGGATATTGTCGAGCGACCTCACGCACCGTGTCGATGGTATAGGACTGCCCGCCACGTCTTATCTCCATGTCGCTTGCTTCAAGGCCCTCGACCCCTGCAATAGCAGCCTTGACTATCTCGTATCTAGTCGTAGCTTCAGTGAGCGCTCGGGTTCCTTCTTTCTGCCACGGAACATTTGCCACCACCATGAGAACTTTATCCAATCGAGCCTGCGCTTTGGCATTCACCGCAGCGACAAGATGTCCAACATGGATTGGATCAAAGGTCCCACCAAAAATTCCTATTCGGGTGAGATTTTTATCTATGTGCAAATCTCTATTCACCTTGTAACGCTGCCACCACTGGCGCAAACTCCTCTAATTCATTTTGATGAATTACCCAATAGTTGAAACCATATTCGCGACGCCTTGCCAAAATAGTCTCGGCAACCTGATCAACGGTCCCGCTCAAGACGATTGGAATCTCTCGCGCCTCTTTCCCTGATATGCCAAATGCCGGGGCCATAGAGTCAATCCAGTCATTTGCATCCGGACCCACCTTAGCTATGAAGGAGAGGCACTGTAGGTCAACTTCACCTATGCGATCGCCCATATAGGAGTTGACCCATTTAAGTTTCTCATCAAAAGCATTCGGTCCAACCTCAGCAACCAAGCTAGGCCCCACAGCTCCAGATGCCAAGTTTACGTTGACTCCAACCACATCACCATGGCGAGAAGCGACCTCTAGCATCTTCTTGCCGCCTCCGCCCACTATCAGCTTTGGAGCCATTCCTTCTGGGATTGTAATAGTGCTAGCATTCTCCAACTGGTAGTACTCTCCAAAATAGCTAAAGGCAGAGCCCAAAAAGAGCCCCTTCATCACTATCAAAGCCTCTTCAAGGCGTGCGATTCTCTTGCTCGGTGAATCCATTGCAATGCCAGCTCTCTCGTAATCAGCCTTCATCCACCCGGCCCCTAAGCCAAACTCCAGTCGACCGCTGCTAATCACTGAAAGACAAGCGAGTTCCTGAGCCAAAACGACCGGGTGGCGATAGTCATTGCAAAAGACAAGTGCTCCCAAGGAGATCTCTTTGGTTCCAAGCGCAATGGCAGTTAGAGCAGATATCGGTGACCACTGATCGCCCCCGAGATGGTCAGGTAAAAAGATCGACGAAAAACCAAGGGCTTCAGCTCTTTGAGCAAGCTTCACCAAAGATTCAATATCGGTCGTCAATTCCGAAACTTGAACGCCAAACCTTAAATGCCGCACGAGGTTACCCTTCAGTCGCTTTTGGCCATATCCTATAAGTAGAAAATATCCAAAGCTTTATTATTTCACAATTGGAATCAACATGATGAATCCTAATTCCATGTCGAGGAAAGTTCGGAATATCTTATTAGAGGGTCAATTGCAAACGCCTGAAAATGCCGGAGGGCTTACTCAAAGAGCGGTTGACAAAAATATGGAACTTGGGTTAGAGGTAAATTAATATGGAGACATCGGTGTGGACGCCTGACTCGTGGAGGAGACTCCCGATCGCCCAACAACCCGATTGGGACGACCCGAGCGAATTAGACGCGGTAGAAAAAGAACTGGGCAGCTACGCGCCTTTAGTTTATCCTTCTGAGATTCGAGAGCTCCAAAGCCAGCTCGCTAAAGCGGCTAAGGGTCAAGCCTTCGTGCTCCAAGCTGGAGACTGCGCGGAGTCATTCAACGACTTTTCAGCCGACGTAGTAAGAAACAAGTTGCGAGTCATCTTGCAAATGGCAGTAGTTCTAACTTATTCATCAGGGGTTCCAGTAATCAAAGTTGGCCGGATAGCGGGCCAATTCGCAAAACCAAGATCCTCTCCGATGGAAAAAATCAACGGCCAACTGCTTCCGGTATTTCGAGGGCATATAGTAAACGACGATGAAGCCTCGATCGACGCAAGAAGACCCGACCCCAAAAGACTCCTCAGGGCCTACCATCAGTCGAGTGCCACCTTGAACCTACTGAGATCGTTGACACGCGGCGGCTTCTCAGACCTCTCCAGGGTGCACACCTGGAATCAAGAGTTCGTCGCATCATCAGCCGAAGGCCAAGCCTATGACGCGGTGGCCACTGAAATTGAGCGGGCTCTAAAGTTCATGGCCGCCTGTGGTATCGACCTTGAACGGGAAGAAACCCTTAGAAAAGTCGACTTTTGGACGTCACACGAGGCTCTTCTGCTTGGGTACGAATCGGCTATGACCAGATATGACCGGACCTCTAAAACCTATCTGGATCTTTCGTCGCATACAATTTGGATCGGCGAACGTACTCGCGAGCTCAATCATGCGCACATGGAATTCTTTAGCGGTATCTCTAATCCGATCGGTTGCAAGATAGGTCCAAGTGCAACACCAAAAGAAGTCATTGAAATCTGTGAAAAACTAAATCCCATGAGGATACCTGGCAGACTTAGCCTCGTCTCTCGAATGGGCTCAGAAAAGGTCCAATCAGTACTTCCCAAGCTGATAAGCGCGGTTCAACAAGCAAACCATCCCGTCATTTGGTCCTGTGATCCGATGCACGGAAACACATTTGTCTCAGAAAATGGCTTTAAAACTCGAAACCTAGAGCAAGTAATTGACGAGGTTAGGGGATTCTTTCTAGTGCATCGCTCCCTTGGCACATGGCCCGGAGGACTCCACGTGGAGCTCACCGGCGAAGACGTGACAGAATGTCTCGGTGGTTCAGCCACGGTAAACGAAGAGGACCTAGATACCGCCTACAACACTATCTGTGATCCAAGATTGAATGCTAGGCAGAGTTTAGATCTCGCCTACCGGGTTGCGGAGATGTTAATAGGTGACTGACACAGCCGACATGTTGTCACCATGAACACTTGGATGGTCATTTAATACTGCCACTCCGGGTGCTATTTCAGACCACTGCGCAACGACAAGCTATACACGTGATGGCACAGCCTGCCCAAAAATCACGAATTATTCCAGCTCAAATGGATTAATCATCGATTTAAACCGCTAATAGGTTCAGTAATGTGCGCTTTGGTCGATACAAGCAACATAATAAAAACATCTCTGGGTGAGGTTTAAAGCGCTCGACTTCCTTCCTCAACCATGACAAAAACAAATATCAACTTAGAAAATTGGATGCGGAGTTTCCACTATGACAAAGCTAAAGTACGCAAAAGCAATTATCGGCTCGTGCGCGCTGGTGGCAGGCGCTGGTCTAGCACAGGCATCCCCACACCACGTCCTTGGCCGGCTAGCAAGCCCACAAAAGCTGTTTCACACAGCAAAGCTCACGGCAGCAACAACGATATCCGGATACCGCCTAATCAGCGCAAACGGAACCGTCTATACACACGGTGGGGATCGATTTTTTGGGGATGCCCATACCCTTTCGCTTGCTAAACCAATTGTTGGTTCAGCGCCCACTCCAGATGGCCTTGGCTATTGGCTAGTTGCTTCTGACGGTGGGATATTTTCCTACGGGGATGCAGCCTTCTATGGCTCAACCGGTGCAATGAGACTCAATAAGCCAATAGTGGGGATGGCCTCGACACCAGATGGCAAGGGATATTGGTTGGTCGCCTCTGACGGTGGGATATTTTCCTTTGGGGATGCGGCCTTCTATGGCTCAACCGGTGCAATGACCCTAAATAAGCCAATAGTGGGGATGGCCTCGACACCAGATGGCAAGGGATATTGGTTGGTCGCCTCTGACGGTGGGATATTTTCCTTTGGGGATGCAGCCTTCTATGGCTCAACCGGTGCAATGACCCTAAATAAGCCAATAGTGGGGATGGCCTCGACACCAGATGGCAAGGGATATTGGTTGGTCGCCTCTGACGGTGGGATATTTTCCTTTGGGGATGCAGCCTTCCATGGCTCAACCGGTGCAATCAAACTCAATAAGCCAATAGTGGGCATGCAGGCAACGCCAACTGGAGCAGGATATTGGTTGGTCGCCTCTGACGGTGGGATATTTTCCTTTGGGGATGCCAGCTATTACGGATCCCAAGGCGGTTCACAACTAACTTCTCCAATCATTGGAATCAACACCTCGAACCAAACTGTGGCGACAGCCTCTGGGGCTACTGGCTTTGACGTTAGCAACTTCCAATGCGCCAGCACGGCATCTCCAGCCACTGGCACGTTCGCAATCATAGAAGTAAATGGCTGGCCTTTTTCCGCCACCAATCCTTGTATTACCAAAGAAGCCTCCTGGGCGGGAAACAACTATCAGCTCTACACATTCTTAGCACTTCCGATTTCAGGAAACACGTCGAATCCCACCTGGAACCCATCCACCCCAACTACCGATTATTCTGTCGGGCCAAAGAGCACTACTGATATTGCATCTCAGGCTTACAACTATGGATACAACGCCGCAAAATATTCCTATGCGGCTGCCTCGAGCCAAGGAGCAACTTCCAACATATGGTGGATCGACGTTGAGGGTGCCACGAACTATTGGAGCCAGATTCCGTCCCTAAACGTAGCCGCTATACAAGGTGCCGCTGACTACCTAAGTTCGACCGGCGTTGTGGTCGGCCTTTACTCAGGGAATGCAGGGATGTACGCACAGATCACGACTGGCACAACCAGCGGAGCCGGGGCGATAATAGCGGGGGCAAAAGGTGGTCCAATACCCCTATGGTTCTACTCTGCAAGCGGAAGCGCCGCGTGTACAGCCACCACGAATCCATCGGGAAACCTAAATCCATTCGCCGGAGGTATCCCTTGGTACATTCAAAGTCAGCTTCCAAACGGTATGGACGTAGACTACTCGTGCTAGGTTCCACACAGAGGGCGATCTAAGGCTACCCATAAATTTAGGCGCAAAGCAACGGTCTAGATTGCATTGATAATTCGTGCCATTAGTTACATCTTGGAAAAGATACTTCAGTGGAAAAACTTGCAAAATAAGAGATTCCAAAGGTCCAAGCTAGGTCGTTAGCGCCAAGTGAATTTCAACAGTGGACTATTGCTGGCACCACTAAAGACTCTAAGGCAAGAAATTAGCGTACCTATCATTGAGATGGACAAACTACCACAGCTATCGATTAAGGCAAACATTGCAGTTCAATCTTATGTCGCAAAGCAAAAGCAAGTGAGCCACCACCGCACTCTTTAATATAAAGTGCCAATAAGTCAATAGATCCCTCATTATCCTCCTAAGATCGCAGTCGGAGGAGTTAGATGAAAAATAGAGTTATATCAGAGTCCATAGAAGTTAACACAAGCGCGTCAAACGTCTTTGATCTACTGGCCCAACCCAAAAAGCATTCAAGCTTCGACGGCTCGAATTCGGTGAAAGGTAACATCTCTGGACCAGACCGTCTCTACCTAGGAGCCAAATTCTCAATGTCAATGAAACTTGGAATTCCTTACCGTATTACAAATGAGGTCGTTGAATTCGAAGAGGGGCGCATCATCGCTTGGCGCCATTGGGGCCATCACATTTGGCGCTATGAACTTTTAGAGCTAGATGCCTCCAGATGCAGGGTCACCGAAACGTTCGACTATCGCAACGCTAGGAGCCCAAAGATGCTCGAACTAACTAAAGCTCCAAAAACGAATCAAAGATCGATAATTGCCACCTTGAATCGTATAGCAAAACTTTACTCTTGAGGACTCCACTGTTTGAGGCCGGACAATAAGCCCTCTGTGCGAGCGATTGGTTGGGTGGTTGATAGATGGATAGATTGATTGCGTTTATCCAGCAATTTTATGGATATTCATGGATTCTAAGACATTACAACTAATAACAAATAATAGGCGATAAGACTGGCATCTTTCGCAATTGATAGTCATTGGGCGCATTTAAAGATTCAATAGATGGATTTGCCTCATCCCGATCTTTGAAATGTGTCATTACCTAGGAATATCGGTACTCAAAATGATTGATTATGACTAGCGCCATTGCAATTGATAGTAGACACCAAATCCTCAACCAAATTTCGCCCAGTCTATTATAATAATGGCAAGTCGACACTTCACAAAGACTCTTACAATCTCCGTGTCTATCAAGCGCTGCGGATCACATGGATCTCTTCGCATCTCAATTAATCCTGTTGATCGCCACAAAACCTATCTGGCGTGAACTGGATATATCTCTTGGATACTTGCACCTAAAAAGCTCGAAAGACGAGGGGTTCTAGCCCCCTCAATTGAGTCACGACAGACCAAAAGCGAATGAACGCTTGCGATCTCAATGACGTATTGTTTGAGAGAGGTAACTCCGGTTCCCTTGCATATTGCATAAGCACTAGATATTGGACCTCGGTGCGTAAATACAAAGGTCGGACCTTCGCGTGCGTCCTGTCCCGCCGCCAAAAGTGCGTTACTAGCCTCCGCCAAAAGTTCTCCCAAGCAGAGGTCTACCCTGTCGTACATTTGCACGATTGACTCGCCACCCGGGCCAATCGCAGAGTCAATTTTGACCTCCACCAAGCTCAGGTTCGCCCATGCCTTACCATCGTCTTCTCCTGGATCTATCTCACAAAGGCCACAGAGGCGTTCTATGACACTTGGATCGATCCCAATCGCTAACTGAGCAGTCTGAGTTGTTCGCAAAATCGACGAGGCCACCACCCTTGAAGAAGAGATTGTAGAGAATTTCGAAGACAAAAATTCCCCTAGCTCAAGCGATTGAGCCATCCCAAATGAACTCAAGCCTCTACAGCCAAGATGTCCCCCAACAACCATATCCAAGGTGGATTGCGACTCCCCGTGACGAATCAAGATAAGCTCGATGAACCCTTTAGCCTTTTCCATCGCCCTCAAATACTCCCGGTCAAAGATTTCTAGGTTAGGTTCATAATCTTCAAGAAAACCTAACCTAGACGATCCACGAACTCTTCAAGCTGACGCAAATTCCGACATTCAACTACGCTGTCACAATATTTAGCGTACTCAGAGATGATCGAATCTCCAGAATTCCAATAGTTAGAGGGCTCTGGATTCAGCCAAAAAAGAGCTCTTGCATTTCTCCTAAGCTTGGCCAACAATTCCGCACGCGAGGAATGGTAATTGTTTCTGGCATCTCCCAAGATGATTATGGTCGACTTTTTATTAATCGATCTACCATATCGCTCTTCAAATTGCGACAGCGCATTTCCGTAGTCGGTATGGCCATCGATGTGAACAACATTGGCCTTGGTGTTTATATCTCGCAAAGCATCTTCGATGGAGGAGGCAGCATCGAAGTAGGCCGTAACCTCGTCACAAGCGTCGATGAAGACAAAACTCCTCACCTTCGAAAATTGCTCAGAGAGGGCGTAGACGAGTTGCAGCGCAAAACGAGCAAAGGACGAGACGGAGCCCGAAATGTCAGCAACGATAAATATCTCTGGCTTAGAGGGCCGTGGTGAACGAAACTTCAACGCCATAGGTACGCCACCATAACCCAATGATTCGCGAAAGGTCTTGCGAAAATCTAAGCCGCCCTTATGGCCAAGGCGTCGTCGCCGAGCCAAACGTGCGGCAAGCTTGTTCGCGAGAGGATTTATCGCGTGGCGAATTTTAGCTATCTCATCACGGGATGCCTGCATGAATTCGATATCTTCTGGAAGCGTAGGTCGCATAGTCTTAGCAACCGCTCTGGCACCACGATCCTCAACTAATAGCTGGCGCACCTCGTCAGCGACTGCAGAGCGAAGATTGGATAATAGTTCTTGTAGATCGTTTTCAACGACTGCGTCTGACATCTTGCCACCATCTAAGTCGCCAGATCGCGCCTCTCGTAACGCATCGTAGATCATCTCGATATTTAGTTGCTTTAGGGTCCTGTAGGTATAGTAGACACCACTTACTGCGCGTCCTGGCTCCATACCTGCATATCTAGCTACCGCTCCGCGTGCCAAACGCGACAGCCGAGCACGATCATTCTCCAAAAGCGCCTTTATGATCCAACTGCGCAGTTCACCTCCGGAGTCCCCTTGGTCGCGCGCCCCTTGAATCTCCGATCCCTTGGAGTCGTCACCCTCGCCCTCATGGTCTGGGGCCAGACCATGAGGGTCTTCAATCTCCAAAGAAGACCTTGATCTCTTTGAAAAAAAGACATCAAAGATAAGGTCGAAGACTTCACTATGGGACTCATCCTTTACCAAGGTGGCATAAAGGGCAACCCGAAAGGAGCTTCTGTCGACTTCACCTATTGCCGATATTGCCCTACCTGCATCAACCACCTCAGTCATTGAAACGGGAACACCAGCAAGGCGCAAGGTCTCTGCAAAGTCTACGATCTGATCAAACATAGCGCTAACCTAGGAGACCTTAGACAATACTTTTTCAATGTCAGCCTGATATTTCAATAAGACATTGAGAGTTGAGATCACCATTGGCTGTTCAAGTTCAGTCGCCCCTAGTGTCATCAAAGTGATAGCCCAATCTAGCGACTCAGAGATAGATGGATGTTTCTTCAAATCCAATGTTCGAAGCATCGCCAAGAAATCAGCTATCGAATTAGCCAACGCACTTGAAAGCCCAGGAACGCGCATAGTCAAAATAGCCTTTTCGCGATCACGGTCAGGATAGCCGATGTGCAAAAACAGACATCGTCTCTTTAGGGCTTCAGAGAGTTCGCGAGTATTATTCGACGTCAGAATTACAAGCGGATGACGAGTGGCGCTAATCGTACCATATTCAGGTATGGTGACCTGAAAATCTGAAAGTAATTCCAAGAATAGGGCTTCGGTCTCAACCTCGACCCGATCGATCTCGTCGATCAGCAAGACGGCGGGGGCCGATGTAACTATTGCCTTCAGCAATGGGCGATAGAGCAGGAACTCACTTGAAAAGATGTCGGACTTTACTTCATCCCACTCCGCCGAAGCACCCGAGGCTTGTGCTGACTGAATCCTAAGCAACTGCTTTGAATAATTCCACTCGTAGATGGCTTTAGCATCGTCCAAACCTTCATAACATTGGAGGCGAATCAGTTCGGCACCCAACGAGCTCGAGAGAGCTTTTGCCAACTCGGTTTTACCGGTTCCCGCTGGTCCTTCAACTAATATTGGCTTGCGAAGAACTATTGATAGAAATACAGTAGTTGAAATCGTCTTGTTGGAGAGGTACTTAGCCCCCAATAGGGCCTCATCTACCATTTCGATAGTCTTAAATTCCTGTCCGGTTGATATATAATCCTGATTCAATTGCATCTTTCTAAATATTATGTAATCAGGATCTAACCTGACCACTGCCTTCTATCACATACTTCTCAGTTGTGAGTTCAACTAAGCCCATTGGCCCTCTAGCATGAAGCTTTTGAGTACTAATTCCGATCTCAGCACCTAGTCCCAACTGATTACCGTCTACGAATCGTGTCGATGCATTTACCAAAACTGCAGCAGCGTCAACTCTTTCGCAAAAATAATTTGCATTGGCGTAACTCTCAGTGATAATCGCTTCTGAGTGACCGGTTCCAAAGCGCCTGATATGGTCGATCGCATCGGGCATATCATCAACTATCTTCACCGCTAGGACCAAATCCAGAAACTCAGTCGCATAATCGTCATCCGTCGCCAAAAGTGCCCGCGGAACGATAGCCGTCGTATTGAGATCGCCTCGCAATTGAACCGATGAGAGCCTCTCATCCAATGCGCTTAGAAGTTGGCGAGCAATCTTTGTATGTATCAAAACAGTCTCTACCGCATTGCATACACCGGGCCTTTGTACCTTGGAGTTCTCGATGATCTCGATCGCCATCTCAATGTTCGCGCTCTCATCGACATAGATGTGACAGTTTCCATCGCCATCAATTACATATGGCACTGTGGCATTTTCTTTTATAGCCTCGACCAAAGATCTACCACCTCGCGGGATCAAAAGATCAATCTTGCCATTCAACCTCATGAACTCACCAGCTGAGGCACGATCGGTGAAAGGAATCAAAGTTATAACATCTGGGCTCAATCCAACTTCACCAATTGCACCCCGCAACAGTGTTGCTATCACCCGATTGGAATTTATTGCAGCAGACGATCCTCGCAAAAGAGCGACATTCCCGGACTTAAGACAAAGTGCGCCCGCATCGGAAGTAACGTTGGGTCGGTTTTCGTATATAATCCCGACAACCCCCAATGGCACACGAACCTTTCGAACATTAAGTCCATTAGCCAATCGATAGCCGCTCGTTACTTGCCCTATTGGATCTGGCAATTTAATGATCTCTTTTATCTGTTGGGCCATTGCCAATACTCGATTGTGATCCAGCCTCAATCTATCGATAGCAGTCGAGGCGAGACCGAGCTCACTAGCCATTTTGAGATCGATCTCATTAGCAGCCAATATCTCATCACTATGGGCCAAAATTTCTTGTGCCATCATGGCTAGAGCAGCATTCTTGGTGCTTGTGGAAGCCGTAGCGACTACCTGGGTTGCACTCTTTGCGCCTTGGGCGAGCTCCTCTAAGGATAGATCTCTTTCTTCACTTGGTTCCATACCATTAAAGACTAACCTAAGCGGCCCGGTTCAAGTGGTCCAAATTAATATGGGCGAACTTAGGAAATCTCCAACATAGAGATCCAATTTCCAGCCACGTACTGCTCAAAAACAATTTAAACCAAAAATGAGCCATGGAACGGCGACAACATGGGAACTTAGGTCACTCAAGAACGATAAGGTCGTCCCTATGGATCAAGACCGATGAGAACTCAGAGCCGAGTTGACTCTTATCAGCATCCATAAGCCTCAAGAGATCGACGCCAGAGATCCGGGCCAGGCCCTTAGCGACCACCTCTCCAGAGAGTGCTCGCACCTCTATTGCTGATCCTACTTCAAAAGAATCGCCGACGTTTCTGACTCCCACATACAAGAGAGAAGAGCCACCTTGAGTAATCGCTCTACGTGCACCTTCATCTATCGTTACAAAACCATCAATTGGAAGCGCAAAAGCAATCCATAATTTACGAGCCGCCAATCGGCGCCTGCTCTTGGCCACCCAAGTACCTATTCCAGCAACTCGTTCAATAGCGTCATCTAGTGAGCTTGCATTTGAAGCCGAGGTGATCAAAGTCTCAACTCCCGACCAGGCCGCAATTCTAGCAGCCATCACTTTGGTCATCATGCCACCACTGCCGCGAGTCGTCCCTCTACCACCAGCCATGGCAGCCAACTCTCTTGAGACCTCTTCAACCTGTTCAATCAAGGTGGCGTCTTCAAAAATCCGTGGATCGCCAGAAAACAGACCATCTTGGTCGGTCAAAAGAACTAAAGTGTCGGCACCAACCAAACCTGCAACTAATGCCGCAATTCGATCGTTGTCCCCCAAGCGAATTTCGTCATCGGCGATCGCATCATTCTCATTTACAATCGGGATAACTCCCATCTCAAGCATTCTCGAAAGAGTAGCTTTAGCCGATAGGTATTGTCGCCGTTCCATAAAGTCTGAACCAGAGAGCAAGATCTGCCCCGCAAGCAAGCCCTCGAGGCTAAAGCGCTTGGCGTAATAGTCAAAAAGACGCCCTTGACCTACGCCAGATGCCACTTGGAGGAGATCCATCTCCGTCGGCCTATCGCCAGTCAAGCCAAGCATCCCTAAGCCAATAGCGATAGCCCCTGAAGTAACCACGACTACCTTGTGGCCCGACTTGGAAACCTTGACTATTTGCGAGCAGAGCGAATTCAATGTCGCTTCATTTATCTCAAATTCGTCCGTCGTAACAGATGACGAGCCAATCTTGACAACCAAATTCACCTTGGATCAAACCTCTACACTTTTACCAATCAAGTACCAATCAAGTAAGTCATAAATAGTGCGATCGGATTTCAAAAGCAGATCTAAAATCTTTCGCGATCGCATTTTGCAAAGTAGCAATAGTTACTCATAGCCATATTGGCGAAGGTTCTCGAGCCATTTAGTCGCGATAATATATAAATTCAAACTCCCCGATAGCCACTTCATCGCCATCGGTAGCTCCAGCTCGCACCAAAGATCGATATACCCCGAGATGATATAGTCGCGTATGGATATATTCTCTAGCATCAGGCGTAGTCACATCAGATAGAGCTACCGCTCGCTCTGCTGCACGCCCTGACACTCTGAATCGATTGGGCGCCTCACGATCGACACTATAGCCTTCGGTTGAGAGATTTATAACAATTTCATCGCTTGTAGCATCCATTGGCGTGACCTCTTTGGCGTTGGACACCTTCTCGGCTAAGACCTTTGTTAGCTCTGAAATCCCCATCCTTGTGACCGCGGAGATAACGAAATCCGCATCTACGCCGAAATAGTCACCTGGGTTCGCAATTATCTCTGGATCAAGGGTATCTGCCTTAGAGATGACTACTTCACAGGGTCGCTCTAAGAGATCTGGCATATATGCGCCAAGCTCTTGTTGGAGGATCTCGTATTGATCCAACACAGCCTTACCTTGGGATTCAAGACCATCTAACAAATAAACAAGAACGCGGGCCCGTTCGATATGTCGGAGAAATTCATGGCCAAGTCCACGCCCTTCTGAGGCACCTTCGATTAAACCTGGAATATCAGCGACAACATATTCAGAAAAATTAGAGCTGTCGCCCAAACGCACGACGCCCAAATTGGGCTTTAAAGTAGTGAATGGATAGTCAGCTATCTTTGGTTGGGCGCGACTCATAACCGAGATCAAAGTTGACTTACCCGCATTCGGAAAACCAACCAGCGCGACATCGGCACGAAGCTTCAATTCGAGGTTGAACCAAAACTCCTCGCCCTTCTCGCCTTGTTCTGCGAAGGTAGGAGCACGACGCTTATTGGCTAGAAATCGTGCATTTCCTCGCCCGCCTTGACCCCCCTTTGCTGCCACATAACGCATCCCGGGAAGAGAGAGATCACAAAGAGCTAAGCCTTCGAGGTCATGAACTACCGTACCGGTAGGAACCCGAACAACCAGCTCCTTGCCACGATGGCCATGGCGAGCTTTGCCCATTCCGTGAACGCCGCTCTCAGCCTTTCGAAAGGGTTGGTCGACGAACGTCAAGAGCGACACCATGTCGTCAGTGGCAAGCAAAACAACATTTCCTCCGTCACCACCGTCGCCTCCATCAGGGCCGCCCTTATCGACGTGAGCTTCACGGCGGAAAGATATTGATCCCGCACCACCGTCACCAGCCTTGACGTGCAGCTGGGCCTTGTCGACGAAACCTGACATACTATTCCTTTCAAAATGAATGAACCTCGGGTCTAACCGAGGTTCATTCATCAATTAGCGTCGGTCGCCATGGACCAAAATACCTCTAGTGGGTTTAGACGATGTCTACTAGACGTCGTCCCTTACGCTCGCCAAATTTGACTACGCCGTTAGCCATAGCAAATAGAGTGTCGTCCTTACCAAGGCCAACATTGATTCCAGGATGGAACCGAGTACCCCGTTGTCGAACCAAAATCGACCCTGCAGTGACGGTCATACCATCGAATACCTTCGCACCAAGGCGCTGGGCGTTAGAGTCTCTACCGTTTCTAGTAGATCCACCACCTTTAGTCTTTGACATTTCAACTCCTATCTATTATTAAGGTCAAAAAACGACCTAAAACCTTTCATTTGAGACCTTTTGGCCCAAAGAAATAGTTACTTTGCGATCTCGAGAACTTTGACCATTACATACTTTTGACGATGACCAAAGCGCCTGCGGTTGTTGGACTTATTCTTATATTTAAAGCCAACCACCTTGGGTCCTTTAGCGAAGCCTACAATTTCACCCCGTACCACAGAGTTAGCTGCGGCGGCACCGCTTACAACATTTTCTTCATCAACGACAAGGATTGGATTGAACTCAACGGAGTCTCCAATAAGACCATCTAGTAGCTCAAGTCGCACGGACTCGCCTACCGAAACTTTTTCCTGCTTGCCACCGGACTTAATAACTGCATACATAGGTTGAACAGTCTAGTGACTATCTAGAGAACTTCGACATCTAGAAATACCATCCCACGCCCCTTGCACGTAGGGCAGGCGTCTGAGAGCGCTTCGACTAATCCTTCAGAGACTCTCTGGCGAGTCATCTCTACTAAACCAAGCGAGGAGATGTCATATACTTGAGTCTTCGTCTTATCGCGCGAAAGCGAACCTTTGAGAGCTCTAAGAACGTCCTCTTTGTTGACCTCAACAGTCATGTCGATGAAATCAATAATTATGATTCCGCCAATATCGCGCAGTCGCAATTGTCGGGCTATCTCATCTGCAGCTTCAACATTCGTTTGGTGTATTGTCTCCTCCAGAGAGACCGTTCCTACGTGCTTACCTGTATTGACATCAACCACAGTCAAGGCTTCTGCGCGATCGATTATAAGATAACCACCTGACGGCAACCAAACCTTCCTGTCCATCGCCTTATGGAGTTGTTCGTGAACATGATGGACTTCAAAGAGCGGAAGTCCTGCTTCGGCTGGATCATAATACTCTACGCGATCAGCTAACTCAGGTGAGATGCTCCCCACATAGGAGTGAACCTCGTCATAGATATCTGCATCATCTATGATCACGCCTCTATAGTTTCTATTGAACTCCTCGCGAATTACTCGAACCGCAACGTTCGGCTCTGAATATAAAAGAGTTGGTGCATGTGCGACTTTAGCCTTGGCTTCAATAGCCTTCCACATCTCAACAAGTTGAGAGATGTCACGCCCAAGCTCATCAGCACTAGCGCCTTCTGCTGCAGTACGGACAATTACTCCAAAACCTTCCGGTTTCAGTTCGCCCAAAATACGCCGAAGTCGACGACGCTCGTCGTCAGGTAATCGCTTTGAGATACCGTAACTCTCCGAGTTTGGCACAAGAACGACAAATCGCCCAGGAAGCGACACCTCCTGGGTAAGACGAGCTCCTTTGGTCCCAATAGGGTTCTTGGTGACTTGGCAAAGAACTACTTGTCGCGGACGTAGAAGATGCTCAATTCTTACCTCGCGGGACGGAGCCTCAACTAAATCGTCACGGTCATAACGAACATCGCCCCGATATAGCACCGCATTTTTGGTTGTACCGATGTCAACAAATGCAGCCTCCATGCCCGCTAAGACATTTGTGACACGGCCCAGATAGATATTTCCATCTATCGCATTGGGATCCTGACCAACCTTAGAGACATAGTGTTCAATTAAGGTTCGTCCCTCGAGTACTGCGATCTGGACAAAATCATCGGCCTTGTGAACGCACATTAGGTACCGCCCTAGCGGCCGTCCATTTCTCGAGCGACCAATTCGTTGGTTGGCCCGGCGACTTCCACGAGTATCGGTCTTTGTCTCATTTGCCAGCTGAGAATCAACGCTATATCGCACTGGTTCATCTACGACGCCATATTGCCTTGACTTGGGGCCGCGCTTTCTACGCACAGGGTTTTGTGGCGCAGACGGCGATAGCTCCGTGCTTTCAGGGGTGGCTCTTGCGAAACGAGGAAGATGGGTTCGATGCTCTCGATCCTGATTTGGAAGATTCGAAGAGGGAGGAGCCTCATTTGATGCCTTTGGCGGAAGGACGCGCTTTGGTCGCCTGTCATTTGGCCTTTCGGTCTTAGGACTTACATTGCCTGGAACCTCGAGCGAGTCGCTCTGTGGCGGCTGGCCAGTCTGCCCTGTCGCATTCCTAGGACCCTGTGGACGTCGATTTCGGCTTCGCCTTGGTTGTGGGTTGGACGCCGAAGTCGCCTGCCCTTCTAATCTTGGCCTTTGACCATTCGAATTATTTGAACGAGATGGAGCGTTAGTAGCATCTTGGCTCGTTCGCTGATGCTCAACCGTTATCGGCGGTGGGATCAGCGGAGATTTTGAACTCTCCTCTGGATTATTACCTGTTGACATCTAAAACCTGCACTTCCTAAGTGTGATCTAGCGCCAAGGAACGGAAATCGAGTTAAACCTAATGTCGAAAATTCAGTGCTCGAAGGCCTCACGGTCCTCGATCGGTCAAACCTTTTACCTCCGTCGCAAAGACGCTCGGAAAAATTCAGGGTTCTCCCACGGGAATCAGATACTGACATTGTGCCGATAGAATACGAGAGCCTTATAGCTATTAATGCCATAGGAATATGCCGCACACCAATCAATTTCCAAAATTCGGGAAAATCCATTACATACAGTCTAGCCCACTCTTGAGTATCCCATTGAATGCGTAGTCGGTTACTTGATGCAACAAAGAATAAGTAAGCCTCAATCGAGCCGCCCAAAGTTCATTTGAAAGCTCCAGACTCTAGAAGATCTACAGATTGGAAGATCTCAAAAAACAAAAACGAACTAGCCCTTTTTCGTTGTGGTGGTTGTAGCTGGGGCAGTAGCAGAGCCACCAGTTTTTGACGCTCCACCCACGCCAGTAGTCGATGTTGTAGCTGTTGGGGTTGTCTTGATGCCATATCTAGCGTAGGTAGTAGCGCCGGCTGGAATATGAGGCTGGCCAAATGTGACGGGGGGAATGGTGTGAGTTCGAAGATAGTTAAAGATCGTACGAACAACAGGTGCCGCTCCACTTGTACCAAAACCACCGTGATCAACCACTACTGTAACAACATACTGTGGTTTGGGAAGTGGTCCGTAGGCCACGAACCACGCATTTGGCTCCAATCCTGTAACAGAAGCCGTTCCAGTCTTACCTGCCAATGGATAACTAGAAAGTGGAAAGCCAGAAAAGGTGCCATAAGCTGTTCCAAGGGGGTTCGAAATAACTCCAGCAAAGCCGGCTGACATCGCAGCTCTGTCCACAGCCGATAGGGGTACCTTGGCGGCAACCTTCGGAGCGAAGGTCTTGACCACCTTCCCATTCTGATTTACGATTCCGGCTACCATCTGTGGAACATACCTAGTACCGCCATTGGCAAAGGTTGCATAAGCATTCGCCATTTGAATTGGCGTAATCACGGTCTCACCCTGACCAAAGGCCATTTCCAATTGATCTGCTGTATACCAGGAGCTATAGGGATAAGCCTTCGGATACTTTTTATGCAATAGAGCCCTAAGAGCGGGTGAATCCACGAGGCCTCTTGCCTCTCCTGGAAGATCAACCCCAGTTGGCGAGCCCCACCCATACTTAGCGGCCATATTCTGAATTGGAGAGGTGCCGTAAGTCTGCGTATTTGCATAAAACATGTAGCCAAGATTGTAAAAAAAGATATCGTCAGAGGCGGTGAGAGCTGTTGTTACATTGATCGATCCAAGGTGTTCAAAGCCAGAGTTGTGAAAGCTACACAGGCCGCTTCCAACTTTACAATTGGGGATATTGAAGATTCCCGTATCGTTATAGTAATAATATGGAGAGATCAAGCCAGAAGAGAGCGCCGCAGAGGCGGTAGCTAACTTAAAGGTCGACCCTGGCGTATATTCACCAGCAATAGCCCTATTGAAAGTCGGATCACCGTATTGGGGTAAGGTAATTTTGTTGTACGCCGCCTGAGATATGTTACCGACCCACACTGAAGGATTATAGGTCGGATACGATGCCATAGCAACGATAGCCCCAGTATTGACATTTTCAACGACAGCAGCACCGGAAAGATTCGTGAAGTATTGATGACGATATGGATCGTAGGTATGGCTCAACTTGGCAATCTGGCTTGAGAGCGCACTCTCTACTGCTTTTTGAAGGTTCAAGTCCATATTCAAAACCACGTTGTCACCCGGCTTTGGTGGAGTATTGGCAAGAGTTCCAACCACTTTGCCAGCAAAATTAACTTGCAAAGTCTTCTTGCCGGGAACTCCTCGAAGGTACTTCTCATAGCTTGCTTCAATTCCGGCCTGGCCAATCTGATCCCCGGCCTGATATCCGGCAGCCGCATATTGTGCCAATTGGCTGGCGGAGATCTGTCGCACATACCCCAAAACCTGAGATGCAGTGGTTCCCTCTGGATAGACCCGCTGTGTGCCAAGTGAGCTTGAAACCCCTGGAAATAGAGAAGGATGCTCCTTGATATAAATTATCTGTGCCTTCGTAACGTTATAAGCAACCGAAACCGGAGCATAAGGACTCTGTTGGGGACTGTTGTAAGCTGCTTGAATATTTGCCAAGGGAACACCTAGCTCAGTAGCTATATTCTTTAGAACCCATGGGGACTTGGTAACTATCGTTTGATCCACCGTCAAGGACTCGACGACCTGATTCCCAACGAGTAAATTCTGATTTCTATCCACGATTAGGCCACGAGGCGGCGATGTCACCACAGACCTAACCTGATTTTGAGTGGCAAGCGACCTATACGTCGACACTTGCAAAACTTGCAAGGTGTACAAACGAGCGATTAAAGCAACAAACAGAGCAAATACGGCGAAACCAACTGCTCGTATTCGCCTACGATCTGAGAGTGACCCCCGACCTGGCTCCTCTGAATCAAAAAAACTCATTCGACCCTTTTCTCAAAAGTCATAAACTTCGCGAACTACGTCGACTCGGTGGTCGATCTCCTGATCCCAAATTAATCAACCAGCGAAATAGCGGAACCCCTATCAAAGAGAAGATTCCACAGACCGCTGCAACAACAATCAGCGCCACCGAAAACTTAGCACTGAGCGTAGTTTTTAAACCTAAAATTCGGACTACAACCTCCAAGAAGGCCACTCCAACTGCCCCACCAACCAAAGAGATAAGAACCTCAGCTATGAGCGAATCCGGCATTGAAGTAACTTCTACGAGGCCTACACAGTATCCGATGGTCGCATATACCAGACTAGATACACCAAAGGGAATTGACGCAAACGAGTCCGCTATCAGGCCAAACACAAAGCCAGCAATAGCACCAGCCTCGCGGCCCTCGATCAATCCAATGACTATCGCGCCAGCCAATAAAAGATCCGGGTGAACCCCCTGAATCGTCAAAGTACCCAACTGGGAACGTTGAAGCCCTGCAATCAACAGAATTATAAATGGCAGCTTGAAATAATAAGAGCTACGGTTCATGGCAGCTTTACACCTGGCAGCCAGTGAAGCACTGAAACGTAATTCAAATTAGAAAGCGATGCTAAAGGTGTCAGCTCCACGTGCTCTTGCAGTCCGCCCGGAGGAGTAAAAGCCTTGTAGACCGACCCAACCGGAATTCCTGCCGGGAAGATCTCGCCGGACAATCCGCTGGTATACATAAATGTTCCGACAGGCAGGACTGTACCTGGATCCACAAGTTGAACGCTCAACTTCTGACCGCCCCCCTGCCCTACTACAAGTCCCAATTGAGAAGCGCTGCCAAAACGCACTCCAACGGAGAAGTTTGGATCGTTTAGCAAAAGTACAGTAGAAGAACTAGGAGACACTTGAATAATTCGCCCAACCAAACCCAGATTCGAGACAACTGGATTGCCAATGGCAACTCCATCAGAGGTTCCCTTATCGATCTCAACGCTCATCTGAAGATTCGTAGGAGTTACCGAGATAACCTGAGCCGGAGTACTAGGTATATTGCCAACATATGGTATCTTCAACTGCTTGGAGAGCTGAGCAAGAGACCTAGCCGCTCCAGCATCTACAACTCTTTGATTGCGAATCACCGCTATCTCATTTACCAACTTCTGATTGGTAGCCTTGAGAGACGAGTAGTCAAAAGCACCAATTATCGTATTGTAGATAGGTGTCACTAATGCAGTGGCACCTTGTCTTATCGGCGTAACTATGTCGCGAACGTATCCTCTCGCTCCAGTTATAAATGGCGGTGTCTTCTTATAGCTCACTGATATCAGTGAAATCGAAACCAAAATTAATATAACGAGAGTGATACGAGGGCGTCTAAATATTTGAGTAGCCACCTTGGCTTGCTGGCTCCCTATCGACTACTAGCTGAAATCAGCACTTGCTTGAGTGCCTCAAACTCCTCTAGACACTGACCAGATCCCAAAGCTACACATTGCAGCGGATTATTTGCCACAACGATAGGCATACCCGTCTCGGCGTGGATCCTCTTATCAAGACCTGTAAGCAGTGCGCCGCCGCCAGTTAGAACAATTCCTTGCTCCATAATATCTGCGGCAAGTTCTGGTGGCGTGTTATCAAGGGTGAACTTTACTGCATCAACAATCGCAGCTATAGGCTCTTCTATCGCCTTACGTATCTCCTGCGTGGAGACCAATATCGTCTTTGGAAGGCCCGTTACGAGATCGCGGCCCCTAATCTCTGCTTGAAACTCTTCTTCTAGAACAGTCGCCGATCCAAGGGCCATCTTCATCTCTTCAGCGGTCCGCTCACCAAGAGCTAAGCTATGCTCCTTCTTGATATAGGCAATTATTGCCTCATCTAGTTCGTCGCCGCCTATTCGAATCGACTTTGAGGTAACGATACCGCCAAGGGAGATTACTGCGACCTCGGTTGTACCACCACCAATATCGACCACCATATTGCCAGTCGGCTCATGGATTGGCAAGCCGGCACCGATAGCTGCCGCCATTGGTTCTTCGATGATATATGCGGGTTTACGAGCGCCTGCATATTCGGCAGCTTCTTGAACTGCCCGTTGTTCCACCCCTGTAATACCTGACGGAACACAAATGACCATACGAGGCTTACCAAAGCGCTTTGATTGAACCTTGTGAATAAAGTACCGAAGCATCTTCTCACAGATCTCAAAGTCAGCGATAACGCCGTCTTTTAGAGGGCGAATCGCTTGGATATTACTTGGGGTACGCCCAATCATCCTCTTAGCTTCGACGCCGACCGCTAGCGGCCGACCATCTTTGGTGTTAATTGCAACGACTGAGGGTTCGTTCAGAACGATCCCCTTACCACGAACGTAAACGAGCGTGTTAGCGGTACCTAGGTCAACCGCCATGTCCCTGCCAAATGAAATTCCGAATGCCATGGAATCCTCCGTGGTGCTATGTAAATAAAAAGAGAGGGTCTATCCGACTAGGGCCTCAAATGCCCTAAATGGTGTTCGCTGATAATATATGCGATATAACAAACAGTCTAATGAGCATTTGCACAAATCAAAACATCAACTACTGGTCCTAGCGAACTGGGAAGAAATTAGCCAGCTCACGGCGGGCTGAATCTGCCGAATCGGAGCCGTGCACGAGATTAGCTGAGATCGAAGTCGCCAAATCCCCCCGGATAGTGCCAGGTGCAGCTTCGGCCGGATTGGTCTTTCCCATCAACTTACGAACGATCTCCCAAGTCCCATCAGGTCCAGAAATCTCGGTTACAAAGACTGGCGACGAGGTTATAAATGAGATCAGCTCTCCGAAGAATGGCTTGCCTTCATGTTCCGCGTAATGTGCCTTTGCGGTAGCTTCATCTACCACACGCAATTCCGCTCGTACAATCTTCAATCCTGTAGCTTCGATACGGCGAATGATCTCACCAATTAGCCCTCGTTCCACTGCATCTGGCTTACACATAAAAAAGGTTGAATTCATAGCCCACAAGTTTACAAGTCCGAAGCCCATAACTACCTGAATCACAAAGATGCAATTCCTTGGAGCATCAAGATATAAGAAATTCTCGCGCACTAGCCGCGGTTCTAAAGGATCCACATACGACCACGGCACCAACGTCCCCGACTAAATTCATAGCAATCGATACGGCGCTCGGTACATTCTCCGATAGAACCACCTCTAATCCGACCTTAGTAGCAATCTCAGAAAGGTCCTGGATAGAAACCGAGCGCACATCAAAAGTACTACTCACCACTACCGTGCCGCAGAAACGCCTTATCTCGCGTAGATAACCCTCGGTATCTTTACCCTCCAACATGGCCACAACCGCCACAATCGGCTCCACACCCTCAAATTCGATGCAGATAGAGTCGCCGAGAGCCCTGGCCGCCTCCAGATTATGCGAGCCATCCACTATCACAAGAGGAGATCGGTATACAACCTCAATCCGCGCGGCCATCACCACCGACTCCAGAACCATACGCACAAGATCTTGCGAGATAGATCTGGCCTCTAACTCTTCCACCGCACTAATTGCCAAGGCTGCATTGAAGATTTGATGGCGTCCATGAAGAGATAGAAAAAGATCGTCCAAGAGCGAACGTCGCGTGACCAGATCGAACTGCCAACCTCCCAGGGCCGGTCGGAGATTTGAAACCAGAATATCCCGACCAACTATAGCCAATCCGGCATTCTGAGTCTCGAAGACAATCTCCATCAAGTCGGCATCCAAACTCGCGACCACACCAACTGAGCCTGCTTTGATAATGCCAACTTTATTACGGGTCACATCGGCCAGAGTTGGCCCAAGAAGCTCCAAATGGTCGTGACCAACAGACGTTATAACAGAAACGTCGCCATCGATAACATTGGTGGAATCCCAAGTGCCACCAATGCCCACCTCAACCACTGCCACCTCTACACCTTCAGCGTAAAAAGTTGACAGTCCAAGAGCTGTCACTATCTCAAACCATGAAAGCTCAAGGCCAAGTTGCTCAATTACGGCCTTGACTACCAACAATTCAGAGATCAAAAGGTTGTCATCGATAGCGATATTATCGATTCGAATTCTTTCATTCAAGATGTGAACATGGGGAGAGGTAAAGAGACCAACACGCCGACCCATAGCGCAAAGAAGTTCGGAAGCAATATGAGAAACGGTACCCTTACCATTTGTTCCTGTTACATGGATGATCTCAAAACTATCCTTGTTAACCCCAAGTGCTTGAAGAACCGCTCGAACGCCTTCCAGCGAAGGTGGGCGTTCAAATTGCCGCGACCTCTCGAAATTTGCATGCGAATCAAGCCACGCCAAGGCATCGTGCTTAGACCACAAGTGCGCACCGCCTTTGAAAGAAATTAACCAATTCGCTAAGAGGCTCGCCTAGAACGCGGAGGCCTCTCGGTCGATTTCTCCTTTGGAATAAGAGTTGGAGCCGCCTTTGAAGAGACCACCTTTGCGTCAATTACACAACGTTGAATGTCATTCCTCGATGGCAATTCATACATTACATCCAGAAGTACTTCCTCCAAGATCGCTCGCAATCCGCGAGCTCCTGTCCCTCTCAGAAGGGCTAGGTCCGCAATCGCCTCAAGACCATCAGTTGTCACCTCGAGTTCCACACCGTCCATCTCAAAGGTGCGACGGTACTGCTTGACTAACGCATTACGAGGTTCAACAAGAATCTCAACTAGCGAATCACGCTTCAGATTCGAAACTGCCCCAACTACTGGCAGCCGTCCAACGAACTCTGGAATAAGACCGTACTTCAAAAGATCTTCTGGTAGTGCGGAATGAAAAAGCTCGGTAGCTTCAAATCGATCGTTAGAAAGATCAGCGCGAAAACCTATGGTCTTTTTACCAATTCGCGACTCAATAATCCGTTCCAATCCAGAAAAAGCACCTCCACAAATAAAAAGAATATTTGTGGTGTCAATCTGTATAAATTCCTGATGAGGATGCTTTCGACCACCTTGTGGCGGAACCGAGGCGACGGTACCCTCTAAAATCTTTAGCAGCGCTTGTTGGACGCCCTCACCAGAGACGTCTCGGGTTATTGAAGGATTCTCAGCTTTTCTAGCGACCTTGTCGATCTCATCTATATAAATAATGCCGGTCTGCGCTCGCTTTACGTCGTAGTCAGCAGCTTGGATCAATTTCAAAAGGATGTTCTCAACATCCTCTCCAACGTAACCTGCTTCTGTTAGAGCTGTCGCGTCAGCGATGGCAAAAGGCACATTCAACATGCGAGCCAAAGTCTGCGCAAGTAGCGTCTTGCCACAACCGGTTGGACCTAACAGCAAGATGTTCGACTTTGAAAGCTCGACCTCTTTATCGAGGGTTGAACTCTGCTGAACTCTCTTGTAATGGTTATAAACCGCAACAGAGAGGATCTTCTTGGCGCGTTCCTGACCAACGACGAACTGATCAAGAAAAGATGAAATCTCTTGGGGCGTAGGCAACTTATCGACTTGAAGATCGGTCTTTACACCCTCATCTTCCGAGATAATATCAACGCAAAGCCGAATACACTCATCACAAATGTAAACACTCGGGCCAGCAATCAGCTTGCGTACCTGCTTCTGAGACATTCCGCAAAAGCTGCACTTTACGACCTCTTGGCCGTCACTGTACTTGACCACTCCCACTTCCTCCAACCTAGGGAATCTATCCTAGCCCCAACTGGCCACCGTGGCTAACCAAGGGAGATCCAAGGATAGCCACATCCATAATTAGTTGACGATGGACCTTGTCTCAATAGCGAGCCTCGAAGCCAAGACCTCGTCAATAATTCCGTATTCCAGGGCCCCAGGTCCATCCAAGATGAAATCTCGATCGGTATCATGCGAAATCCGCTCAACATCTTGTCCTGTATCCGAAGCCAACATCTCGTTGAGAATATCTCGCATACGCAATATCTCTTTGGCCTGAAGCTCAATATCAGTTGCCTGTCCACCAACGCCTCCGTAAGGCTGATGAAGCAGAACCCTAGCATGGGGAAGAGCGTAACGCTTGCCTTTCGCTCCGGCAGCTAATAAAACAGCCGCGGCAGAAGCAGCCTGTCCAAAACAAAAAGTTGATACATCCGGCCTGATAAATCTGATCGTATCATAGATGGCGAAGAGACCAGTGATGTCGCCACCTGGAGAGTTGATATATAGATTTATATCTCTCTCTTGATCCTCATACTCAAGGAAGAGCAACTGTGCACAGATTAAATTTGCAACTGCGTCGTCAATTGGGGTACCTAAGATAATGATTCGCTCACGCAAGAGCCGAGAATAAAGGTCGTAGGACCTCTCGCCGCGACTGGACGACTCAACTACGGTCGGTACCAAATAGTTATATGCTTTCACTTAGCCTCCTACAACTTGGCGATTCGTCTACAGCATCTAACGCTCAAAGCGCTCGATCTATTCGCTATCTTCCGTTACTAACTCTAAATCAACCGATTCTTCTACCTCGACATCTGCCGTCTCGGATCCTTCCAAAGCCTCGGCCTCCTTTGTGGAGACCTCTATCGAAGATGGAGCAACTTCACCAGTTACGTCCCATCGGCTCAACTCGTTTCCATTCGCGTCCACAAACTTCGAATTTTCAAACAACCAGTCGAGGGCCTTTCGCTTTGCAATTTCCACTCTCAAACCAACCAATTGACCGGCCTCACTCAAACGAACACGAACATCCTCAATGTCCACGCCATTCGACAGAGCAATCTTGCCCAGCTCTAGATCGATCTCCTCAGGCGTTGCGTTCAAGCCCTCAGCCTTCGCCAGAGCCCTAAACACCAAGTCAAATCGACTTTCTACAATAGCTTCAGCTGCGATTTGAGTAGATAATTCATCGGCAGTTAAGTTTGCAAGCTCAAGATATTTGGCCAAAGATAGACCACTATTTTCAATCCGGTGTCCGAAGTTATGAGACATATTCTCAAACTCCATCCTTACCAAAGAGGAAGGAAGTTGCGCCAATCCAGCGATCTCAGCCAGTTTGTTCGTTACGACATGACGCCAAGTATTTCTAAGCATCGACTTGTGATAGTTATCGAGATTCCTCTTGATATCCTCTTGTAGCTCCAAAAGTGTCTCAAATTCAGAGGCTTCAGAGGCAAACGCATCGTCTAACTCGGGCTTTACTAGAGCCTGATGCTCCTTGATGACACCCTTGACGATTGTCGATGCTTTCTCGGAATCGTTCTCTACTGGCTCCAATTCGGGCTCTTGAGCAACGGACTCCTCCGAAATATCTTCTGCTTCTAGATCGTCGAAGTCTAGATCGTCTAGTTGATCCTCGTCAGTTACATCCGTCAATACAAATTCGAAACTTTCGCCAACGGCCTTACCTAGAAGGGCATCAGACAAGCCTTCAAAAGGCTCTGGCGCGCCAATCCTATAGACATAGTCACTGATATCCGTCGGTGCTTCGCTATCATCAGAGGTGACGCTTAGATCTACGGTAACAACTGATCCCTGGGATATTGCACCGTCTGAATCCTCTAATGATCCCAGTGCCTCCCGAAGTCGATCTATCTGTTCGTTGACTTCATCCTCTGAGGCCTCGCCTGCTGGCACCTCGAAAGTTAGATCTCCATAACCTTCGAGATCTAGAGTTGGGCGAACCTCTACGATAACATCGAGCTTCAGAGGACCAGCCTCTTCGCCTTCTAGAACGGTTACCGCTGGCGCCGATATCGGCTCAACCTCGTTCTCAATTATCGCTTGTTCGGCCCAACGATTGCTATTCTCATTGATCGCTTCCATACGAGCAAAACCAGCACCAAGCCTAGACTCAAGGACCTTTCTTGGGGCTTTACCAGGGCGAAATCCTGGCATACGAATTTGGGACGAGACCTTACGAAAGGCCACTTCTACCGCTGGGAGCAACTCCTCTTCGGAGATCTCAACGAGAAGCTTAATTTGATTATTTTCGAGTAGCTCGCTTGAAGAATGCATATGATATCCAAACTAGCGCGAATATAGCAATCTAAGGACATTTATAGGCAAGGCGTTTATAGGTTATGGAAATGAGAGCCCTAAAAACCTACTTTTGTAACGAATCTTGATCAAAAAATAACAAAGCTAACGAGAAATCCCTCAAAGTAATAAGTGAACCTGTTCACCAATGGTCAAAACATCTGCTCCAAACTGGTCTTATCTTTGATCCCAATTAGATTTTCAACCCAAATTGAAGATGCGCATCACATTCTCTAACTAGAAATTCCAGGATCTGCCAACCATGATGACTTCGACCAAAAGCTATTGGATAGCCCTTTCGATCACCATTTAATCGAACTCAAGTTCTGCCGCTCAAATTATCATTTAGGCGGAATAAAAATCGCTCATATACAAGAAATGTTGAGATAGGAGCCAAGACGCTCAGAGCACTGAAGAGCCAAGCGGCCGTTCACCCTTCGAAAAGTTTCGCACCGCCAAGGTCCATAAACGTCCGTTTTGTGAGCCACTCCAGCACAACCCTAAAACAGCTTCATTAGCTGTTCAGTTGAATACGGCAGAACTCACTATCCTAGGAGGCCATCGCGCAATTCATAAATCGACTCTTTCAGGTGGTATTTTTTTGACTCCGAATGCAGTTACTATGCCTGATTCGGCATTAAGTGCGGAGCTTAAAATCCAAAACGGGTAAAAATCAACTTATGCAATTGTCTCCGTGCCGACAAACAACGCCCTCGACAACAAGCAGATACCCATCCACCAGGCCTTAGAGAATCTATCTGACTATCCGAAAAACAATTTGGGCTCTGATCCCACCAATTATTCACGTACGCTTCGAATGGCTGCACCTCAAAAGTTCTCACGGTTAGAGATCCAGGACAACCCTTCGCCACGGATCTAAACGTTAAATCGAAACTCGACTACGTCTCCATCACGCATAATATATTCTTTACCTTCTATCCGAGCCTTCCCTAAGGATCGAACAGCCGCGATAGACCCAGCCTCCATCAAATCTTCAAAGCTGACTACTTCTGCCTTAATAAAGCCGCGTTCAAAGTCAGTATGAATGGTACCTGCGGCTTGGGGGGCAGTGTCGCCAATATGAATCGTCCACGCCCTAGACTCCTTTGGGCCAGCAGTTAGGAACGTTTGGAGCCCTAAAGTTCTAAAGCCAACATGAACCAGTTGAACCAATCCTGACTCAACCTGACCAAAGCTAGCTAGGAGTTCCGCAGCGTCGTCTTTATCCAAGAGCGAAAGTTCCGCCTCTATCTTGGCACATAGCACAACAATTTCAGCAGGCGCAACCATAGCCGCCAAGCGAGCACGTAATTCTAAATCGGAGAGTGCATCTTCATCTACATTAAAAACATAGATAAAGGGCTTGGCGCTCAAAAGATGGAGATCATTCAGGAATGTCGCGTCTAGTTTGCCAGAGCCAACTGCCCCAGCAATTGTATTACCGGAGTTTAATATCTCATGCGCCTTTTCCAAGGCCGAAAGAGCTTGAGCGAGTTCTGGCCTTTTCCTGGCCTCTTTGGCCAATTTGACTAGCCTATTCTCGACTGTTTGTAGATCCGCAAGAATAAGCTCGGTATTGATTGTTTCAATATCTGAACTCGGAGATATCTCGCCATTTACGTGGATTACGTCAGGATCGGAAAAGACCCGTACTACTTGGCAGATTGCATCGCTCTCCCTAATAGAGGCAAGAAATTTGTTACCGAGCCCTTCGCCAACCGACGCACCTTTGACGATTCCAGCTATGTCGACAAAGGTAACCATCGCCGAAACAATCTCTTTGCTTGAATAAAGCGACGCTAAGGAGTCAAGTCTCGGGTCAGGCACAGCGACGACCCCTACATTTGGTTCAATTGTCGCGAACGGATAGTTAGCCGCCAAGACCTCATTTTGGGTCAACGCATTGAACAACGTTGACTTTCCAACGTTTGGTAGCCCAACGATTCCAATTGACAAACCCACGAATCAATCCTCCGCTATCACAGTCGACCCTCTTACCTAAAGGTCCACCGCAAAGTTTAGGACTTCCACCATGAAAACAATTCAACTCCAAAAGTCAATCTCTTGGACTCAGAGGCGTTAGAGGAGAAAATATAAGTGTGACGACATCTAACCACCCAGGGGGAACTACCGATACGTATCGGATAAACAAAATCACCTAGGGCTAGATAAAGAGTCTTACCGCGTATGAAATCGAGTACTCCACCCCGGTAGAAACAGAAGAGCCAACAAAACGGCCAGGGGTCAATGGGAAAACGAATTGTGGAGCCAACAGTAAACAAAGTCGAGCTCCATTTTGGAGCGGGTGACGGGGATCGAACCCGCACCACCAGCTTGGAAGGCTGGAGCTCTACCATTGAGCTACACCCGCAATGCGAAACACCATCTTAGCCGAACTATCCCATAGCCCCGACACATCATCGTCTATAATTCTTCGATTCAAAAGTGTGACATCCTCCCCGTCCTTATGGACGGGGCTTCCTAAGCTGCTTAGGCAACTTTAGGCGTGGTGGTGCACTTAACTGGGTCGCTGTGGCTGTGTCTTGGTAGACGTGGCATGCGATGTCCCTTTGTGCTCTGTGACACCAAGCCCTGCGGCAGTTAATTTTGGCCGCATTCACATCTGCGTTGTTCTAGAACTAGGTTCCATACATAGCGAGCATCGAAGGAGTGACGAACAAGAACGGGCAGTTCCTGTTCTTGCGAGTACAAGGCCTCACGAATACTGATACCTGTATTATGTATTATGCGCCGAGGGTGTGGCGGTCTTATTTTGGGAGCGCAATTAATGGTCGCTCGAGGCTGTCCTTAAAGGCGGGATTTGCGCTCTTATTCGATCAAAATTGTCATTTGAAGACATTAATCTAACACATCCGCCAGCAACCAAACAATTAAGTCTTGCACAAAAGTAAACATACTTATCAAGTTTCGTAAGCAAGAGCCATTTTGGAGTCAGATTCGCGGAGTAGCGGATGTGGAGACGCAAACACACATGTATTGAGAAGTCGCTCTACCAAGGACATTTCAAAGTGCCTTGCGTTGAATCGGTATGCGAATTCCTCGAGGTAAAGTTGCTTATGTTCCTCATCTCCGTGGTATGTTCCGTCGATAAATTTCTTGCAGTTTCCAATTTAGGATCTTGAGCCATTTGAATGTTACATGTGCTTGTTCGTCTTTGGATAGAGTGAACCAGTGCGCTAGTCCAAGGTCTTTCAGCACATACCCCGTAACTTGGGTTACCATCACTTATCAGCTTGGTATTAGAATCTCAACGTCTCACAAAAACATCTTTGGGTGATTTAGCAGTGGTATCTTTGATTACTTCCATGAAGCAATGAGTAGGAGCACCATTGCTAATCGATATTCAAATTAGGAGATTGGTTTGGGTCGTTGCTTTTCCTCTTTAGTCTTCACCATGGCTCTCACCACCTAAAAAGAACTCATCTACTCAGGCGTTTTCTCCAAGTTCGTATAAACCATTTCGGTCAGCCATTGCGCTCAGCCATTACGCTCAGCCGTTGCTTCCCATAGCTTATTTAGCATCAACCAGCCAGTCGAATAAGAAACTTGAACGAATTTAGCAAGGGCTCTAATGGCTAGGGGGTAGTAGCTGAAAGACCACGCCTGTCGTTGGACAATAGATAGATAGCGGAGAACCACTTGGATAAAGAGATATGACTTCGATGAAAGATAGTTCCGGAGGTAACGCTTGTTTGGCGGTGACAAGATTTACATTGAAAAAGTGGAGCTCAAGATGCTGCATTTCTTGAAATGATTTGGCCTTACTAAAGTAAATTGATCGAAGTTACACTTTGGGCATCTAAATCCCTCATAGCATAAGCAATTTGATCAAATGATCTTCACATGCTTCCTCTGAAGCGAAGCGTACCATAAAGCCTGAGATATCTGCCAAGAAGCTTTATCGAACATCTGTTCTACTAAAGATTAGCTCCAATCTGGTCTCGGTGGAGGCGAAACTTACGAAAGTTGATAAGTATGAAAGTAAAAGTCGGGATCTGCTGGTATTGGCAATAAGGCGACACCTAGGCCCTAAAGATAGAGGATCAGCCAATGCTCAAGGGCTCAAGGGCTCAAGGGCTCAAATCAACGAGCTATGAACAGGTCAGCGATATTTCTACATTTTGGGTGAACTCTCACAAACTATCATTTACTTGAAAATGAACGCAATACGAGTGAGATCGTTGGCTCCATAGCAAGGGCTGGCAAATCAACGCAATAGCCCCATAAATAACAATAGATATCCTATTCATGGGGCTATTGATACTTTGAAGCTCAAAAAATAAGCGACAATTTGCCTATTTAACGATCTCCAGAAACAAGAGAATTAGCCGACCATCTATAAAAAAAAAGGGGGGGGACTAGACGGAAACTTTTATCCACCTAACGGGCGGGAAATCAGACCTTGGCCAGACAACTCGAAGAGCAATCGTTTAATCTCGACTCCGAGAGGTATTTGAATTTTTCTGCAGCGTCGCAAATCCAATAGAGTCACAAGTCGATTCTCTATCAACATCGACCAACTACACGGATAAGACCCCGCGTAACAGCCGATGATAAATCTTCTATCGAAAAGATTACCCGAGTCCGAACAAATAAATTCGCTAACCATAAATCTAGATAAGATTGCGAAGCGATAGTAAAAGGAAATAGCAGCAAGGATATCAACTTAGATTAAAAATGCGAGGCCCGTACTGATGGGCTCGAACAATAACCTCTATCAAAACTCAGCATTCAAGTCAAATGGTCGGGGAGGGGGGATTTGAACCCCCGACCCCCTGGTCCCAAACCAGGTGCGCTGCCGCTGCGCCACTCCCCGAGGAAACTACATCATAATAGGCTATTTGGCTATTTGATTCCCCGAAGAGCGAAATCGTGCAATGAAAAATCTTGCGATGATCACAACAAGGATCACAGCAATCAAATATCCGGCATATTTAACGTATGAAGAAAACTGAGTCCAATTAGATCCCACTCCATAGCCCAATCCAGCCAAGGCAGCACACCAAGGCAGTGCGCCAATGAAGGTGAATAAACCAAACCGCACCGGGGGCATCTCTGCTGCACCTGCCGGGAGAGAGATAAAGGTTCGAACAACGGGGAGGATTCGCCCTATTAAAACTGCAGAATCACCCCGTCTGGCAAACCAACGTTCGGCTTTGTGAAGATCTTCCTCTTTGATCCTCACGTAGCGACCGGCTCGAAGCACCAACGCCCTTCCGCCAGTTCGACCGATAATCCATGCAATGTAACTACCGATCAGGTTGCCAAAAGTACCCGCCAAAATAACCATCACGATATTCAACTTGCCTAACCCAGCAAGAGCGCCCGCAAAAGGCATTATAACCTCAGAGGGTATCGGTATCAAAGCCGATTCCGCGGTCATGAGCAAAAATATAGCGAGAATTCCCGAACTTGAGATGAAATTTTCCACGACGTTACACTAGTGGCCATTGACGATCTGTCGCACAATACGCATTTGAAATGCGAATTTTCAAAGATTGAGAACCCTTTTAACCTTGAGAGTTCCGGCTTACCTTGCCTAGAATGAAACGGAAGTTCCAACAACTAAGTAGATTTCTTTAAGCATAATGTCAAGATATGATGAAATTAAAATAACAAAAGTAGCCGGAAGCGACAACGCATCCATATTGGTGGAAGATTTCGGAGGAGAAGGTCACAACCTTCTAATTGCCCACGCTACAGGATTCAATGCTCGAATGTATCTTCCTCTGGCCATTGCTCTTAGGTCAAAATTCCACTGTTTTGGTATCAACGCACGTTATCATGGCGGCTCAAGCGGTGGCGATTCTCTGAACGTTGACTGGGGAACTTTTGCAAACGATATCGAAAGAACGATCGAGGTTTTAGGTGGAGATTCGTGGGCGGGATTTGGTCATTCCTACGGAGGTGCTGCTCTGATTCTAGCGGAGGCAAACTCGCCCGGTCTCTTCAAAAGGCTAGCCCTATTCGAGCCGGTAGTACCGATTGAAGGTAATTCCTCAAAGCCAGATTATTCAAACCACCTATCGGTTCTAACCAAACGACGCCGACGACACTTTGGGACGAGGAGGGAAGCGCATTCAAATTTTGAATCAAAGTTCCCGATGTCTAGCTTCGATCAAACCTGCATCGATTTATACCTGGAAACGGGTCTCAAACGAACATTGGATGCCCAATTGGAGCTAACCTGCCCAAGGGAGATAGAGTCCGAAATCTACGCTTGGGCGTCATGCAATCAAGCGTATTCCAATTTACCAAAGATTGAAATACCAATGCTGTTTATTTCAGGTGAGACTACGGACGCCTTTGATCTCAACTACATGGAGCGCCTACGAGAAAAAGCCAAAAGATCCGAGGTCGAAATGGCATTGGCAATGAGTCACTTTGGGCCATTCGAAAAGCCTGAAGTGGTCGCAAAGATGATCACAAATTGGTTCGATTTACAAGAAACTAATTAGACACAGCCTTGCAGTTCGCCAAAATGCTCAAAATCTGAAGACTCCTACGTCAAAGAAATCCTCAACCATTAACACCTGCCCCCCTTTTTTTGAGTGAATATTAAAAGGGGGAGAACCAAAGCCGATCTTCGATGAATCAATTCCGATGAGTCGCACAATGCGGGACACTCCCTTATGAGGGTTTATCTCCTACGGCTGCTTAAAATCAAGTTGGTCCAGTACCAATCGCAGCCGTCCCAAACAGATGAGCAAATTTCCCCGGAGTGGTTGACTCACTTCCGTATCACACGAAAAACTACCGGATTCGCCAATGGACATCCGCGATAATGCCATCTTCACAAAAGCCTCTGCCTTGACTACAAGGGGTATCAACTTTCGTCTCTAGCAGGTACATATTTAATAACATACTTATCAAGTTTCGTAAGCAAGAGCCATTTTGGAATCAGATTCGCGGAGTAGCGGATGGGGAGACGCAAACACACATGTATTGAGAAGTCGCTCGACCAATGACATTTCAAAGTGCCTTGCGTTGAATCGGTATGCGAATTCCTCGAGGCATAAGTTGCTTATGTTCCTCACGTCCGTGGTATGTTCCGTCGATAAATTTCTTGCAGTTCCCAATTTAGGATCTTGAGCCATTTGAATGTTACATGTGCTTGTTCGTCTTTGGATAGAGTGAACCCGTGCGCTAGTCCAAGGTCTTTCAGCACATACCCCGTAACTTGGGTTACCATCACTTATCAGCTTGGTGTCGGAATCTAAACGTCTCACAAAAACATCTTTGGGTGATTTAGCAGTGGTATCTTTGATTACTTCCATGAAGCAATGAGTAGGAGCACTATTGCTAATCGACACTCCAATTAGAACATTGGTTTGTTTTGTTCCCTTTCCTCTTTAGCCTTCGCCATGGCTCTCACCACCTAAAAAGAACTCATCTACTCAGGCGTTTCCTCCAAGTTTATATAAACCATCTCGGTCAGCCATTACGCTCAGCCATTACGCTCAGCCATTGCCTTAGGTAGCTTATTTAGCATCAACCAGCCAGTTGGATAAGATACTTGAACGAATTTAGCAAGGGCTCTGATGGCTAGGGGGTAGTAGCTGAAAGACCACGCTTGTCGTTGGACAATAGATAGATAGCAGAAAACCACTTGGATAAAGAGATATGGCTTCGATGGAAGATAGTCCCGGAGGTAACGCTAGTTTGACGTCGAAAAGATTTACATTGAAAAAGTGGAGCTCGAGATGCTGCATTTCTTGAAATGATTTGCCCTTACTAAAGTAAATTGATCGAAGTTACACTTTGAGCATCTTAATCCCTCATAGCAATAGCAATTTGATCAAATGATCTTCACATGCTTCCTCTGAAGCGAAGCGTACCATAAAGCCTGAGAGATCCACCATGCCACCTTAGTAGAACATCTGTTCTACTAAGGATTAGCTCCAATCTGGTCTCGGTGAAGGCGAAACTTACGAAACTTGATAAGTATGTTTAATAATGCATCATTCTGATAAAACATCTGTTCTAGAGACGTGTCGAGACAGAATACCTTCGCATTGCAACCAGCATATGCAAGTTGATTCGATCGCATTAAGACAAAGCAAGCACGTTTTATGTTCCTTAAAATATGGCTTTTATCAGTTCGATACTTTAAACCAGATCGCTACAAGAATGCGCCATCCAAAGATGCGCTTTATTAGCTTTAGGTCCTCAATGCAAAAATAAGGATGCAATACAAAAACCTGAATTCCTATCCGCACTCACTCAAACTTGTACTAAAACTGGCCTGAAGTCAAAGCAAGGCACCCCATCTTAACTCCAAAAGCTTGTCTGGCGTTTAGTGTGCCTCCAGAATGCTCCTGGCACTTGTACGATATTCATACCATTGGGACTTACTCTAAGTCTCCCATCGAACTGGCAGTCATCAGTCAGGTACGACAGATCCGACAAGGCTAAAAAGAACACAGCTGATCTAATCGCTTAGTGAACCGCCAAGTGGATCAGCATCCGAAATTGAAAAGTCAAGATATTCACCAGCAAAACCTACCTTGATCTCAAAAAACTCGCACTTGGAAAGTCAAGGACCCTCTATATGGGATCAAGTCCCACATGCAGGAAACCATCTTGGTTGTGGGACGCCGTCGACAAATGCACCACTAAAAGTCCACATCCGACTAGCCGAAGAGTCCTACTCAAAGGTGGAGTTATATAGTAGACCTGACCAGGAGAACTACAAATTTCCAATCGCACAGAGCCAGAACTCGGTCAAATTTGTCTGCATTGAGTGGTTTAACCCCACCAAGAGCATACATAGCGCTAGACAACGTTTAATCTCAAGATCAAGAGCCATTCATCAAACGATTTCCAAAGGCGCCACCTGTCAATCAGCTATTCAATGCCCCAACTCAAAAGAGTCAAATCTCTCGATTATTCTCACAATACAAGGTGCCTGCGGAACATTTGAAAAGGCCAATCTGGGCAACTTGAAGGTCAGAAATAACTATCTCAATGTCGCTAAGTGAGCACAAATTGTCACGATATGTGGCTTACTACATTACCGACTTTCTTTAATGTGGTTTTTCATATATTATCGATCCAGGACCACCACCCAGTGGCGGAAAATAATTGCATAAAATAAACTGAATGTCAAAGCTCTATATCCATAGAAATCGAGACATTAATGTAGATGTAGTGCAACAGTCAGTGGCTAAAACCGAGATTTTCGTTGCTCGCTGTGTGATTGGACCACCAGATAAAGACAAAGCCTCTCTCGGTGCAGAAAGCGCCAAACCTTGATACTCCAGCGATCTCAACCTGCCCATTTATTCAAAGTAACAAGAAGCGATCGAGTTCGCCATTCAAACCCCGAGCGGCCAACGAGCAAACCCAAAAAGCAAACAAAGCATGCTTTCATAGACCACTTTTATCCTTTGATTGTTCGATAGATCGGGGTCGAACCGGAAATTTAAAGAAAATTTAGCGCATTTATTTCACCAAATTCTTACAAACTACTTCTTGATTGGCAATCGTTTTCTAGCAATACTTACCCTGGGGGTAGAGATCCTTACCTTGAAGCCGGCCACAATTTCCCAGCAAAAACGACCACTTGCAAATCGAACCGAAGTCAGCAAAGGCAAACGATTTGACCATAATGTCATAAATACAGCCTTAGCCTCAGTATTTTTTAATAAATTTACAAAATCCCAGATTGAACGCGGTCGAAGTGCGCTAAATATACTATAAGAGTAATTTTAGGAAAAAAGAGAGGTCCCGATTGAATCAATCGAGGAATGATTTCCAGCCAGCGTCAACAGAATCCATAATCGCGAGATTACGCACGGTTCGACGAGGATATTCGCCTGAGGATGTACGCGAATCCTTGGAACGGTTTCAAACAAACTTGACAGAGTCAAACCGGACAATCAGCGAGCTAAAGCAAAGACTAGCCGAAGTAACAGCAGAACTAAACGATGCCAATTCACGGCCAGAACCAATCCCTCTGCCAATGGACGAAGCGATGGCAGCAAAAATGCTCGGGGACCATGTTTCATTTATTATCTCCAATTCCGTAACGGCAAGCCAATCAATAAAAGAAAAGGCCGAGGCGGAAGGCGCCGAACTTCTGAGCCAAGCAAAAAGGGAAAAAGAGGAGGCATCAACTCTCGCCAGCCAGATGCTCTCTCAGGCTCAGAATCAATCTGAACAAATGATTTCTAGCGCTCAGGCAGAAGCCAGGTCTGAAACAGAAAAAGTACAATCACAGGCTGACGAACTTCTGAGCCAAGCAAAAAGGGAAAAAGAGGAGGCATCAACTCTCGCCAGCCAGATGCTCTCTAGAGCACGAGACAAGACTGCCGATATCATTACAAGCGCTCAGGCAGAAGCCAAAACAAAAATTGACCAAGCTGACCAGATAATAGCCGAACGACTAGGTGCGCAAGAATTATTGGCCAAGGAGATTTTAGATCGTGCAAATCAACTCGCTTCTGAGACCATCTCAAACTCCCAGAGGAGTGCGGATCGAATCCTAGCTGATGCCCAAAAAGAAGCCACCTCGTTACTTACCTCTGCGAGGGAAACGCGAACAGAAATTCTCTCCGACCTCAAAATTCGTGCAGACGAAGTCCGAGGCCACATAGACACGCTCGCAAGAACTCGAGGCTGGTTCCTAGAACTTCTCCAAGATGCTCAACGACGCGTCACGAGTGTGGAAAGTGCCCTTACTGTCTCCATAAATTCTAATTTGGAATCCCTGGAAGGCTCTGTTGAGGCCCTAAATCTCTACTCGGTTGAAACTCACTCCTCAGCCCAAGCTGACAAAATTTCAATAGAGAGCCAAAGCATCGAGGTAGAGTCAGCCTCAGGGACAAACAGAGAAGTATCGATAGAACCCGCAGGTCATCTAAGTAACGAGAATCACCCACGCAATGACCATAGTGAAGTCGAATCCAAAAACACTTCAATCGAGCAAGATCCTGCTACATCAAGCGATTCAGCGCCTTTGAAAGAGGTTGAAATAGACCTTACCTCTTCCCCTGATGCAATTATCTCCGTAGACGAAGAAGATATTCAACAAAGCCGTGCCTCGGCTCCAATCGCCGAAGACCCTGTTGATGAATCGACCAAAACGTCGGAGCCGCCAGCCAAAACCACACGGTCAACTACTCGGACATCAACCACGCGACGACCACCCAGGACACCCAGGGTTCAAGAGGCAAGCACCCCACCATCGGAGTAAAACCACGTCTCGGTGTTAGCAAAAAGGACCTTCCGCGAATTCAATCCGGATGGACCTTTTTACCAGAATGTGGCATTTGGCGGAATGCCCCTGGTTTTAGCCCTGGGGATATAGCGTCCCACCGGGGCGAAGCGCCTACAACTGTGCTCAAACATTGCGCTGATTAGCCACCTACTGCTTGATGATTTCTAGCGGGGTGACGAAGACTCCTAGTGACGAAGACTAAGTCTTAGCTACAGGTCTAGCGAGGCTGTGGCCAAGACTTAGCAACTCAATGCGCAGCCTCAGAGACGACCAAGCTTTGATCTACTTTGACGAGAGGATCGATGCCATAGTGAATATTCCACAACTGGGGATCGACACTAACGAGGAGATGGAGTTGATTGGCCATGGTCTAAAGTCCACTTTGGCCCCTTCTTTGGCCCCTTCTTTGGCCCCTTCTTTGGCCCCTTCTTTGGCCCCTTCGTGATGCAAAGCTGAGTAATGATTTCCTCGAGCTAAGGCTCGATGAGCGCCTTACTTTAGATCATCGTCGGTAATTGATCTGTCGTACTTAGAACATGATAAATACAGCGCTAGACAATTTTTTGTTATTGGGTTGTTATTGGGTTTGATCTCCATATGAGCAAGCTATACACCGAAGTGTTATCACGCAAACTTGGCTCTTCCGCCATCTGGTACAACTACCGATTGCCTATTTCTAAAGATGCTGGGTCAAGACTGCAAGCCTAACGAGACAGTGCTGAATGAGAAAGTGCCTAACGAGACAGTGCTGAATGAGACAGTGCCCGATGGGTCTGGAGCCGCTGTGTTCAAGAGTCCAAAGCAGCCTTTAGCACATCTACTCCTGAGAACAAGATTAGTGTGGGCCGGCAAAATTGTGTAAAGACCCCACCCATTGGCGATGCGAAAATGAGTGTTTGCCAAATGCTTCCTCAGTTACCCGGCAACAGACCATTTGAGACTTCGGACAAGCCAGGTCAAAGGCTTTCAACCGCACAAGGAGTGGATACCCCTCAAAGAACAGAACAAAAGGAACAGGACAAACCCGATCACCAGATCAACAACAAATAGGCATAACCTCTTACAGTTACATTGAGGTTCCCCAGATTTAGTGGACACCTGTTAAGCCAACATAGATTGTTGGTAGAAAGGATGTCATCATGGGAGCAACAAGGCGTAAATTCACCCTTGAGTTCAAGACTGAAGCTGCTCATCGAGTTATAGATTCCGGCAGGAACGTTCCAGAGGTAGCTAGTGAGCTATCTATTTCCCAAGAGGCTCTATATAGGTGGGTAAAAGATGAACGAATACGTCTAGAGGCAGCTTCTAGTGTCAATGAAGGACCACTGAGCGCTGATGAAAGAAGAGAACTCATAAAGCTTCGTCGTGAGATGGCAGAGCTCAAAAAAGATAATGAGTTCCTGGGAAAAGCAGCCGCGTACTTCGCAGCCAAGCAAGCAAACAAGAAAGATTTGCCCTGATGGAAGCGGAGTGCGCTAACTTTGAGATAGCACGAATGGCGCGACTACTTGAAGTGTCTCGATCTGGCTACTATGCCTGGCTACATCGGTTAGAGAACCCAGCCGATGCCAAGGTGGCTAGAAATGACCTTGAGGCAAAGATACTCTCCATTCACAGGGAATCTAATGGAACTTATGGCGCTCCAAGAATCACCGCTGAGCTTCACGATCGCGGGGAGGTAATCAGTAAAAAACAGCGTTGCAACTCGGATGAGAGATCTTGGAATAGAGGGTATATCCCCCAGATCATT
>NZ_JXYS01000005.1 GCF_000949295.1 Acidithrix ferrooxidans
GGTCGGACCATTGAGCCAACTGCCATCGCTTATTGAAGGTCGGACCATTGAGCCAACTGCCATCGCTTATTGAAGGTCGGACCATTGAGCCAACTGCCATCGCTTATTGAAGGTCGGACCATTGAGCCAACTGCCATCGCTTATTGAAGGTCGGACCATTGAGCCAACTGCCATCGCTAACGCGAGGTTGCTCGCAAGGCTGGACTCTCCTGATGCTTCGTTGAATGAGATTGAGGCTGTGGTGCGCAACGATCCGTCGTTGGCTCATCGACTTCTAAAGGTTGCAGCAGATGGTAGTTCGAACGGCTTAGCTCGAAGAGTGAGATCTTTGCGAGAGGCCATTACTTTGGTTGGCTGGCGCAAACTAAAAGATTGGGTGATGCTATTATCGCTTTCGGATCCAATCGACTCATTTGAAGCGCAGTTTAATTCAGCACTTTTGCGTGCGAAGCTTTGCGAAAGTCTAACGCTACTTCTATTACTACAAAGTGCATAGGTGGCATATACGATAGGTATGCTTTCTGCATTGGACCTTCTTTTGGGTATTTCAGTAGAGGTGATTCTTGCTGATCAGCCCGTTGACTTAGTGCTCAAGAGTGCAATTTTGAGTTATGAAGGGTTATTGGGTAAGATCCTGGAGGAGGCTATCTTGATTCAGGAAGGCGTTGTCTCCTCCATGATCTTTGAGATGATTGCACAAGAGGGAGTTGGAATGCCCCTAGAGGTGTTGCAGGAGGCGTATCTGGACGTTATAGCTTTAGCGGATCAGCTGGTATCGTCGCTTTGGGAGGCTAACTCCTCGAAAGTGCGCCTTAGTGAAAACTCACTTTGTTGTCCTTCGAGGCCTATCTGCCTGGCGATCTAAAGAGGAAGATGGTCAGATATTAAAGTCGAACGATCGGCTTTAGTCTTATTCCGTTTCGCCATGTTTGAAGGATCAGCCCAATTGGATCTTTTGTGCGCCTTGGGTTTATCTCTTATTTGGGAGTGAGCTCATCGGCTACTTTTGTAGAACTGATAGTTTTAGCACCGAGGCCATGTGTCCATACTTGTACGGTCAGCGTCACCCAAAGGGCAGCGGCGACTCCGAGGTGGATGTCGGCCCAGACAGGGTTTGATTTACTCAATGCCACGCCGGCGCCGACGGCGGCTACGACACCTAAGAGGATGACTAGGAATTTGGAACGCATCTTCCACCTTTTGTCGGCGCTAGACCAAGCAGCAACGACGAAGGCCACGATGACAATTGCTGAGGCTCCCATCATCATACGGTGAAAGAGCGCTATGGCAGTTAGGCGAGCTGGACCATTCGCAAAGCATACTGGCCAGGTTGGACACGCAGCTCCCGCGCCGGAGCCAACTACCAAACTCCCAGAGAATAAAAGTGCGAGTGTAGTTTCCAACGACCACATTCCCCAACGTCGGGCCACTCTGGACAGGTGTTCGAATCGATCTTTGGTGAAACCTAGGACGCAAACAACGGTGGTAGATGCTAGAAAGGTCAGTCCTGTAAGTAGATGAAGGGCGACCGTCCAGGGTGCATTTCTCGCTAGAACTGTTAGTCCGCCTAGTCCGATTTGAAAGACGACTAAGCCTGCGGCTATCTGGGCTGCTTTGCGCACAGGTCCCCTTTCGCGGTTGGCAAGGACCAGTGCCAGGGTTGAAAAGACGAAGATGGAGACGATCCCCGCTAGGTATCGGTGGCTTTCCTCTAAGATCGGATGGTATTTAAAGATTGGGCCGATTTGACCATAACAAAGTGGCCAAGATGGACATCCCATACCCGAGTTGGTGACTCGAACCGTACTTCCGAGGCCTACAAGCGCGTAGGTGAGAGCTGTAGTGGTAAAGGCCACCCAAGGCATCAACTTTGGGGCTAAAGTACGAGTGCGAATGTTGTCAGCCAATTTCATTTCCCTTGTTTAGTCGATTCACCCATAGGTTCTTGGTGATCTTTAGCGCCCATTGTCAAAAGAGGCTAAGCCAACTTAATCTTTCATCCCGCTGAAGCTAATTTTTTGGCGATGCCCTATTTGGCTTCTTTGAATAGCCTTCTAATTGGAGTTTTCGCATGGAAAATCTAATTTCGAAAGTTTTCAGTCGAATTGAGTCAGGAGGTGATTTTAGCGCGCTGATTTTGCCCTCAATAGGTACTTATGGCCCTAGTTGCGGTGAGCGATTCGTTATTTTGGTATTGCATTTGAGAGATGGGTTACCCAAAGATCTCTATGCGGAAATATCATGTTATGCCTGTTGAAATCCGATGTTAGAGTATTGAATGGCGTGTCGGGAAGTCTGGTCGACAGGTCTCCAAGGTTGGGGACTCGTTCTCGAGGAGAAATTATGTCAGACACCGTTCCTTTTGCTATTACGATTTTGATCGTCTCGATCGTGGGCCTACTTGCAGTTGTCTCCAGCCGGTTGTCTTCCTTGATCAAAATACCATCCCCAGCGTTTTTCTTTGTCGGCGCTAGTCTTGTCGCCACCTTTGCGCCCCACTTCGTCTATCTTTCTCCACGTTTGATCTCAAAGGTAGTTACAGTGGCTCTTGTTATCATTCTTTTTGAAGGCGGAATGCACATCGGGTGGAGCAAGGTCAAGGCGGCACTGATTCCCATCTTGGGTGTTGGAATTATTGGTACCTTTTTGACGACGATAGCCAGCGCCGTCTTTATTCATTATAGTTTTGGTCTCTCCTGGTATGCCGCGAGTCTGATTGCAACTGCGATTGCCCCCACAGACCCAGCTATGGTCTTTTCAGTGTTGGGTCAAAGAGAGATCTCCGGAATTAGTGGGGATCTCATCGAGGGTGAATCAGGTGCCAATGATCCAGTTGGAATTTCATTGATGGTTGCTTTGATAGGCGCTGGGGGAGTTGGTGCTTCTTCTCTTTTGAGCGTGGGAGGTAACTTTATACTGCAAATGGCAGTCGGTGCGCTTTTGGGAATAGTCGGTGGTCGCCTTCTCTTGGTCTTTATGAGGTCAATTCCGCTTCCAAAGGAGGGCCTCTATCCGCTTCGAAGCCTAACTTTCATATTTATCATTTATGCAGCTGCAACCATTGCTCATGGATCTGGCTTCTTGGCGGTCTTTCTGGGAGGAATTATCATTGGTGATGAGCGCGCTCCCTATAAGGGTGAAATTGTGCGCTTCCACTCTGCGCTGGCGAGTTTGGGCGAGATTGTTGCGTTTTTCTTTTTGGGAATGATGGTCGATCTTCATCAATTGATGGCTTCGGATATCTGGTTGCCTGGCCTGATAATCGCTCTGGTACTGATCTTTTTAGTCCGTCCACTCTTTGTCGGGCCGATTTTAGCGACTAGTTCGCTGTCTTTTAAGCAATCCATCTTTGTCTTATTTGCCGGATTGAAGGGCGCTGTTCCTGTCTTGTTGGGGAGTTACCTTCTAAGCTCACACATTCCTGGAGCATCACGCCTCTTTGGAATAATCGTGATAGTGGTTCTCGTCTCAGTTGTCGTGCAGGGTTCTTTTGTACCGATGGTGGCGCGACTTCTCTATGTACCGATGCGTATCGTTGAGCCAGAGCCCTGGTCCATCGGCGTCAGTTTGGCGAATGAGCCCGATGGAGTCCATAGGTTGGTTGTGGCCAAAGACTCACTAGGAGATGGGTCATCCATCTCAGAGGTGATGAATTTTCCTGGTGGTGCTTGGATTTCGATGGTTGTTCGTGATGGCGGGTTGATCCCAGTCAATGGAGCTACGATTTTGTTGGCGGGAGATAGTCTTTTGATACTTGGTGACAGTTATCTCTATGACGCTTTGGTCGAAACCTTTGAACGACATAAAGAATGAGATCAATGACAATACCCCTACGGTCTTTATGTGCCTTGTGGCTTCTTTTGGTATTTAGTCGCTGTCGGTGACTGGGTTTGCAATCTCTTCGGGAGGGGGTCGATCTATAAAGAAGCGGACATAAAAGATGGAACTCACAAACTGTAATATCGATCCAACCACAAAGGGCATCTCGTATGAGATTGAGTCAAAGAGGTATCCAGCCAAGAGAGGCGAAGCGCTTTGGGCTATTTGAGAGGGTATATTCGACAGCGCGGCAACTTGGGCTCGTTCGTTAGGGTCGGCCTGGCTCTGAACGTAGCTCGAACGTAGCGGCAAGGCGGCGCGCTGAACCGTGGCGCGAACTATGTAGAAGATAGAAGCGAGCAAAAAGGTGGGGGCATATGCAAACGGGATCAAAAGAAGTGCCTGACCAAAACGTAGAATGGTAGTTACCTTGACACTTCCGTAGCGATCAGCCAGCGTGGTTGCTACGCCAATTGGACCGAGGCTTATGGCGTTGGTGATCAGATATAAAATTGCCACTGTATTTGGGGTACTGTGGAACTTTACGAAAAAGAAATAGGTCAAAAACGGTCCGAACATCCCCACGGCCAGGCCATTTAGAGAATTCGTTATTGCCAACCTAAAGAGCAATCCCATAGAGTTGCGGGGAAGTAACGATCTCCTTGGCGCCTTGGAATCCTTATCTTTAGTCGGTTTTTTCTCTTCTTGGATTAAAAGGGCCACCAATCCGCCTAGTAGGGCAGCTATTGCAGCTATCGAAAAGGGGATTGTTATTGCACCATTTAGGTGCGATGGATGCAGTGAACCAAAGAGGGTGGCAGAGACCGCTGAACCAATCAAGGCGCCAACTACTGTCATCTGCGTAACTTTTACGAAAGCATCATTTCTTTTGGTCGATGCAATTTCGGCTAAAAGGGCCGATTCGGCCGGTTGATACGGACCGACTTGGCCCGCGCCTGCTCCTCCGCCACGACCAAAGCTACCCAAGACGGTACAGAGGATCAATATCCAAGCGATCGAGGTTGAGATAAAGACGATGAGGGTTACACTCACCACAATTGGGTAGACGACCATGAAGATCTTACGGCCAACACGGTCGGAGATGCTTCCAATAATGGCGGAGGTCACCATGGTAAAGATTGAAGCTAACCCAAAGACAACTCCTAGCTTGGTAGCTGAGAATCCGCTGGCTGCAAAGTAGATCGGAACGCCAATCGCCGCTATAACCCGCGATGTGCTCATTAGAGCTCTTGCAATGTAGATGATTCGTAGCTGCCAAAGCCGATCGGCAAATTTTTCTGTTGTCATCGATCTCACTTGAGCCCAAAACCCTTGATAATTTTGGGCTCAAGTGCTAAGGGAGATCGTTGTGAGTAGATGGATCGGCGATGGGCTAGTACTTTGGCCTTTATTGGCTTCAGATCGGAGATCGTCGAAAGCGTTAGCCTTTGGTGGAACGTCCATCGAAGGCTCGTTGGCGCTTGGGCATCGAAGTAACGAGCTCTTGTATAGTCGCTCCAGCCGTCTTTCTTTGCGAGGCCGCAAATATGGTTGAAAAATAGATATTTGTTGATTTTTTTGGGTGGTGATAGTTCGATAATGATAGGTACTCGGTCTTTTTCTAATACATTTCAATTTTTGTTAATTACGAAACTTAGTTGGCCCTTCGATTATCTGGGCCACGTGGAGAGGTTACTTAGATTTTTTCTTACTTTTGACCCTATTTCTATTGATTGATGATCGCAATGAGGCTGGTGCCTCTACCAAGGTCTAAAGAGATAATGAGCAAGATGCAATGTTGGTTATCTTTAATAATCAGGTAATAGCCTTGGCGTAAATGATTCAACGGTTCAATAAAATACCTAAGACAAACGATGCTAGGCGTGATCTTTCTGAGCCCAAGGCGAAGCCGCTTTGGTTGATTGGTTGCATCACTTTGGTTCTTGGCAGTCTTCTTCTTTTGCAGCTTATGTTACATGGCCACATTGGAGCTGTCGATGAATACGACGACGGTGTTTATTTTGCTTCAGCGATGAATCTTGGCCATGGCGTGCTTCCCTATAAGGACTTTGCTTTTTTGCAGCCCCCGGTCATTTTATATCTACTTCTACCTGCTACCTGGTTTGGTAACCACTTCGGAACTATGTTTGGACTGGAGGTAGCACGTTCTTTTATCGATCTCATTCCACTTTGTAACGTAGTCTTAGTCGGGTTGGTTTTGAGGACTCGAAAAACTACTTCCCTGTTGCTGGGGATGGGGGTAATGGCATTTTACGAAGGGACGATTACCTCAGCCCAGACCGTTTTAATAGAGCCGGCTCTCTGTCTTTTTTGCTTGATAGCAATAGTGATAATCTTCTGGGAACAGAAGCTTACTAGTTCGATGTGGCGCCTGAGCTTAGGTGGAATCTCCTTTGGCATAGCTGGAGCAACCAAGCTATGGGCGGTGTTTCCTTTTCTGATTGTCGCTGTGATACTTCTTAGACGCTCTGTTGGTGTGAGTCTGCGCTTTGTCTTGGCCACCGGGTTAGGTTTTTTAATTCCGATCGCGCCTTTTCTTGTAACTTCGCCATTTTCGTTCTTTAACCAGATTCTATTTACTCAAGCTCGTCGAGGTTTTAGCGGGTTGACTATCTTTGGGCGGATCTCTAGCCTATCGTCTGAACTCTATATCTATCATTGGGACAAAGTTGTTGGGGTGCTGGTCGCAATTGTGGTTCTTTTGACTTTCATTTCTCTTAGTTTGAAGGTTATCAAGAACGTTGGATCGTCGAATTGGGAGTCGATAGAGGTATTTGGAATCGGCTCGACCCTAATTGTTGGGGCTATATTGGCGGTGGCTCCGGCCTACTATTACCATTATGCCGGTTTTGTGGCACCATTTTGCGCATTTGGCATCGTTGGGCTCTTTGAGTATTTCACAAACTCCCCCTTGGGCTTGGATGATCTACAACAACGGCGGCGTTATAGGGCTAAATCACAAAAAGTCTTTGTTGGGGCGTTGCTGGCGATATTGGTCATAGGTGACTTCGTGGGGATCTTCGAGAACCCCGCCGCTCCGATTGTTCCGCCGGTTGCCAAGGCTGCGGTTCAATCTTTAGGGTGCGTTGTTAGTGATGTTCCTACCGTAATGATTTTGATGAACAGGCTTACTACATTCACTAAGGGCTGCCCTAATGTCGTGGATTGGAATGGCCAAGAGCGTGTAGTTGATTTTGGTGCATCCGGGGTGGCTTCGGACGCTTCTAACCCCGCATTTCAAAAGATGGTTTTGAGTTGGTTTCGTTCTGCTACGACGGTGGTTCTAGGTGGAGCTTATCCTGGTGTTGGACCAGTTGCGATGCGTTACCTAAGAGCAAACTATAGATCTACCTACAATAAGAGCCTCGGTATTACGATCTATTCAAAGTTGTAGGGCTCTTTTTTTGGTGTCACTCTTGTTTTAAGCAAATTAAATCGTTGTTTTTGAGTCATGGGCAAAACGCAAATGTAAGGCGATGACTCAAAAACAGATGACAGAGGTTTCGCATGGAAAACCCATCGGATGATGACTATTGCATTTTATGTTCACTTGTCTAGCAATGTTTAGGCGGCTAATTTCGAAGGGTTCTGTTTTGGCACCCCGGCCAATTGGCAATTGTGGTGGTTTTTGGCTCATTTCTGGCCTGAGAGCATCTACGGAAAGTTGAAAATCTTTCCGTAGATGCATGTGTCAGATTAGCTCCAAGGTGCTCCCGTCAAAGAGTGGAGCCATTTCAAGGCTTCGGGCGTCAGCCTCGATAGCAACTAGATCCAAATCTTTGGGTAGGTGGTTTGCAGCTTCAATGACCTTTGGTAGTAGCGAATAGTCACTAGATGTATTTAGAAAGAGGTTCGGCCTTGACAGGACAAATGCGACGGCTCTTTTGATTGCTCCATCATCTTTTATCGGCTCATACCAGCTAAAGCGTCGATCGGTGGTATTGTCGTCACTCCATCGGCGCCGAGCAATTGACTTGATCGTCTGTATTGCCACGTTCTTGTTCGTTGCGATCTCTATCAACTCTTCAACATCACTCTTATATTGAGGATTGGTTAGCATCATGTAGTTGTAGGGAAAGAGAATGGAGTCATAGTCGTAGGCGCTTAGTGATCGAATATGCATGGAAGGGATTCGGGTTCCGTGACCGGTGACTCCAATATACTTCACCAGTCCTTGTTGACGGGCATCCATCAACGCTTCAAGGGCGCCACCCTTGGAGTGCGCTATCTTCCACTCGTCTTCTTCTACCAAGTTGTGGAGTTGTATTAAGTCGATTTGATCGACGCCTAATCGAACTAAGGAGCGTTCAATGGATGCGCGCGCTCCATCACCGGTTCGATCGCCAGTCTTTGTGGCTAGAAAGAATTTGTTCCTGTGGTCTTTCATCCAGGGCGCAATTCGCTCTTCGGAGTTTCCATAAGATGACGCCGTATCGATGTGATTGATACCAGCTGCGAGGATTACCTCCAGTGTCGCATCGGCGGTTGCCTGGGAGGATTCTCCCAATCCTGCCGCTCCGAAAATTACTCGGCTGGTCATATGTCCTGTTTTACCAAATTGAAGTTGAGGGATCATTTACCTATTTTATGCAATCGTTCTCGGAAAGATGCATCTAAGGAGGTGTTTTGACGGCTGATTTTTCCATTGCGATCCTTGTCTGAACCTCTTTGGATTTCGATTTGATCATCTTGATCGAATGGTTAGCTAAAACGCTCCGAGAACCACCGCGTTATTGCCTTTAGGATAGTGGCTATTTTTGTGAGCGCTAACGTGAATGGCCCAATTGAGAGTTCGATGCCTTGGCCAATTGGCGCGGCCCAAGAGATGGCTACCATTTCATCGCTCTGTGAATTACAAGGTTGGTAAAGCTAAAAATTGTAGTTGACGATTAGTTCGGAATTGCCCTTTGGATGCGGTGTTGGTTAGGGTTTAGGTTTTAGCTAGTTTCACGTGATCGATAGGTAGCATGATTAGGCCCTAGCGATCAGTTGATGCTCACTTGATTCAGATCTGATTATACCTCATGGTGACGCTTGGGATTTTTTTGAATTCCTCTGCTGGGCTGGTACCTTGTGTCGTGGCTTTCTTTGACTAGCACAATCTCGCCAAAACCCTATAGGCCATGTGTTGGGCATTGAACTGTTTATCAATCGTAAAGTGGGGCCACAATACCCTATTGGGTATATGATTATGGTGATAAGGTTAGGTTTTAGAGTCCATTTCTGTCGCTTTGGCGAGATTTGGATTGGTTGTAGGAATCATTATTTGATGGCCTCCCAAAAGGGTCACCATCTCTGAATGGAGTTAACTCATGGCTAGAGTCGTGATTTTAGGAGCGGGCATCTCGGGTCATACGGCTGCTCTTTATCTACGTCGCTTTCTTGATACTAGTCACGAGGTGGTGGTGGTCTCTCCGAATTCAAATTGGAATTGGATCCCCTCCAACATCTGGGTTGGCGTCGGAAAGATGACGACGAACCAGGTTACCTTTCCCCTTGCGCCCATCTATCGTCGTAAGGGCATCGACTTTCGCCAAGCCCTTGCGGTTGGCCTCTATCCAGAAGGCGACCAAACTTCGACTAAGCCTTTTGTGGAGATCATACACACCTCCAAGAAAGAGAAGGACAGGCTGGAGAGATTGCACTATGACTATCTCATAAATGCCACCGGTCCTAAGTTGAACTTCGCGGCTACTCCGGGTCTTGGTCCTGATGCCAATACTCTTTCGGTTTGTACCCCAGACCATGCCACTAAGACCGCTGGTGAATTTGAAAAGATCATAGAAGCGCTCGCTAAAGGTGATCCAAAGACACTGGTGATTGGTGTCGGCCACGGAACCTGCACATGCGAAGGTGCCGCATTTGAATACGCATTCAATGTGGAACATGAACTACGCAACAGGGGTGTTAGAGAACTCGCTACGGTTATCTATTTGACAAATGAATTTGAGCTAGGTGACTTTGGTGTTGGGGGGATGGAATTTGTCCAAAATGGATTTGTGACCACCTCAAAGATGTGGACTGAGTCACTTTTTCGTGAGCGAGGTGTGAAGGCGATCCTCGGAGCACACGTTGAGCGAGTCGACGAAGGGGTGCTCACCTATGAGCAGCTAGATGGTTCAAAACTAACACTATCTTTTGATTTTGCAATGCTGCTTCCACCCTTTAGAGGTGTGGACCTAAGGGCATATGACCAAGGTGGAGATGACATTACCTCTGAGATATTTGCACCCAATGGCTTTATGAAGGTGGATGCTGACTACACCTCTAGAACATTCGATGATTGGAATGCTTCGGATTGGCCTAGCACCTATCAGTCCCAAAAGTACGAGAACGTCTTTGGCGTTGGTATTGCTTTTGCACCGCCACATCCCATCTCTCGACCAAGGACTAGTCCCAACGGAACAGTGATCTCACCTGCTCCTCCGAGAACTGGCATGCCATCTGGCGTAATGGGAAAGACCGTGGCCAGGTCGATCGCCGATCGAATTAATCTTGGAGAAGATGCCCCATTGCATGAGGCATCAATGGCCAAGATGGGTGCTGCCTGCATCGCCTCTGCTGGGGCTGGAATTAAAAATGGAACTGCTGCAGCGATGACAATGTACCCAGTTGTACCAGATTACCAGCGTTTTCCCGGCTCCGGTCGAGACTCTAAAGGGACATCTGGCGAGATCGGCTTAGGCGGACACTGGGTGAAATTGATGCTTCACTATCTCTTTATCTACAAGGCAAAAGCCCTTCCAGGATGGTATCGAATCCCCGAGTAGGCCAATTTAGGTTTAAGCTCTATGAATTGAAAGGTCCAATGAAGAATTATGGATAATGGAAACCAAGATATTTCTCGTGCACCACTGCCTACGGCCAGAACGATTGCACTGAGGACCAATCTTTTCTACCAAGGCTGGCGATTTGTGGTCTTTAATCTCAAAATGTTAGGAATGGTCCTCAAGGGTCATGATTGATTTGATTGGGCGCGCTGAGGTGGTCTCGAGCGAATGAATCCGATAGCTAGCTTATCTGCTACAGATAATTTGGTATTAGAAATTCAAATCTTATCAAGGTCAATCAAATCGATCTTCCGCAGGGTTGACGACCATGAACTGTCTAACAGGGTCGTCAACCATCATCCGACTTTTTTGGGTGAGCCATGGAAGTGTCTTCGTAGCCATTTCCTAGCAAGGTGATTGGCACAGTATGGGTTGTTGTATCTTTTGACGCGGGGACAACCCAAGTGCTCTCGATAGGGGATGCTTAATTCAGAGAGAATGGGTCCCCTCCTAGTGGTTTGACAAATAGGCAAATAAAGGTCTTAAAAGGTGCTCGGGCGGATTTTTGAGATAAAACACTTTTGAGTTCGAATTGTCGTTTTTGGTGTGTGGATTTCGTTCGCTTGAGTATGCGATCATTTTGCTGACTAGAACTTTTTGCTACCTTGCCTTTGGTTTTTGAAAGATCCAATGGGATGGGTTCAATGTTGGAACTTATTTTTGGTTTGGATCCAACCTGTGGTTAGATTGCTTTGATCAATTTTTGTTCATTTTAAGAGTGACAAGTTGCGGAGGTCTCCTTGACTTTAGGTCGAGCCGAGTTTCAACCCTAGAAAGTAAAACTGTGGGCAAATCTGTAATTAGTGAAGATCTTGCCGATGCTTTTAGAATGTTGGCCCTTAGGCGTCAGATGTATGTCCCTTTGATGAAGCTTTGGGATCAGCAACTGCGAACGATTTGAAATGATTATTTGGATAAATGGATTAAGCAGCGTGGATTCAACTTATTTTGCCCTTATGATCTGGACTCTTCCAGGCACTCTTAATGGGTTGAGTCCAAATTCAATGCGCAAGAATCTATGGTTAGCCCCAATGACACATTGATTAAAAGTTGTCGCCATCTCTCTAATTTCATAGTTAGTCGCCAGATCAGATTATGTTCCTGACAATGGTTCCATAAGGAGCTATGTTGATGGTCACATATTTGCGAGGGGCTCATTTGAAAAGAGCTCGTTGTTCAGGGCTCTAATGACGCCATGGATATTCCGTAGAAGTATCTCAAATATCTGATCTTTGAATGGCCTAACAAGCAAGTTTTTGGCCTTAGATAAGAAATTCATTTCTAGTGAAGTGCTATGGTTTTGGAATAGGATTTAGGGCAAGAAGTCACAAATTGTAGAGTTTGTACTCAAGGTCACCAAGGCGTGTTCCTTTTTGTCTCTGGTTGACATCATAAGGTAGCGATTATGTTTAGGTTGACTCCCAACCGTTGGTGCAATCGACGGATAGCTCTACGTTGGCTGTTGTGTCTTTGCGTCATAGTGCTCTCAATAGGGCAATTTGGGAGTCAGCCAGTCGAAGGCCAAGGTTCCAACCTGTACGTATCTGGATCTGGAAGCGACATTTCTAACAACTGCCAAAATATCTCCTCACCTTGTAAAACACTTCAATATGCCCTCAGTCAGGCGGCAAGCGGTGACACGATTGACGTCTATGGAATCGTCTTTGCAAATGCGATTAAGGGCCAAGGTGCAACCATTCCTACGTCCATTGCCTCGCTTCAAATTGTGGGTACCAACGGTAATTCGACAGTGGAAGATCTTCAACCCACAAGCCTTACTACGATAAATCCGAGTGGTGGATCGGTTATCACAATACCTCAAGCTGGACAGCAAATTTCGATCACCGATTTGACCCTATCGGATGGAGATAATCAATATGGTGGAGGTATCTACGCTCAAAGCGGGACTACAACGATGCTCAATGGCGTCAAAGTGTATACCAACTTCTCCACTAATGGCGGTGGTATTTACAATGCGGGCACTATGTCGATAATTGATTCTTCCATTGTGAACAATTTTGCGGGCAATATAGGAGTATTTTGTCTCGTCTCCTCACCAAACCAGTGCGTTCAATTAGCCTACGGCGGCGGTATATATAATGGTGGTCGGCTGACCATTAGCCGCTCATTGATTAGTCAAAATGTGATCGATGAAAGTTTGAGTAGTTATTCCTCTTCCCCCGCTAACTACTACGGCGGCGGTATATTTAATGGTGGTCGGCTTGATATGTTCGAGTCGTCAGTGACTCACAACTCTATCTCGGGAAGTGCTGGAAATGGGCAAACGATCTCTGGAACTATAACCGACGGTGGCGGAATCTTCAACATCAGTCAGAATTCGGCCGTTATTGCTTCGACGATTGCCGGAAACCACGTTTCTGTCAATGGTGGTGGTGCCGGAATCGGTTTCGGTCCTGGAGTACTTGCCCCTTCGTTGCTTAAGATGAGCGGCTCGTACGTGGTAGATAATACGGATCGTAATACTACGGATTTGATAAACAACTGTAGCCTCGGGCAAGCTACAGGGACTATTTTTTCATTGGGTTATAATGTCTCTGATTCATCTGAATGCAATTTCACTGCTTCTGGCGATGTTAGTAACGTTAAAGTGACGCCAGTTGACGCACATTCCAGATACTTTGTGCCTACTAGTGGATCGATAGGGTTAGAGATGGTTCCCTACGATACCGTTATCTCCTATAGTGCCTCGGAGCCGAACTTTACCCTTTGTCCAACGACCGACGAGCTTGGCAACTCTCGGCCTTCTAGTGCAAGTGGATATTGCGACGTTGGAGCCATTGAGATAAATTACGGTCAAAGCGTAGTTTCGCCGTCGATAACCTCCGCTGCCACCACTACTTTTATCGATGGGGAGCAGGGATCTTTCACCTTCACATCTACTGGAACACCAAAAATCACCTATAACACCACCACGACATTGCCATCGGGGATTACCCTGTCTCCTGAGGGGGTATTGTCAGGCGTTTCCTCTGGAGGTGGACCCTATTCCTTCAGGGTAACTGCTAAAAACTATGGTGGGCACTCAAGCCAAAATTTCACAATTAATTTTCAAAAGGCGACTTCTTCGATCACCCTGAAAGCATCGCCATCACCATCTGAAGCAGGTGTGTCTACCAAGGTATCGGTGGCGGTTGAAGATGCAAATGGTACTAATAAATATCCGCCTACGGGCAGCGTTGAAATATCTACTCCTGGAGTGAATCAACCTTTGTGCGATATTCAACTTAGTGACCTGTCCATCCTGAATATCCCGAGCGCCATCTCCGTAGGGAGTTGTAATATCGAATCGCCCGTATTGAGATCAATGGATCTCATTGCAAGTTATCCCGGAGATGGTAACTATTTGCAAGCGAAAGCGACTACCTCCCTTACTATTAATGGAGCTATAACCATTTCTTCCAAGCCTGCAAATTCGTCGATTTTAGTTGGCTCTAACTATAGCTACACCCCAACGATTAGTGGCGGTGTGGGTGCTGATATTTTCAGTGAAAGCGGCCACTTGCCACCGGGACTGAACTTTGATAGTTCAGTTGGATCGCTGAGTGGGAGGGCGACTGCCGCGGGTACCTACAGCTATTGGGTGAGCGTAAAGGATTCATTGGGCGCTAGCGCCACTCAAAACGAATCTATAACCGTCGATAGGTCGAATAGCTCCCTTTTGCTTTCCATATCTCCAACCGTGGCGCTGGCTGGCTCCTCGGTCGTGTTGTCTGCAACTATCAATGGCTTCAATCCAACTGGTTATGTGAATTTTTTCGATGAAAACGGCCCGCTATGTTCATCGCTTATCTCTGGGAACGCAGCTTCATGCAGGATAACCCTTGACAGCGGTAATTACAGTCTTTATGCTAGCTATAGCGGCGATGGCAACAATTATGGCCAAGTGTCAGGCTCCGCATCCTTGAATCTCCTACCAACTTTGGCTCTATCTGCATCGAATCCACATGATGCAACCGTCGGAAATTATTACAATACTTCTTTAAATGCCCAGGGTGGAACTCCCCCTTATGAATGGACCTTGGTCTCTGGAAATCTTCCAAATGGACTGTCCTTGTCAACCTCAGGTGTTTTGTATGGAACACCAACAGCACAAGGGTCATTTACCTTTAGGGTGTTGGACTCTGACTCAGGTCTTTTGTTACATCAACAATCGATCGCTACTTATACCTTGATTGTCGTAGCCCATCCCGCGACTTCTTCTGGAAGCACTTCACCAAGTGGGACTAGTAATCCTCAACCATCGACCCAGGGTTCTCCAACGACACCAAGTGGGACTAGTAATCCTCAACCATCGACCCAGGGTTCTCCAACGACACCAAGTGGGACTAGTAATCCTCAACCATCGACCCAGGGTTCTCCAACGACACCAAGTGACTTCAATCTGACCCTGACGAATCCGGGGAGCCAAGCAAGCAATATTCAGGGATCTCAACTGATTGAGTCGCCGTCGTCTTCTAGTGGTTTCACCTCTCCAACCAAGCCCACATTAATGGAGCCAATTCCGCCATCCAACACCATAAACGTTACTAACTCCAATGCCCCAAGTGGCTCTTCTTCGCGTAGCCATAGTGGAACTACTAGACCAGATCGCTTTTTTATTACTTTCACTGAACTTTTATTTTTAGTATTTGCTTTAATGGTGTTGATTGGGTGGATCATTTATCGATCACAACCCAAGAGTCGACCTAGCTGACCTCGATTCGAGAGGCTCGATATGAACTCGGGTTGCCTGGAGTTCAACTGCTACTAGAAGAGCTAGACGATAGGTCTCACGCTTATTGCGAGGTACGTTCTAATCTAAATTTGGATATTCATGCATCATCTACTTCGTATCTGAAACCTTTATAATCGACTTAGAAGGTCCAATTCGCAGCTCGATAGTTATTTAAGCACCGACTTTAACTGAGAGGTTTTGGATGAATCACTTAGGTGTTTGAACAATTCCAAGAAGTTGGGTCTCCATCTCCTTTGCTCCTGGATATATGGACTTTTATCTCTATCTCTCAGCTACCATGGCATTGGTCGTCTGGTTTGCAGTAAGGCATAATATTGGATTAATTTGTAAATCAACAGGGCTGCATCTAGGGTGATCATCTATCTAGATGCAGCCCTGCTGATTTTAATTTCAAGGAGTCTTTCGCTAGCTATCGTGGACGTCTCGTAAATTGATTAGGTCGCAATCACTCCAAAGTGGCATGGTTCACAATTTGAAAATCCAGGGTGCTATTTTTATTAGAGGTGGCGGTCTATGTGCTACCTAAGGACGACCGGCGTGGGGCACCTCGACTCTGGTCGTCATAATTACTGCTTCAGTCTTGTTCTTGCGCAGGTGTTCAAAGGAGTCCGGAGCACTGCACAAAAGGAGCGTCTTTCCGTCCTCGCCGCCAAGCATGCATGCGAAGAAGCCCATCCCAGAGGGTGCAGGGATCTCGTCTGTAATCTGGCCGCCTGGGGCGATCCTAATTACTCGATTGGCAAGTGCGTCAGCCGCCCAGATCTGTCCTTGTGCATCCAATGAGCATCCATCAGGTGCTATGGTCACTTGTCCTATTGTCTCTCCAAAGGTTCCGAGCGTTGGTAGGGGAGCAAGTTCGGCCCAGGTGCGGCGATTTGAGAGCGTACCATCGTCTTCGATGTCGAAGGCGCTATAGCGACAACCCATGGTTTCGCCTACGATTAGGGTCTTTCCGTCTGGGGTGATAACAGAGCCATTCGGGAAGTACATCTCAGATGCTACAACTTGGCTTGTGCCATCCATGTCGACCATCACTATTGAGGTGGATTTGGGATCAGCACCATTCATAAAGTCAAATCCAAAGTTACCGACATAAGCGTGTCCTTTAGCATCTATCGCCATGTCATTGGAGGGACCGCCGCTGTATTGTGAAAGGTCAGCATGCACGCTGGAAGTTCCTTTTGCTGTTGATCGAAGGAGGAGGTGGTCCTTCATCGAGACGACGAGCATCGAACCATCAGGCAGCCATCCAATTCCTGATGGTTGACCAGGTACTTCAAGCATTACTTCAGGAGCATTGTTTGAATCGAGACGGATCACCCTATGGCTGTAGAAGTCCGATAGCCACCACGAGCCGTCGTGCCACCGTGGTGATTCAAAGAAGGTGCCATTTTCTAGAATTGTCTCCAATTGATATTGTGTCATCGCTAATTTCCTCGAGATCTATATGGCCTATAACTGAGTCAAATCTAGCGCAGGCTGTATAGGTGGAGATGGCTATTTTTGAATCGATTCACCAATTTTCCCCGAATAGGTCGCTGTCTCGTATTTTCCATCGTTGATTGCTCATTCTTCTTCCTTGACTGATAATCATGCTGATTTCTATTTGGGTCTAATTGGTTATCAAGGATCAATTGGAGATGATTGAGACTTGATCAAGTTGCAATTTTTTAAGGATTAAAGGTTGGAGATGAGAAGGCAATTCATAAGCGCCGATGACGATGTATATTTGCTCCTATGACAAATAACGTTCCTACTGTGATTGCGACCTCCGGTGGATTTTTTCAGGGTAGACGAAACCCAATAGCCTATGGTCCACTTATCTATCACGCCATTGAGCGATCAGGCGTTAGGGGAAGAAGACCATCAATCTGCCACATCTCAACGGCATCTGGTGATCAAAGATATTTCCAAGCATCTTTGGATCAAGCTGGTAGAGATAGCGGATTTACTACATCACACCTGAATCTCTTTCCAATGCCGAATGTGGATGATATTGAGTCTTTTCTTGGCGAGCATGATGTTATTTGGGTCGGTGGCGGGAGCGTTGCCAACCTCCTTGCTATCTGGAAGCTCCATGGACTTGATGAGATTATGCATAGGCTTTGGCTAGGAGGAACCGTTTTAGGAGGGGTCTCGGCTGGGTCGATATGTTGGCATATAGGCGGCACGACTGATTCATTTGGTCCCGATTTGAGGGTTGTTGATAACGGCCTTGGTTTTATCCCTTACTCGAATGGAGTCCACTACAATTCTGAGGCCCAGCGGCGACCGCTTTTTCAGGAGGCTATTCGAAGTGGGGCTTTGCCCGAAGGGTATGCCAGTGATGACGGTGTGGGTTTGGTCTACGTTGGTACCTTATTTGAAGAGGCCATAACTGAAGTTGTAGATCGCTACGCTTATCACGTTTGGCGCGATGGCGAGGAGGTGAAAGAAGATCAAATAGTACCCAGGGTAATAAATGGTGCAAGAGGCTAGTCTTGGATAACTTGAGAAGTTTTGTCGTTTAGTCTATTTTTTCACCTTAGAGAGTCTCAAATCTCTTAGTTTGATCGATTTGAAATCAACTAATTCCCTTTTATAGCAATCTCATTCTCTAGTGCAACTTTTTTCTTTATCAACTTGCTTTCGGTTTTAATGCCCAGATAATGGATGCTCGAGGGAGTTTTTATACCCTAACGACAAGGTTGGCAATATGGCTAGCAATATGGTTGACGAAGTCGGGTTGTTATAGAATTGATTAATTTTCGATACCGGGTTGGATCCGCCCCGTAGGCCTTTAATTGGGTTCTTTCGCCTTTAGCGATTGGATTCCATGAATCAGCGGTGTTACCAAATTTATGACGATCTCCTCTGGAAGATCTTCGTTGATAGGAAGGCCATTGGCAAGCGCCGCATGGATTATAAGGGACGGTATTAGATCGCCCACTCGGTTTAGCTCTTGCTTGTCGAGGGCGAGTTGACTTTGGTGTTGTTCCATAATATTTCGAAAGATCATCCGCCTCGGTTCCGCGATTCTCTTGTCAACCAGCTCCCTTAGTTCATCTTTTCTACGTGATTCCAAGATGAGCGCTAGAGCGATCTTTCCACTAGGAGCATTGAATCCTTCAACTACGCTCCTCGCGGCTGATATTAGGTCGTTGGTGAGATCACTGGATTGATCAGGAACTTTAATTCGAGGAAGAAGAGGTTCAACTGCAGCGATTACAAGTTCGGTCTTATTGGGCCAACGCCGGTAGATAGAGGCTTTTGAAGTGCAGGACAGTTCAGCAACACGCTCAATTGAGAAGGCTAAGAGCCCCTTTGAACAGAGTTCTTCTCTGGCTGCCCCAAAGATAGCTTCCTCTAGTTCACAGCCCCGGCGCCGGGTCTTGGTAACGGAGTTTTGGGTATTCATATTTTTATCTCGTTTGGGAATAAGAAACGCTTGCGTTCCTTATAGTATATCAGTTAGAAGTTTTTTGTGATTTGTGATTTGGAGTAAACATAATGCCGGAGAAGATTAGAGGGCCACATAAAGCGCCAGGACCGTTGGCCATTGCACTTATCGCTAGTGCTCAGTTGATGATTGTTCTCGACATAACCATCGTAAATGTTGCACTGCCCTCTATCGGCAAAGCGTTTTCCTTTTCGCCCACCTCTCTTACCTGGGTAGTAGACGCCTATACGCTTGTCTTTGGCGGACTGCTTCTATTGGGTGGTAGATCTGGCGATATCTTTGGAAGACGCAAGATGTTCATGATCGGGGTCTTACTCTTTGCTGGCGCTAGTTTTGCTGGTGGCTTTGCAACTAGTGGTGCGCTTTTGATTGCGGCTCGAGCTCTTCAAGGAATTGGCGGGGCTATTGCCTCTCCGACTGCGCTTGCTCTAATTGCTTCGAACTTTGAGGATCTCAAGGAACGAACAGAGGCGCTAGCGATCTTTGCCGCTGTCTCTGCGGCAGGGGCCTCAATTGGATTGATAGCTGGAGCATTGCTAACGCAATATCTCAGCTGGAGGTGGGTCTTCTTTGTCAATACCCCTATAGCTATAACCTTGGCTATTTTAGCGCCTCGGGTTTTGCGCGAGTCTGAAAAGCAACACGTTCCAGCCGACTTTATAGGAGCAATCGCATCTATCCTGGGTGTTTCAGGAATCGTCTATGGTTTTATCCATTCGGCAGCCTCAGGTTGGACCTCGCCAATTAGTATTGGGGCTTTTGGTATCGGAGTCGTTGGACTCATCTCTTTTTACCTTCGCGAGCGATCAGCCAAGCAGCCGCTCTTGAATCTTTCGATCTTTTCAAACCGTAACCGAAGCGGTGCTTACGCTGTCATGTTTCTAGTGGCTGCAGCGCTATTTTCACTCTGGTTCTTTCTTACCCAATTCCTCCAGGATGTACTTGGCTACTCGCCTCTAAAGGCAGGTTTTGCCTTCCTTCCTATGACCGCTACAGTTATGTTGATTGCCAAGAATGGAGCTAGAGCGATGCGTAAGATCGGGCCGCTCCCGCTTTTGGTCTATGGTCCCATGGCAGTTGGATTGGCATTGTTCCTGTTCTCCCGCCTTGGTCCCGGAGCATCTTATACAACACATGTTCTTCCTATCTTGTTGTTGAATGCCACAGGCCTTGGTGCTACATTTTCAGCGGTATTTCCTACATCTATGACAGGAGTTACTCCTAAAGAGGCTGGACTTAGTTCGGTTATGGTGAGTGTCGCTCAGCAAGTTGGAGGAAGCCTCGGAATTTCAGTCTTAGCGACTGTGTCAGCGGCTAGTGCTACGAACAAAGCTGCTCAGCTTGTTGCCTCCCATTTTACTGGCCATAATGCCAAGATCCTGATCGAGGTTTCAGGTTGGATATCAGGCTTTAAGGCTGGGGCAGTAATGGCTGTTTTGGCCGGTATTATTGCATTGTTTTCCGTTCGGCGACCTAAGCAGGAGGCAATCGCACCTGGAGTAATGACTAGCGTTGTTATGGAATAGAGTTCTTCTCTGATATCTGGGCGGATTCAACTTGACACCTACCAATTGCCCATACGATGTTGCAATGTTAGGCGTCAAGTTGGCAATCAATAAGGGGAACTTCACCTTGGAGTTCAAAAGCGGCCCATAGGGTAATTGATTGTGGTAACCGCGTAATAGAGGTTGCTGTAGAGCTCATCCTTGGAGAAAATTTATAAGAAGATGGGCCCGCGAGAAACGTCTCCGCATCCAAGCTAGTAAATCCACAAGCGAAAAACCTCTGAGTGCTCTGGAACCAGCTGAGCTAACCAGGTTGATGCGCCAAGTGGTTGAGCTAGAGAAAGATCTAGCCTTCCTTGTTGAAGAACGACAGACTTACCACGCATGAGAATCCGCCAAGCAAGAGAGATTTGCGCTAACGCAAGCATAAGTGCTCGAGCTTCGAGGTCACAGGAATGGCTCGTCTCGTAGTGGCATCTCGTGCTCCCTAGGCGTCAAGTGAGTTGGCATCTACAAAAAGACAATAATCAAGCGCCCGGTTGTGTTTGATAACAAACAAAGTGGTGTGTGCTTGTCTATAGGGGAATTTACACGAGGTACTCATGACTAATCAAACGGTGGCTCTTTACCATGGTTTATAGTCTGTAAAGTTGCTCTCAGATGTAGGTGACAGCGAAAAGGATCTCTATGGGCGATCACGGTTCGAGCAGTGGACCATATTGAGATCGAAGCGGCAGGGCATGCATGTCTCTATTTGATGGCTGTTGCCGGAAGTTGGCCGCAACTCCCCGACGATCTAGATACTGACCGAGCGGCCTTCGAAGCGGGCAACCCTACCTAGTGGTCTGCAACCATTGATGTACTTGCATTCGGCCTCGTAATTGATGATCCCGACCCGAATTTCATGTACCTCGATCATGGGAGCACGAGCCAGCACGAAGTTATCCGAGGCCTTAGTCATAGCGGCCGAAGCTGTCCCATTTTCGTAGTTCATTGGAGGGTTATGGAAAGAGCTGCGAGACAGACTCGGACTGGACGGGACGTTCTAGGACGCAACTGTTGGGTGAAAAGTGGGTATAAGTATTCGTCAATGACGTGGGGTTGATGGGATTCGTGGTTGATGGCATCAGTGATTTAATCCATCCACCATATTTTCTTCCCAGTGTGGTGAGTTCAGGAGCTTCGTAAAATGCCACTTTTCAAGCTGTAATCGCCTTTGCGCTTAGCGAATGGTAGCACAAAGGACGCACAGAGAGGAGATTTAGAGTGTCCACAACATCTCGACGTCCTAGCATGAGGATGGACCTTCGGACTACTCCAGATGAGAGGCAACTAATCGACCGTGCGGTTCAAGAATGCTCGAGCGATCTTGTAAATTTTGTTATTTCACAGGCATGTGAGGCTGCCCAACGCGTACTAGCTGATCGGGACAGTTTCGTCCTTGACGGAGAAGTACTTGAAGAGTGGAACAGAATCAATGCTAGACCCACAAGGGATCTTCTAGGTCTTTGCCAGGTCCCACGGCGCCCATCTTCCTTCGTCGAGTGAGCCCGAGGTATGCACCACCAGACCTCCTCTTCCTCGGTCATGATCTAAGCCAGTACCATTGTCGTTCATCGGAATAAACTGACTGGCTATATCGGCACGCCCTTCAAGCTACCTCTAGCGGCTCAACGCGAGTCTTTGTGGTCCCACAGCGCTCCAGTAACTCGGTTGTAGCCTACTATGCGTGGTGCATGGCACAGATTCGTTTTGACGTTGCACCCACAAGAGTTCAGCAGGATGAAGACATTATCCTGAGCCAATTGCCCTTCTAGCGCGTCTTGGAGTTGACCTTAGACACGAGAAGCTAGGCTTGGATCCGCTCTTGTGCGAGACGTAGTTCTGCGACTCCTCGACCTGTCTGACAAGATCGGCTGCCGCGGGCTTCTGATTCATGCGCAATCCGACGAGGCCCGTGACTTTTATCTCCGCCTCATCCCCGAATTCGAAAAGAGTCCAACGGATGACCTTCATCTAGTTTTGTTAATGAAGGATATCCGTCGCACTTTACGAGCTGAAACATTACTCACAGAATCCCACCCCTATTGATCTCGAAATGCTTGGGATAACACAGGTTGGCGCGCGTCACGCTTTCATATTTCATCGAACCAAACCTGTCCGCCAGTAGTCGGGCAGACAGATAAATATATCCCTCAGATGGGCTTTCATTTGCCCTAAAGCGCCCGATCGAGAGCATCGACGACTTGCGAAAACGTATCAATAAAGAGGTGCGCACCAAAGAAGAGACCCGACCTACAACCATTAGTCAATCCGAGAACTGGTTCTTCGGAGCGAACCGGCAGCAATCCGTGGGCCCTTCCACACCGATATCTGGGATGGATCCGTATCAAACCTTGCCAGCAAAGAGGCGGTCGCAATTTATCTGGTTGCTAGATGGTGAGCGAATCGCCCAGCTTTTGATCGGAGCGATAATGGCGATAGATACTCGATAATTGTAAGCATTGAGGCACCTGAGGTAGATGTCGATCTTTGGACACCCGTTGCCCAGCTCAATTTCCCGACTAACAGATCGATGCCCAGGATCTCTTTAGCAGGATTTTAAACAATCATAGAGTTAGAAAAGGACAACTGCAGGTGGAAGCACAATGTAGCTTAATAAATTCTAGTAACTCAGTCGGGAGCGTTATGACTTACGAGGCGCAGATCCGAGGTGCGGGAGGATCTGCTTGGCCGCAATAGGTATTTCCCTGTCACTGTAGCAATGTCGATGCGGCCGATGGAAAGCGTACTTGCCTTGACTTAGCTTAGGGCCTTCTTCCGTCCCCATTTGAATGCTCCTTAGAAAACTAGTTGGCAAAACCGCTACGATTGGCCAGACTGGTGGCTTTATCGGCTGGTCTCGACCTGAGACAGCGAGCAAAAATCAGATCGAAATGTGCTTTCTACTTTAAAGAATTGATAACGAAGACATCGAATGCAGGTGTGATCGAAACCAAGATGGACGGTACCGCTTAGCCGTCTTCATCGCTCCAGTAATCGAGGGCGTGCGTTACTTTAATCGGCAGCCCGCTAAGGCGAATCTTAGATAGGGTCATTGGGACGAGCCCCTTTTCGGGATCTACTCCCAGCGATTCAATTTCTGGATTTCGACGATTCCGGCGCCTTCGCCTTTTGGCCTGTCAATCTCGTTTCCAGCTGAGGTTATTTCGAAACCTCGTCACCTTGATAGCCAGGTTGTTGCGAGGCTTGACATTCCAGGCTTGACATTGCAGAGTTTGCCTTTAAAGAGGCATCTGAAACGCTTTGTTTGAGATTTTTGTTTTTATTGGGTTTTCCCTTGTCAACCCCCCCCCGGGTGACCACAACCCCCGCGCAACCACAACAATGGGTGTTCCCTAGGTTGATTGATGATTTGTCGGTGGTTAATAGCAATCTTCGTGGCGGCGATAACCCAAGGAGCTAATTCGATCTCTTGATACGCTGTATTTTTGAAGTGGTATTAGCAATTTTGGCGTCGGTTCTCGCCTCTAGTGGCAGTGCCACCTAATCGATTCAGAACCATAATGTCGACCATGAGTCAAACTCGCTTTGATTAATCGTGCTAAGTTTGAGCCAAGAACGTATCGGAAGCGGGCTTTTTAAAGCGGCCTTCTTGAGTGAACTGCTTTGATTTTTAAGTTGAAGACAACAAAGACTAAGTCGGCTGCACTAATTGGATGGACTAAGGAGCACTGAGCTAATGCTGACAAATAAGATCGATCCCTCTGAAGATGATGGTGGCTCGGATGCTAACCAATACTTGGCCCCAATCTATGGATCTCGGGAGGTGGGTGAGCCAATTCCTCGCTTTAGGATGCCAGATTCTTCGAGTTCTCCACGTTTGATTGCCCAATTGATCAAAGATGAGTTGAATTTGGATGGCAATCAATCGTTGAATTTAGCTACCTTTGTGACTACTTGGATGGAGCCAGAGGCCGAAGAACTGATGGCTCAGAGCTTGGGCAAAAACTTTGTCGATGCGGATGAGTACCCTCAAACTATTGCGATTGCTGATCGATGCGTGAATATGATCGCGGATCTCTTCAATGCACCAAATAGCGGCCAAGCTCTGGGCACTGCTACCGTTGGATCTTCTGAAGCGATCCACCTAGCTGGCCTTGCCCTTAAATGGAGATGGCGAAATAGCCTTGGAGAAGGTGCGGGCGTGACTAGCCATCGAGTGCCAAATATCGTGATGGGGGCAAACGTCCAAGTTTGCTGGGAGAAGTTCGCACGTTATTTTGATGTGACTCCGCGATATGTTCCAATGGCATCGGATCGATACGTCATAGGGGTGAAGGAGGCTATTGACTTAGTCGATGAAGATACAATTGGAGTCGTTGGCATTTTGGGGTCAACCTATACCGGTGAGTACGAACCTATCGAAGAGCTCGCTAATGCGCTCGATGACCTACAAGCCACAAACGGAATTGATGTACCGATTCACGTTGATGCTGCATCTGGAGGGTTCGTGGCTCCTTTTTTAACTCCCAACTTGAAGTGGGACTTTCGGCTCCCAAGGGTCCATTCAATCAATACCTCGGGCCATAAATATGGTCTCGTCTATCCAGGTGTCGGTTGGGTAGTCTGGCGCGACCGGCAGTATCTACCCGATGACCTAATCTTTCATGTCAACTATCTTGGGGGCGATCACCCCACCTTCAATTTGAATTTTTCACGAGGATCGTCTCAGATTATTGCCCAGTATTACAACTTCCTTCGACTCGGGCGTCGAGGATACACACAGGTCATGGTTGCTTTGGACTCAACTGCTCGATGGATAACTCAAAGAATAGAGGAGATTGGACTCTTCAAAGTCTTATCTGCGGAGGAGACACTACCTGTGGTATGTATCTCTTTGGTCGATACCTCTCGTTATAGTGTCTTTGACATTTCATCTTCACTTCGCGAACGAGGATGGATAGTTCCTGCATATACGCTTGCACCTAATGCGTCTGAGATCGCTGTTTTGCGTATCGTTGTGCGCGAGGGGTTGGGGATGGATCTAGCATCAAATCTGATTGATGATCTTAAATCTGTTATAGATCACCTCATTAGGGGGCATAAACCGGCAACCCGAGTTAATCACCGCCACCGTAGTTTGGTTCCTAAAGGTGCCAAGGCCACCAAGGTTACTAGCGGTAATCATGAAGAAATAGCGATGCAAAAGCAAAAGGACAAGCCTCAGGGAATCTGCTAGATCTCTTGGTCTATCTGATTTGAGCGGTTCTTTGGAGAAAGAACTGGCTGACCTGCTGTGCAATGGCAAATGAGAATAACCATCGCTATTGATATCGCAACCGAAATCACCTACTGAGGGATAGGATCAGCTGAAATCGGCTCAGCTGAAATCGGCTCAGCTGAAATCGGCTGTCCTAATTGGTTGGTTCGATTGATCACCAATGGTTTGATGGCTTACATATGTGCACCTGAACATCGCAGTGACGAAGAATCAATTTGACTAAATCGTGGGTAGGGAGAGACAATTTAGAGAGGCTGATCTTATGAGGGCTTAGACTAACCAACCTTACAACTCCATGGCGCGGCGATGGCTGCTTAGTGATACCTAATTATTGCGATTTTTTTTTGCAAATTGTCAATGAAGTATCTATGGTTTTATTTTTTATCGTCATGAAGATTTCTCACCCTCAATGCTTCCGATTGTCTCCAGCGACCAAGCCTCAAACCTCCGGTAATAGCGAATTACATCAATGTCAAGATTTTGGCTCGATCTGATAAGTAATTGGTCGGTTGTCACCGCTAAGGCGCGGTGGGTTAGCGTTGAGTTGTTCTATGAGCAGACTAAGGGCTCGATTGATGCGGGGAGCATCAGGCTGACGAATGGTAACGGTAATTGCTCTTGGGCTATAGCGGATCTCACCGGGCTGATGAAGCAAGTTACGAGTAATGCTCCGGTACTCATTTAGATCACAGAGATAGTTGTTGAGCGTTCGAGCCAAGTCAAGTTCTGCGTTGTAAGCGAGCAATCTACAGACCATCTGTAAGGCCCGGCGATTGGTGACAGGCCAAGCTCTAGTGGCATTGGGATCGATATCGGTAGCGGGGATCTTGGCGGGGATAGCTTTGAGTGCAACTCTTGCTTCCTCGAAGACCACACGTGCCACCTCGAGTTGACGCGAGAGACTATCAAGAGTGTTGTTTTTCTCTTTGATGTCGGCAGTTTGGGTAGTAGCGTTTCTTCCAATAGATCTCTCAAGCTCTGCAACAGCTAATTCAGCGCTCTTGAGTGCGTTATGGGCTTGAGTGCGCATGGGATTGGTTACCTTGGCTACATTAGGGCGGCGATCCATGCGATAGTCACACAACCAACCAATGCCGTGGTGGTCTTGTAAGTACTTGAAGCTGTTTTCGATGCGCCACCGCGATCTCAGGGTGTGTGCTAGGCGAGCAGCACTGCTCACCAAATCAGAGGTGAGGATCTGCAATGCCACCTGACCATCCTCATAGATGCTGATCTGGCGGAGCGCTCCGACATCTTCTAGATGAAGAGTCTCTGATGCTACTTGGATGTAGTGTCGATATCCATCTATGGTTACCCATGAGTGTTTAGGTAAAACACTAGGTACCTCAAGAGGGGCACGGCGATAGGTGACCCAGTCGAAGCCGGCCTTGTTCAACTCGGCAAAGACCTTGGGGTAGGCACCACCCCGGTCAAAGCCGACCATCACCGGGCGGTCCCCACAGATGACCCGTAGCTGTTCAAGAGGACCCCACATGGTTTTGGAGAGCGACGACGGTGCTCCAGATGAAAAACAGATGGCCCGCCAATTCTCATCGACGATTAACGTGTCGTTCCTACCTGGCTCGCCGCGTCGTCGGCGGGTATTCCAACCTTTAGCCAGTGGAGCAGACCCGGTATAGGCAACGAAGTGATCGTCAACAAAGAACACTTCCGGAGCGCTATCGTCGGCCTCTAGCATTGCCTTGGCTAGAGCTACTTGTACTCTAAGAGGATCAATCTCATCGGCAAGGCCAGCGAGCCGGGGGCGCAGGGTTCGAAGATGAGGAAAGCGTTCCAAGCCGACCAGTGCTCCGGCGTCAGTGTCCAATAGGTGCTTGGTTCCCTCTAGTGACGATGCACCAAGTGCGAATCCAAAGGTTGCAACAAGCAACGTGGCGCTCACGTCGTAGCGGCGTGCCCTACCTGATGGCAACACACCGAACACAGCACTGGCACCCACTCGATCAAAAAAGCCATGCAAAAGCATCGCCCCTGCATAGGCACTTTGGCGGATCCCATCGCTGATGCGGGTAACTACTAGATTGTCGGTGTCGCTACTGTTTCCAAGATCGGGCTTTACTATGGCGGATTCGACTTCTATGTTTGCTTGATCGGGCTTTTCAACCCCATCAATGACACTGAGGCGTAGTTGTTCGGACTCAGGGCGAACTCGCCGTGCCAGAAGACGGCTCACAGTGGCGGTCGAGACCGAAATTGCAGCGGCGATCTCGGTCCCTGGACGGTTTGCATCCGCCATGGCATAGGCCTGAGCAATCGCCTCATCACTGAGAAGCCGGGGTCGTCCCATAGGTGGGACCAAAGCGGCGGAACCGCCCTTGGATGCTCTGCCGCGCAATCTCGAGATGTATTCGGGTCGCAACTCAAAGAGAGCAGCCACCTCTAAGCCCGAGGCTCCTGCCGAAGTAAGTGCCACGATGGCCAAGTTTCGCATTCCTAGGTCCGCTGGATCGTAGACGAAAACTGCCCGAGGCCCCCAGCTCACCACCATCTCGCCGTTTACCATCGTCTTAGTGAGCTTGAATGGCGCAGGCATACCCGGAAGCAATTCGATTTGTTCTCGGCGTTTTCTCATCTCCTTATCATAGCACTATTGAACGACTTATGCAATTCCTAACATAAAAGAAACCCTGTTCAAAACAGGGATTGCGGCTCAACTACCGGAGGTCTGAGGCTTCGACGCAGCGATCACTCAGGGTCGTGAGGATGTTGATGATGTCGAAGCTGTCAACGAGATTGTCGGCCAACTCGACCAGCGTGCTGACTATCAGTGATTCTCTACTCATAATTCCCTCGTCTTGCTGGGTTCCCCCAAGAACTGTCGGCGATCCTTGAGGATGAACTACCGGATGCCTCTACACTAGTTCCCATATTCCTCGTATTCCCTGTTTTTCGGGTCTGTTTCTAGCCAGACCCTAGACTGAAAGTCAAACCGAGTGCCACGGTCGATGATTCGATGCGCGAGTTCGGATGGAGATATATCCAAAGCAAACGCGTGTGCGCGAGGCATGATCAGGGCGTCTTTCACCGAAAGCTTAGCCTGCACCGAAAGCATCCCCGAGGCTTGGTGCACGGAGAAATCAAAGGTGGACTGGCCCTGGAGTTCGTTGGCGATGGCGCCTCTGGGGACACCGGCTTGCATCACAAGAACAGCGCGGCCGATGATGAGTCAACCCATCATCGCAACTGCCGCCTGTACGAAATGGCCTGGGAACGGGCAGGGCGCTGGACCCAACTGGCCCACAACTGATAACCGACCAGTCACGGATATTCAATGAAGCATTCTCATCTCGATCCACCTCAACATGACAAGTATCACAGATAAGTCTCTTTGCGAGCTTTGCACCCGTGAGTCTGCCTGTGCAGTTGTGGTGGATTTGCGACGAGGGAAAGAAGCGATCTACAACGACTACCTTGACTCCGGCACTTATCGCCTTATAGGTAAGCGTTGGTTTGAAGGCTCCGAGTCCGGCATCAGATACCGAACGGCGCAATGCCCGTCTTCCCATACTTCGACCCATGGCAGCGATGTTAAGGTCTTCAATCTTAACTTCGCTGTAGTTATCCACCAGGTAACAGGTTAACTGATGGATACTTTCACGACGGACGTATACGGCTTTACGGTCTAACTTGACAAGCTTGGCTTTCGCTTGCCTGTGACCGTGTGATCCGGGTATCCGTCGGATGAGATTGCGCCCAACCCTACGACGCTCATTCATAGTAGCTCTGAGCGGAGCGGGGTTAGGAATAGCTGTCATGCTACCATTGCTGTCTGCGATAGTAGCAAGTGACCTTAGTCCTAGATCGACACCGGCGCGGGGGTCTTTCTTGGACATAGTTGCAGACGGTGGAGTAACTACGCTTGTCTTGATCGCGAGCTGGCAGGAGACGAACAACCTACCCCATCTCTGTGATAGAGTGCGCTTGAGTAGACGAGCATTGTTCTTAGCTAGGTGACGCTGTATTCTGCGCGTGTTCTCCATAGAGCGTAGCGCACCTATCATCGGCAGTACGATTGTTCTGCGATCATCTTCAAAACCCATAGTGCCAGTCGTAAAACGTACTCTGTTGCGGTCTTTTGTTGCCCGCCAGCCAAGCTGATCATGCAGACGACATAGTAACTGATCATGTTGTGTGATCGCTATGTCGCCAGTGACACTGATGGTGGTCACGGCGGTCCTCTGGTTGTCGCTAACTTTCTCATTCTCACTCTGAATCAACTTCTGATATTGCCTGGCGTGCCGATTTCTCATCTACGATTGCGCTTTTATTTGCAAATGTAGCTATCAGTGCTTGACGGGCAAGGTTGTTGACCGCTCTCGGCAGACCTCTGGAAACCTGATGAATCAGTCCCAACGCTTCATCTGAAAATAGAGCATCCGTTCGACCTGCCAGCTTCAGGTGATGTAGCGTATAGCTTTTGGTTTCCTCCGATTTCATTGGTGGAACGCTATAGCGAAGCGATATTCTCGGTTCAAGTGCGCTAAAGGTTCCAAGTCGCAGCCGTGCCTTTAGATTTGGCTGACCAACTAAAACCAGAGCAAAAGAGCTGGATGAATCCATATCGCTATTGGTAAGAAATCTCAGCTCTTCTAACTGGGAACCTTCCAAGAGATGAGCCTCGTCACATACCACTACCACCTTTCGTCCCTTTTCCGATTCAGATGCAAGCAGCGAGATTGTCTGGGAGATAAGCGGTGTTTTGTAAAAACAGGGACTCTCGCCTAAATGAGAGACGATCCCTGAATATATCCCTTTAGTTCCAAGTGCCGGATTAGCCAGATAGATAATACTGTGTCTCGATGGCTCTAACAGTGACACTGCTTTTCTCACTGCTACTGTTTTGCCAGATCCAACTTCTCCGGTTATCACTCCAATAGCTGATTCATCAACTAAAAAGCCAATCCGGGCAACTGCTTCTAAGCGCCCCTGGTTGGGGTGGAGATCAGACGGGGATATTTCTTTTGTAAATGGCATCTTTGTAAATCCAAAATGTGAACGTATCTGATCTATGCTCATTTCTCTTCCTCTGCGTTTAGCTCCCTGTAGCCAATTGGAGATCCAAGGTATTTCCTGTGCTGTTTATCCACCAGGGATAGATAGTCAATTCCGGTTGGTTTTATGGTTTCTGGCGAGTGGGCAATGGTCATCGGATGCGAATGGCGGGAGATTTTATGAATAACAGCCTTACCAAAGTCTCTGTCCATATACCGCACATTGATAGCTGAGAGATCGAATGGATCAAAGACCAGATCTACTTTCCTACCTACCAGAGCCTGGTCTACTTCGTAGTCGTTCCCATAGAGGGAAACCGTTGCAGTTTTTGTAACAGTTCTTGATTCAGAGAATAGAAACATACTTATCAAGTTTCGTAAGTTTCGCCTCCACCGAGACCAGATTGGAGCTAATCTTTAGTAGAACAGATGTTCGATAAAGGAGGCATGGTGGATATCTCAGGCTTTATGGTACGCTTCGCTTCAGAGGAAGCATGTGAAGATCATTTGATCAAATTGCTTATGCTATGAGGGATTTAGATGCCCAAAGTGTGACTCTGACCAGTTTACCTTAATCAGGCCAAACCATCGAAGAAATGCAGCATCTCGAGCTCCACTTTTTCAATGTAAATCTTGTCACCGTCAAACTAGCGTTACCTCCGGAACCATCTTCCATCGAAGCCATATCTCTTTATCCAAGTGGTTCTCCGCTATCTATCTATTGTCCAACGACAAGCGTGGTCTTTCGGCTACTACCATTGCTAAATTCGTTCAAGTATCTTATTCGACTGGCTGGTTGATGCTAAATAAGCTACGAAAAGCAATGGCTGACCGAAATGGTTTATATAAACTTGGAGGAAACGTCCAGGTAGATGAGTTCTTTTTAGGTGGTGAGAGCCATGGCGAAGGCAGAAGAGGAAAGGGAACAAAACAAACCAATGTCCTAATTGGAGTGTCGATTAGCAATGGTGCTCCTACTCATTGCTTCATGGAAGTAATCAAAGATACCACTGCTAAATCACCCAAAGATGTTTTTGTGAGACGTTTAGATTCCGATACCAAGCTGATAAATGATGGTAACCCAAGTTACGGGGTATGTGCTGAAAGACCTTGGACTAGCGCATTCGATCACTCTATCCAAAGACGAACAAGCACATGTAACATTCAAATGGCTCAACATCCTGATAGGGAACTGCAAGAAATTTATCGACGGAACATACCACGGACGTGAGGAACATAAGCAACTTTACCTCGAGGAATTCGCATACCGATTCAACCGAAGGCACTTTGAAATGTCCTTGGTAGAGCGACTTCTCAATACATGTGTGTTTGCGTCTCCACATCCGCTACTCCGCGAATCTGATTCCAAAATGGCTCTTGCTTACGAAACTTGATAAGTATGAATAGAAATGCCTCCCGCACAAGAGAAAGATCTGGTATCTTTGGCAGAATGGAGAACCGTTCAGGTGGTGTCTGGCCGGTTTCAGAATGAATCCGTCGGTGATAGACCTGTTCCACCCACCCCTGGAAGCGTTCTTCGAGAACTTCCAGCGAAGAGATATCGCTGTGGGCTACTTCTACTAGGAACTGGTCTCTTACCGTTGATGAAAAAACGCTCAATTTTTCCACGACCCATTGGACGCCCAGGTTTCGAGTGCACTAGCCGAATCCCGAGAACTGCCAGGGCTCTTAGCAGTTGACGCGAGACAAATGGACTCCCGTTGTCGAGATACACGGTACCCGGTATACCTCTTGAGAGTATTCCACGTCGTAGCGCTGCCTGAGCTGAAAGAGTATCTTCAGAATATGTCCAGCGGTGAGCTGTAACCAATCGGGAGTGATCGTCACAAAAACAAAACAAGATTGCCTTCTTTCCGGCAATTACCGGGCCGTGTAAAGCATCTCCCACCCAGAGCTCATTTGGATAGTCTGCCTCAAATCTCCCAAATGCAATGTTTTGACCGCTCAGCTGGGATCTTGTGAGTCCTAAAGCTTTGAAATGACGCTGTGGAGTTCTTTCATTAGGTGACCATCCATTTTGAGTTCTGATGATCTGGGCAATATGGGCTGCTGTTCTAAAAGGATCTTCTTTTCTAAGCTCACATGCTAAAG
>NZ_JXYS01000006.1 GCF_000949295.1 Acidithrix ferrooxidans
GAATTTATCCGTCAAGCCAAAAAAGACCGTAGTCTCACGATGCACTTAGAGCATGTACCAGGGGATCAGCTATTGATTGACTTCGCTGGGGATAAGGTGGGAATCTACTCATCGCCAGGTGCTAGTGATCCCGACTACCAAGCCTCTATTTTTGTTGCTACTCTTGCCTTTTCAGGCAAGACATTTATTTGGGCTACCAGATATCAAGATGTATCTTGTGTGATAGATGCAACCGAAAGGGCTCTCTACTTCTTTGGCGGTGTTGTAGGTCGATTAGTCCCAGACAATATGGCTGCAGCGGTAACTACCGCCAAAGGTCCTAAGACTGCGCTGAAGCTAAATAATTCTTTCAAGGAATTTGCCAACCATCTTGGTACTTTAATAGCTCCGACCAGGGTTCGCAGGCCAAAAGACAAAGCTCGCGTAGAGCAGATGGTTGGCTATGTACAAAGAGATATTCTCGGGAGACTGAGAAATCAACGCTTTTACTCTATAGCTGAGCTCAATGTAGCACTTTTAGATGGGATCAATCGGCTAAATAACAACAAGATAGGCGGCCAGGACTTCTCTCGCGAGGATAGATTCGTAGAATTCGAAGCTAACTGCCTAGCTCCACTTCCTCCTCATAAGTTCCAATTCGGTATCTGGTCTAATGCCAGAGCAGGATCCAACTACCACGTCAAGGTAGCAGGAAACTACTACAGCGTTCCATATCGCCTAGCAAATAGCTCCCTAAGTGCTAAGGCAACCATCGATACGATTGAGATCTATGAAGGTAGCAACTGCGTGGCTATTCATACAAGATCGATGCTATCTGGAAAATACGCCACCATCGAAGCACATATGCCCCAAAATCACCTCATCTATCAAAGATCCACATCCATCGATGGACTGATGACGCAGATCAAAAACATAGGCCCATCAGCAGTTAGCTTCGCCGAGGTAATTCTAGATAGAGTGGGGCCATCTACTGGATTAGCAATTGGCTCTTTAGCTCAGATAGCTGAAGTAGCCAAACTCTACGGAGCTCAAGTATGTGAGCAATCGTGCGCATATGCAATAGCTATTGGATCCACTAAGTCATCTTCTCTTAGGAGCATCGCTGCCAAGGGACTATTCGATAGCGAAATAGGTGAAACCCCAAATTTGCCATGCATCACAACTCATGACAACATCCGGGGTGCCTGCTACTACGGAGGTATGGAAGATGTCATCTGAGGCCATAGTTACCCAACACCTAAATAGCCTAGGACTATCGGGCGCTCTGGAAGAGTTTCATCGGCAATTAAATGAACCAGCCTCACTGTCATTGGGATTCGAAGAGAGGCTGGCCATGATCCTTGGTGCACAAGTTGATCTAAGGGTTAATCGTAGGATCCAACGACGTATAAAAGAGGCGGAATTAAAAGTTTTAGCTCATCCAGGCGAAATAGACTTTTCAGTTGATCGGGGTGTTCCTAAGGCCAAGGTAGCCGAGATACTCTCACTTGGTTTTCTAAGACGTCACCATAACCTTTTAGTTACCGGTCCTACTGGTTGCGGTAAGACCTATCTGATCTGTGCTATAGCCCATAGCGCAATCGTGGCGGACCATACAGTGCGTTACTTTCGACTGTCGCATCTACTTGAACAGATAACCATAGCAAGAGCCGATGGCACCTACAAGTCGTTCCTCACCAAGATAAGGTCCAAGGACGTTATCTTGATAGACGACTTTGGTCTAGCACCAATTGCATCACGGGGTAGCCGAGAGCTACTTGATATCCTTGACGAGCGCATTGGTGTTGGATCTACCATCATCGCTTCACAACTTCCCGTTAGCACTTGGTATCAAAGTTTTGAAGATCTAACAGTTGCAGACTCAATACTCGATCGTCTCGTTCATGACTCAATGCGCCTCGAGATGAAAGGCGAGTCAATGCGAAAGATACGAGCACAACATAGCGAAATGGGAGACGGCTCATGAGTAACGAAATCCCGTTGCGTCACGATAGCGTCACGATAGCTTGTCCGGTTTGCCATAGTGATTTCTTAGTATCGGGTCGTAAGACCTACTGCTCAGAGCGTTGTAGAGCTAGTGCTTATCGAGCTCGACGCGATAGCACCCAACCCAAGGTACCTGTTGTAGGTAAGAAACAGCCGCTAAAGCCAATCACTGTATATGAGTGTGATATCTGCGGGGAGCGAGCCCTCGGGGAGCAACGCTGCGACGAATGTCAGAAATTCATGCGTCGTGTTGGCTTTGGAGGACTGTGTCCTCATTGTGATGGAGCAGTTGCCTATGACGAGCTAACCGTTGGTTAAGCGAATCTAACAAACTAAAGATCAGGCCATCTTTAGTGAGCGGTGGACGCCTGCACGCTTGCCTCGCAAATAATCTGACACATGTGAATAAGCGCTTCGCGTTTACATGCAGGTGCCAGATCTCGACCACAGGGCCCACCGCTATCGCTACTACCGATAAACAAATAATAAAAAGAAGGGTAACTGGTTCCGAAACATACTTATCAAGTTTCGTAAGTTTCGCCTCCACCGAGACCAGATTGGAGCTAATCTTTAGTAGAACAGATGTTCGATAAAGGAGGCATGGTGGATATCTCAGGCTTTATGGTACGCTTCGCTTCAGAGGAAGCATGTGAAGATCATTTGATCAAATTGCGGTGGAAAGAGGGATTTAGATGCCCAAAGTGTGACTCTGACCAGTTTACCTTAATCAGGCCAAACCATCGAAGAAATGCAGCATCTCGAGCTCCACTTTTTCAATGTAAATCTTGTCACCGTCAAACTAGCGTTACCTCCGGAACCATCTTCCATCGAAGCCATATCTCTTTATCCAAGTGGTTCTCCGCTATCTATCTATTGTCCAACGACAAGCGTGGTCTTTCGGCTACTACCATTGCTAAATTCGTTCAAGTATCTTATTCGACTGGCTGGTTGATGCTAAATAAGCTACGAAAAGCAATGGCTGACCGAAATGGTTTATATAAACTTGGAGGAAACGTCCAGGTAGATGAGTTCTTTTTAGGTGGTGAGAGCCATGGCGAAGGCAGAAGAGGAAAGGGAACAAAACAAACCAATGTCCTAATTGGAGTGTCGATTAGCAATGGTGCTCCTACTCATTGCTTCATGGAAGTAATCAAAGATACCACTGCTAAATCATTCAAAGATGTTTTTGTGAGACGTTTAGATTCCGATACCAAGCTGATAAGTGATGGTAACCCAAGTTACGGGGTATGTGCTCGAGACCTTGGACTAGCGCATTCGATCACTCTATCCAAAGACGAACAAGCACATGTAACATTCAAATGGCTCAACATCCTGATAGGGAACTGCAAGAAATTTATCGACGGAACATACCACGGACGTGAGGAACATAAGCAACTTTACCTCGAGGAATTCGCATACCGATTCAACCGAAGGCACTTTGAAATGTCCTTGGTAGAGCGACTTCTCAATACATGTGTGTTTGCGTCTCCACATCCGCTACTCCGCGAATCTGATTCCAAAATGGCTCTTGCTTACGAAACTTGATAAGTATGTTCCGAAACTACCCATTGGGACCAGTTACCCTTCGTGCTACTCCTGGCTTAGAGTTGTCCGTAATCCTCAGAAAAGCGAAAGACAACTTTCTAATCCAACAACGAGAGGACTATGGACAAATAAATATCAAAAAGACGAGCCATTTAGGCATTAATTAAGGGACCTTCTAGCCTGACATCTACCAGGATTGAGGTAACTTAGAGATAGGTTAAAGGGATCAGGAAAGTCTGGTCCAAAGACTTCGGTACAGTGGTCCAAAGATACTGGTGCTGTGGTCCAAAGATTCTACCAATAGTGGTCCAGAGAATCGGAATGGTCAAGTGATCTCCGTTTCTCATGAATCAAATGACCAAACCTAGATCTCACATCTTTTCTGCCCAATCCCAGTGGAGCCAATATGACCGAGGTTGATAACCACGGCGCTTGAAGCCTAGGAGACAATTGCGAAAGTAGATCCTTAGCTGTTTTGGATTTAAAGCTCCGAACTTAATGCTAGATAAGGCATTGCAACCCCACTCCGAGTCAAAAAATGCCACCCGAAAGAGTTGATTTCCGAATTGTGCAATTGTCTCTTAGGTGATCTCGAAGGTGCGCTTCATCGACGATGAGTCACAGCACTGACTAGTCAGAAACCCGCCATGGCCATTGGAAGCAATCACGTAACCCCATCTAAGCGAAATTGAACTACTCCATAAAGCTGAACTTGTCGACATTGTCTTGATAATCGATAATGACTGGGCTACGGGGCCTACTGAGAGTTGAGTCCTTGTGGATAATCCTGATTCATTAATGGGCCTTAGAATCGATGGGAATCTGGCGGTAGTGCTATAGCTAGCCCTATAGCTTTGGATTCCTCAGGAATCGACCGACACCAGCGCAATTGTGAGATCCTCAGATATCTACGTGAAGCTCTTGGCCCAAAGCCTCAAAGGTGAGGGTCGCTGTGGCGAATATGGTAGTGGCGAATATGGTTGTGGATCGGTATTCCTCAATCTTTAGAGGTCATGGACCACTAGTTGATAATCTAGAGGTGACTCAGAGACAAAAGTAAGATATTCTCTCCGGCTGCTTTGGCTGCCTAGGCCATAACGATTCACATCCACATTGTTATGGCCTAGGCATGGCCTTTGGCTAAAGCGATAACACTTTGAGATCGCCAAAGCCTAAAGGCTGCAAAGGGGCTATGGATTTGTGGACCAAGAATGCGGGCTAACCCAAAGCTATGGCTTTCACCCATCGATTTATCATTAGCTACTCTTGGTCAACAGGATCCACAGCCCGTCACTACTACCAATTAAACAAAAGATTCTTTATTTTTTGATCCTGCTCTAAATCGTCATAGCTAAAATTCCAGCTCAAAACAGCAACGATTCGATTTAGTTGGAAGGAAACCTAATCAGCTGAGAGTACTTACCCTAAAAGCTGTGGTGTCCTGGTCCCTAATATTTACAGGAAAGCAATCCAACGCGCGATAGTAGCTTTTGGTGGTCTTATCCTCAAATGAGATCGATGAAGGCTACTACTTCATCACAAGAGGGACAGAGTCCACCTGTTCCGACCTTCTTACAGAACAAGCCACAGTCGTCACATCGCTGGACTCCTAGGTATCTTGTTTCACATTGCGGACATTCATAGACGGTGCAATCTTTTCTCTTATTGCCCTTTGGCAATTTCGCTATGGGGACCTTGTTTCTATTACGGAGCTTCCATGCATTTACTCGACATCTGTCGCTACAGTAGATTCTTGGCTTAGTACCAGTAATTGCATTCCCACAGTAATGACATACTGGCGTTGCCATAGCGTTGCCTAGGGGGATTTTATCTTCCACTTACATCTCCTTATGGATAGTTGTGATTGGGTGCCAAGGAAACGTCTCAAGTAATTCCTGGCCCTTGGTGATGGCTATTAGCAATCATGGGTGAATGCGGACAACTAAGGGTTTTTACACATTCACCCAGACTGAGATTGACTAAGAACATCCCACTGCAGCCATGGTGGTGACATCGCGGAGTTATCTGGGTGAGGCCCATGAAGATGCATATGGGTATGGTTACCCATATGCATCTTCATGGGTGCTAGCTATTGCTGGCAACACTAGCTAGGCGTTCTCAAATGGTCATTGACTAGAGCGAACTAATCGTCTGTGATCATTGGAGGTCACTAGCGCTAAATGGATCGCTTTATGAATTCAATCGTCAAAACAAGAGCCAGCCTCTCTGTCGTTGTCATTCGACGAAGGGCTGGCTGTGATCCTTGAAGCTCAAGTAGGCCTAAGAGTCAACCGTAGGATCCAAAGACCCACTAAAGAGGCTCAAATTGAAGATTTCTAGTCGCTAAGGTGAAGTTGGCTATCAACTAATCACCGCTCACTTGTCACTACTTCTCCTTGTCTATGAGCTGCAGCTGCCTGAGGGCTGGTGTAGATACCTTGGGCTACACGATCACGTAAGCGATAGGAGTTTCCTTTGATATTGATTACCGTGCAGTGATGTAACAGACGATCCAAAATTGCTGTTGCTTGGATGACATCAGGAAATATTTCACTCCATTCTCCAAATCCTTTATTTGAAGTGAGAATTATCGATCCAGTTTCGTACCTGGCGCTAATTACCTCAAAGAAGACATTGCTGGCTACATGGTCGATGGCTCGGTATCCGATTTCATCGATAATTAGTACTTTTGGAGTGATGTATTTTCTAAATCTAGCTCCAGATGTCCCATATGACAGATCATCGGCGATTTTAGATAGCGTTGTAAAGTAGACGCTGTATCCGCCAATGATGGCTTCCATTCCAAGACCTATAGCGATGTGGCTTTTACCAACCCCAGGAGGTCCAAGTAGGACTACGTTTGACGAAGTTGCCACGAATGCCAATGAGCACAAGCCATCGATTACTGCTTTATCGAGCGAAGGACAAAAGGAAAAGTCGAAGTCAGATATACGCTTTTTGGAAGGTAAGCCTGCCGTTCGCATTCGAACTTCAAAGGCTCGTTCGCGCCTAGTCGAGAGCTCATGGCTAAGTAGATCTTTACCAAATGCCAAATAGGAGTAGTTCGCCTCAGTGGCACTTGTAAGCTTGGACTCTAGGATTTCTGCTGATCGGCTCAGTCCTAATTCAATAAGAATCAAACGAAGTTCTTCTAACTCAAGCATTTAGGCTAACCTCCTCGTAAACCCCAAGTGAACGTTGTTGTACTTGGGTGTCAACGTATTGCCTAGCAATTGGAACAGGCCCTATGAAAGATCCATGTCGCTCTATGCCTTTATATTGTTCGGGCAGATAAACCATGGAGCGCTTTTTGTAAGAGAGTGCGTGAGTAGCAATTAGCTCTTCATCTAAAAAGACCAAAAGAGCATTGTTCTCAACAATCACGCTGACAACCCTATGGGAAAACCGCCAAGGAACTCCATATCTAACTCCGGCGAAAGAAAAGAATCCGTCAGCACCAACTTTTCTAAACTGACGTTCAAATTGATAAAGTTCACTTCGTTTCGGAAGAGGCCGAAGATAGGGCGACTCATTGGCAAATGCTTCTAGGGGAGTCTCGCCAAGGCCATTATGTACTCTCGTATCAGTTTGTCGACACCAAGAAAGAGCCTGTTCATTCAAGTCGGCTAAGTTGGTAAAAGTACGTGCTGGCCAAAAGTTATCCTTGGCGTATCGTATTCCTCGTTCTACTTTGCCCTTTGTCTGGGGTCTTCTCACTGGAGCTAACTTGATTGATATACCTAAATATTTAGCCAAGTCGCTCGTGTGACTATTTAGGTCCCATCCTTGAGTGGTTGAGCCACCAAGGACAACTGTTTTCATGTGATCGGTAAGAAATGCATCGGTTATGCCACCAAAGTAATAAAGAGCATTGATCAAACAGGTAGAAAAGCCATAGATGTCAGCTGTTAGGGCAAACTCTAGATAGACCCTTTAGCTATAACCCATTGTCACCATAAGTCCAGCGATGTTTCTCCTTGTTCCTCGGTGATCGTCATAACCAAAGAGTCCCCAATCAAGTTGAATCTGAGCTCCCGGTTTGCTTTCATAGCGAATGGTCGCCTTGGCGTGAGGTCGAATATTTGGTTTGATAGATTTTACGTAATTACGGATCGTCGTTTCTTTAGAGCTATAGCCCAAAGGTTCTATTCGAGAGAGTATCGCTGGAGCACTGATCAATCCGTCTTTGACAAAACCATCAATCATCTCCTTATAGAGGACCTAAGTTTTGATCCCCTAGGCGCTCTAGGTGGTTTAGTTTCGCACATTGCTCCATCACGAACGTACTTAGCTACAGTATTCCTAGATACACCGGCAAGTTTAGATATTTCGTGATAGCTGTGTCCTTGTGATCTTAATTCAATTAAATTCATTAATGTCCTGCCCTTCAGCATTTGATGACTCCTCCGTGGTTTTGAATGTTCCACAGACAAGTCTTACTGGAGGGTGGGTCAATTTAATGTTGCTGATCCTGGGTCAATTTAATGTTGCTGGCAACAGTCAACTAATGATAAGGAGCGTGTCTTTAGCGATTTGTATAACCTCGTCTATGACCCAGCCTTCCTCCAGGTGGCATGGGCCAGAGTCAGAGGCAACAGAGGAGCGAGAACACCTGGCGTTGATGGAATATCACCAATTTCCATCTCTGATCCTAATGAGTTCCTAGATGAGCTTCGAAGGAGTCTGAAACAACGCCAGTTCACACCCACCCGAGTTAGAGAACGTAAGATTCCCAAAGCTTCAGGCAAAATGAGAAGATTAGGGATTCCGAATACTTCCGATCGGGTGGTACAAGCAGCGATGAAGCTTGTTTTGGAACCAATCTTTGAGGCGGATTTCCTGCCATGTTCGTATGGCTTTCGTCCCAAGAGACGAGCACAGGATGCAATTGCTGAGATTCACTTCTTCGCTAATTCCCCTAGAAGTTATGAGTGGGTATTTGAAGGAGATATCGAAGCTTGCTTTGACGAGATCGACCACGGAGCCCTCATGGCACGGATTAGACGTCGTATTTCACATAAGCGCATACTAACGCTCATCAAGGCATTTCTATCTGCTGGTATTCTCTCGGAAGAGGGAATTAACAGAAGAACCATTACCGGCACTCCGCAAGGAGGCTTATGCGAAGCTTCGCATAACCCTCCTTATGTGAAGCAAACGATTATGCGAAGTTGAAAGACATCCCCGCATTTCACGGTGGTATCCAGGTCTAATTTACTTCGCATAATCGGGTATCAATTCCTCAAAGACCTGTCAAGGAGGCAAGGAGGTCAGCATCGTCCTTCCATTCGAGCAAATCTGGCGAGATCATGTTGGGATACGCCTTTTCGAGAGCTTAGCGTTTCAACTCGGTATCGGCTCGGGCATAAATCTCGGTAGTGGAAATATCTACATGCCCCAAGAATCGAAGACCTAATTCCTCAGTGAACTGCTCGGCTCTTTACTTTCAAGAAACGTTGCCGCCCACATGGTTCCACATGCGGCGATAGTAGTTGGTAGTCGCCTGGGTATAGTGCAGCCGATATAGCTCGGCTTCCAAGTCAGTTGTCAATTGTGAAAATGATTCAGGAATCAATTTAGTGCCTCCTCAATGGACTATGGGATCATAAAGATCTGCCACTCCATTTTGGAACACCATGGCGTTATGCGAAGTAAATCAGACCCAAATACCACCGTGAAATGCGGGTATGTCTTTCAACTTCGCATAATCGTTTACTTCACATAAGGAGGCGTCCTGTCTCCACTGCTTGCAAATATTGCTCTTTCGGTCCTAGACGAATACTTCTCAACAAAATGGGAAGCACTAGGTTCGCAATGGACACGTGATAAGCACAAACGTAATGGTGGAGCCGTTTTTCGACTGATTCGATATGCCGACGATTTTGTAATCATGGGATATGGTGCCCGTAAGGATGTGGAACTACTAAAAGACGAGGTCAGTACTGTCCTGTCGCAAGTAGGTCTACACCTATCGGAGTCCAAGACCAAAATCTGTCATATCGAAGAAGGTTTTGATTTCCTCGGATGGCATATTCAGCGCCGAAGACAAAGAGGCCGAGACGGAAAGATGGCGGTCTATACCTATCCTTCAAAGAAAGCCTTACTTTCTGTAATGGCTAAGGTCAGATCAATCACCAGACGTGAAAAGCATCGGACACTTGCCGATCTTCTAAGAACTCTGAATCCGGTTCTTAGAGGATGGTGTAACTATTTTTACCATGGAGTTTCTTCTAACACCTTCAATTACTTGGACCACTTCAGTTGGTGGCGGGTAGTGCGATGGTTGAGGAAGAGACACCTTGGTTTGAACTGGGGAACCTTACATCGACGTTATCTCCCTGCTTGGGAGATAACAGATGGAAAGGTAGAGATGTTCCGGCCTCAAAAGGTATCGATTATTCGATATCGTTATCGAGGTTCTAAAATCCCCACACCATGGACAAGTAAGTTCGGTTCAACAGCTGTATCGTTGGCATGACTTTGTGGAGAGCCGGATGCGGTGAGAGTCGCAAGTCCGGTTCGGAGGGCGGACCAGAGAAACCCACCAGTTGAAAGGCTGGCAGGGCGCTCTGGTCCGACCCTACTCCTGGCTGCGTGGACCGGTACATGGAGTTTTTTACTACCTGTACTTCGTAATGGACCTTTATTCGAGAAAGATAGTTGGATATGAAGTATACGGATGCGAATCATCTCAGCAACTTGCCGATGTAGTTGTAAGAGCAACTCTCCTAGAAGGAGGAAGAGCTCCTAAAATCTTACATAGCGACAATGGATCTCCTATGAAGGGATCTTCTCTATTAGAGCTTTGCTACAAAATGGGGATCACTACCTCGAACTCACGACCTCGGGTTTCTGATGATAACCCCCACATAGAGTCGCTCTTTCGCACTACCAAGTACTGGCCTGGTTATCCATATGGAGGATTTGAAAACCTTAGAGATAGTCGGACCTGGGTGGAGAAGTTTGTCAACTACTACAACTACCACCACCGACATAGTGGTCTAAAGTTCGTTACTCCCCATGATGTTCATGAAGGAAACCATCTCGAAGTACTCTCGATGCGACAGAAACTCTACGAAACGACAAAGGAACTCAATCCAAAGAGGTGGATCAACTCTAAAGTGAGAGACTGGAGTCCACCTGGCGAGAACCTGGACTACACCTCCAAGGGATAAATCCATCCTAAGTTCTACATTATCTGCGTAGTTCTAAGTCGATTGACCCAACACGAAGAGATTCAAGATCTTAGAGACTTTAATTTCTGTCCCTTATACACATCTGACGCTGCCGACGA
>NZ_JXYS01000007.1 GCF_000949295.1 Acidithrix ferrooxidans
TGGACAACAAGATAAAGCAGATCCTATGTATCTCAGAGCGTCGCAGGGATAAAGAAGAGGCAATTGCTAGAGGTATGCAAACTAAGTTCCAGAGTGCATTTGACAAACTAGCTGACTCAGTTAAGCGTGGTCAATATTCCAATGCCACAACTGTGGCTTCAAGAATAGGAAAGCTAAAGCAAGAGCATCGCTCTATTGCACGTCGCTATGAGATAGATGCCATAACTGGCGATGACCAAAAAGTCAAAGAGCTGGTTTTGACCGAGAAACCAAAAGTAAAAGAAGCAGCTGAGACTCTCTATGGTGCATATGTGATTGAGACCAATAGGAACGATCTAGAACCAGAAGAGATCTGGAAGCTCTATATGACCCTAACAAAGGTAGAGGATGCATTCAAAGCCCTAAAGAGCAATCTTGGGATGAGACCGATCTATCACCAACTAGCTAGTCGTACCGCTGCTCATCTATTTATCTCAGTAGTTGCTTATCACCTCTATGGAGCAATTGCACTTAGCTTATCTCAAGCCGGTGACAAAAGAAGTGTTCACAGCATTCTTGCTCAAGTGTCTACCCATAGCCGCTTGAACGTAACGATGTTAGATGATAACAAACGTCTACATAACCTTCGTATCTCCTCTACTCCAAACTCTACCCAAAAAGAGATCTACTCTATTCTTGGAGTAGTAGATACGCTAGCTCGAACCAAGAAGGTGATTGCTCAACTGTAGTGCCCAAATCCAGACACCAATATGGTCATTACCTGGGCTTTCATGGGGTGGTTGCCGAAAGTAGGGCTAGGCGCCAGGGGAGTTGGTTGAAATTGAGACCTAGGTACTAAATGCGCCTATAGGAGCGAATCGCCAAGGGGATAAATATTGCAATAATGACGATTAACCATATTACGCTTTTGATTCCACCTGAAAAGAGCGGTCCGCCCAGAGCCAAGGATCTCATCTCGTTGATGATGATTGTGACCGGTTGGTTTTTTGCGAATACTTGAAGCCAACTGGGCATTGAACTTACTGGGACGAATGCGGACGAGACAAATGTCAATGGAAATAACCATGCCAGCCCAAAGGACTGAACCGTCTCTTCGTTTTTTAGTGCCAATCCGCAAAAGGCCGATACGCAGCAGATAGCAATGCCAAAGGCGACGCCGAAGCCCAGCATTGCTATGCCAGCAGCGACACCATTGTGAAATCTAAAACCTACGGCGTATCCAACTAGTAGAATTACTACAACCGTCACTAAGAGTCGAATTGAATCGGCTATTAGCCTTCCAAGTAGGACCGCTGACCTAGCCATAGGCATCGAGCGAAATCGGTCGATCACTCCGAGTTGGATTTCACGAGCAAGGCCAATTGCAGTTCCGAATGAAGCAAATGCTGCAGATTGAGCGATTATCCCAGGCATCAAGTAGTCAACGTAGCCGCCTGGCACGTTGACCGAGATTGCCCCACCAAAGACATAACGAAACAGTAAGACGAACATTACGGGTTGGACTATAGCGAAAAATATGAACGCTGGAACCCGAAGCCAAACCAAAAGATCTCGTTTAGCGATAATAAGGGCATCGCTGATGCCATACCTAAGTTCCTCAAGTAAAGAGACATTGATTTCCGTTGGTCGATCCAATATCGGACGATTATTCATTGGTTGTTCCCTCTCGAGCTTTAGAAGTTGTTCTTTTTGCCCTGCGGTTTTGACTTTTCTGGAGGTTTTCATCGACAGCGGTGCTGTAATGGCCAGTGATAGAGAGAAAGACATCATCGAGCGAAGGGCGATGCAGTGAGAGTTTCTCAATGTTTACACCAGCGGAGTCGAGGTTTAGGACCGCTTTGGCCAGCCCATTTGTTCCAAGGGCGCCAATTCCGACAGTTACCCTTGCTGAATCGTAGTTCACAACTGGTTCCTTCGATGATAGATCAGAGACGGCACGCTGTGCATCTTCGATTCGGCTTGGGTCGGTGACAGTAAATTCTATGACATCACCACCGACTTGGGCTTTTAGCTCGTTCGCCGTTCCAGCGGCAATAACTCTTCCTTGGTCAATTACGACTATCTTGTCCGCTAGGATGTCGGCCTCCTCTAGGTATTGCGTCGTAAGTACGAGTGTGGTTCCTTCTTCCACCAGCTCTTTAATTACGCTCCACATCCCGTTTCGAGCTCTTGGATCAAGGCCTGTCGTGGGCTCGTCCAAAAAGAGTACTGCGGGACGTCCAACAAGACTTGCCGCTAAGTCGAGGCGCCTTTGCATGCCACCTGAATACGTCTTAGCAGGGCGATCTCCGGCTTCAATGAGGTCAAATCGATTAAGGAGTTCGCTAGCTCTGGCCTGTGAGGTCTTTTTATTGAGATGATAAAGTCGCCCCATGATTTCGAGATTTTCTCGTCCGGTTAGCTCCTCTTGGATCGCCGCACTCTGTCCTGCTAATCCAATTAGCCTTCTTGCCTTTGCTGGGTTAGCTAGTACGTCGCAACCTTCAATAAATACTGAACCACCATCTGGTCTCAAAAGCGTGGTAAGGATCTTTATCGCCGTGGTTTTCCCTGCACCATTGGGACCTAGAAGTCCGAGTACTGTTCCTCTTGTGACTGCAAAACTAACTCCAGATAGGGCCAAGACGCTACCAAAGTTCTTCTTCAAGTCGCGAACTTCAACCGCATCTTCCAATTGACTTTCCATGCTTATCCTTTGGTTTTCTTCAGGTAGGGTAGACAGGCTGAACTTCTTTATATCAACCAGACGACTTAGGGTTTCATTCGAGATCCTAGACACCTCTATGGCCATTGGCTACCAGATACTTTGGAATTCGACGTACAATAAATAGGAACTTAGCCCATTCGGGCGCCCTTGCGCTGGTCTTTTAATTTGACGTGGTCGGTTAATGGTTTTCTAAACCCAACTGCACGAAAAGCATATGACTCTACTGTCGACATGTTTCAATCCGCGCTCTTTCAACTTGTGTGTTTGGTCTGGCTGTGGGCCATCTCGGGATGGCTCATAGAGGTAGATAAATTTCCCAGATGTGATTTCTAAAATCGGTACGCTCTGGAGATAATCTTTAGTCAAATAGGGGTCGATCCTCCAAAGCAGCTTATCTCTCTGGTTCATCTTGTTCGTCTTGCATGCACTCTGGAGTGAGCTGGTTCATTATGCAAATCAAATATGGTCGATTCGAGCCCGGCAGTGGTCGTTATATAGTGAATGAATTTGGCCAATTGCAATAGTCAAACCGCTTATTTGAATGCTTATTAGAATAAGGTGGCTACTCGTTTGGTTCATCGACAACTTTAGTCCCTCTTTGCTAAAGAGAAATTGATGGTAGCTTTTACCTCTTGGAGGGTTGGGTAGCTGACCTTGGAGCCGGGATTCTCTTGGAGGTTTTTGAGAGAAGAGACTTTTGTCTTGTCGCTATATCTCTTTAGATTTAGCTCTTTGGGAATTAAGCACGACTCTTGAATGAGGTGGTTTAAGATTCGCTGGGGAGCCAACTGGGTTTTTCCAATTTTGTTTTTAAGGTTTTCTTCGATGCCGTCGAAGATAGCAGTTGAGCATTGGTTCTTATTTACGTCTAAGAGCTAAAAGTGCCCCAAAGAGTTCCAAAGAGCAAAAGATGAGAGTTTGTCTAGGAATTGCCTTTGGGGCATTTTTCGTTGTGAATCTTGCCTGGCGCTTTAGGTTTTGTTTAGAACTATTTAGTTATCCGTAAACTGGTGCTCCTGACTTTAGCTGGGAAAGTGGTGAACCTCCAGTTGTGGCGGTGGCTCCTCCTTTTGCTGGTTCAACTCCTTTGTCTCCGTCACCATCTGGAGCCTTCGAAGTTGCTGATGCTGATTTTGAAGCGCCGCCCCCAGCCATTACAGGGGCTGCCGCTATTGCCGAAATGCTCATGATTCTCTCCTTATATTTCATGAATGAGCTGACCCAATCCTTATATAGGAATTGATCGACCGGGTTAGTTAATTCTTGAATTTGCCTCTTCAGGGAGTCTTCAGATTTGGTCAGCAAAGTCCTGGATTCACCTTCGGTGAGCTTGGGGATGAATCCCTTTGTTGGTTCAGCTAGGCGCGATTAGGTCAGCTTCTTGCGGAGAACCCCCATTTCAATGGCTATACAATAGAATTTGATGCCCGGATTGCAAGACCTTGGTACAAAGTTGATTTTTAGATAAGGGTGCTTTGTGAGTTTTTAATTTTCATATGATTAGGGTAGAGCAAATCCCATTTTCAATCGAAGCTACATTGATGAATTGCGATCTTAAAAAGGAAGTTCGGATCATAGATGGTATTAATATCTTCAGAACTACCTTGGTATTGGGTGATATTTATTTCTAGAGTATCGGACTACAGGACGCGACAATCGGCTCGATTCGTATCAAAAGAGCTACTCTCGATAGAAGGAGCCTCGTTGGGTTAATCGCTCTTCAATTTGTCCTGATATTCCTCTGAGGTGACTGGGGGTCGATCCAAGATTGGCGATATTTGAGATTGCACTATCTATGGCATCGTAGGCAGCTCTAGATTTGGGGGCGTCTGCCATGTAAATTACCGCCTGAGAAAGGATTATTCGAGCTTCTGGCATACCAATGCGTTCGACGGCATTGAGTGTCGATGTGGCAAGTACTATCGCCATTGGATCTGCGTTTCCAATATCTTCCGATGCGAAGATCGCGATCCTTCGTGCTATGAAACGAGGGTCTTCGCCTAGGTCTAAACTCTGCGCAAGGTATTGTATCGCATCATTTTTTTGGCCAGATCGCATCGATTTTATGAGTGCACTCGCTAGTTCAAAGTGGCTGTCGTTTGAGAGTCCTCGTCGGAAGTTGAATACTTCATCTTTGAGTTCCTCGAATTTTTCTAGCTGCTTGGCGCCTTGGAAAGTTCCTAATATCTCGGCAAAAGTCAAAGCGGAGCGTAGATCACCGTGGCAGGAGTCGGCAAGTGCTAGGACGATCTCCTCAACAAGCGGATTTTGAATGGACTTGTTTGAGCGTCGAATTACCTCTGCCACCTCTTTCTTGGTCAGGGGAGCCAATGCTATGGTAAGCATTCTCGAAAGCAACGCGGAGCTAAGGCTAAATGAAGGATTTTCGGTAGTAGCTCCAATTATCTCCAATTTGCCACGCTCTAGAGGTTCCAAGAGAGCGTCTTGTTGAACTTTGGATAGTCTGTGTATTTCGTCGACAAATAAGACCACACGACCACCAAAAAGGGATCCACGGGCTGCTTTAGTGGCATCAATTGCTCGTTTGATCTCCTGGATCGAAAGAGTCGAGCCGGTATGAGCTAGCACCGTGGCGCCGATCTCTCTGAGTAGGTTCTCGGAGATGGTGGTCTTTCCACTTCCGGGGGGCCCATATAAAATTATCGATAATGTCCTATTTGAGGTCCGGAATGATCCTATGAGGCCGCCTTGGCCAAGAAGTGTTTCATGGCCAACGATAGCATCGAATGACTGTGGGCGGATTGCTTGAGGAAGTGGGACTTGTGATCTATCGACATCGTTCTCAGACATTTAAAATCCCGCCTTTAAAACCTACTTACTTTAATTTGATATCTAATTGGATCCGGGTTTACTCGCCTTAGGTAATGTTCGCAGTCCGACTGTATCGAGTATCTTTTGCGAAACTGGTTTAGGTGCGTTCGTCATTGGATCTTGCCCCGATTGTGTCTTTGGAAAGGCGATCACCTCTCGAATATTTTCTTCTCCCGCCATTATGGCCGCGATTCTGTCGATTCCAAAGGCAAAACCACCATGTGGCGGTGCTCCATATTTGAATGCTTCCAATAGGAAGCCAAATCTGGAATGAGCTTCTTCCTCTGAAATGCCAATGATCTCGAAGATCTTGGATTGGATCTCCGAACGGTGGATTCTTATGCTGCCACTGCCTAATTCCCAACCATTTAATACTAAATCGTAGGATTGGCTTCTAGTGGATAGTGGATCTGAATCCAGCAGGCCAAAGTCGTCATTATGTGGCATTGTAAAGGGGTGGTGAGCCGAGATTGGCCTGCCATTGTCGTCCAAACCTTCAAAAAGCGGAAAGTCGACGATCCATACGAACTTAAGATCGTCGTGGTTTAGGCCATTTCGTCCAAGCTCCAAGCGAATCGCGCCCAGCACCTCTACTGCTTTTTCCCATTTGTCAGCCACGATCAGGGCAAGGTCGCCGGCGACAAGATCTAATTTTTCAATGATTTGGGCGGTTAGTTTTTCGTCTAGGAATTTTGCTAGCGGAGATTCGAAGGCTAGGTTGTCACCTTCTTGAATCACCTTGAAGTAGGCAAGACCGCCGGCTCCAAGGGATTTTGCCTTGGCTATTAGGGCGTCTAGTTTTGACCTGCTAGGCATCTCTGAGATAGGAGCCTTGATGCCCTTTACGCATTCAGCGCTAAAGGCGCGTATGCCCGAACTTCCAAGAATATCGGTGAGATCAACGAGTTTGGATCCAAATCTCATATCTGGTTTATCGACACCATATGAGTCCATAGCTTCGCGCCAGGTCATTTTGGGGAAATCGCCGATCTCTGTGCCCCTTGTTAGACTGACGATCTCTCGCATCGTTGATGATACGAACTCATGGATTTCATCCTGCGTTATGAAGGATGCTTCCAGGTCGAGTTGGGTAAATTCAAATTGGCGATCTGCTCTTAGATCTTCGTCTCGCATGCATCTTGCTATTTGATAGTATCTATCAAAACCGCCAACCATAAGTAGTTGCTTGGCTATCTGCGGGCTCTGGGGTAGAACATAGAAGCTTCCTGGCTGAAGCCGTGAAGGTACTAGGAACTCTCTAGCGCCCTCTGGAGTAGGCGTCCAAAGCATTGGTGTCTCAACTTCGGTAAAGCCTTGGTCTTCAAGTGACCGTCGAATGGCGCTATTTACCTTGGCTCTAACTCGAAGATTTCGCTGCATCTTTTCTCGTCGAATGTCTAGATATCGAAAGCGAAGTCGGGTAATCTCCTCGACGTCACCTCTATCGTCCAGTGCAAAAGGAATAGGCGCCGCCTGTGATAGGACTTCTATCTCTACGTCTCGTATCTCGATGGTTCCAGTTGAGAGGTTTTCGTTTTCAGTACCTTCTGGACGAGGCGCTACGGTCCCGCTGACGCGAATTACATACTCGGGCTTGATATCGGTAATTCTGTCGGTTGTAACTTGGACTATACCTGTATGGTCTCGCAGGTCGATGAAGCTTAGGTGCTCCCCGTGGTCTCGAATTCGCTGAACCCAACCGCATAGTGTTACGGAATTGCCTATCTCACTTGCGCTAACTTGACCGCAATAGAGACTCCTAAGGCCGACTGCTTGTCCCATTTTTGAGATGCCCACTTTTCATTGTAAATAGATCTGTCAGAAATTATCGATGCGATGCCTGGCCACAAAGAGCCGCCACACCGCATTTAACTGTAATAATCTGCGATTATAGCCTAAGTCCGCTTGACCTTTTCTTTGCCATATTACTTTGACAACCCTTTGATTTGCATGGCTGAAGGGGCTAATGATCGCTGGAGATCCATATACTTTGGTGCTTTTTGGCGTTCTTATGGTTTATGAGGCGAATGAATTTTTGTTGCAATAGCTCAGGCGTAATTCTAACAAGGGTGTCGCACTCGATCGAGGAGGATTGAGGAAGTGGCCTAAGGGTAGATCGTTCGTGAATCTTAGATTTAAAATGAAACACACTTGTAAAATGAAACAAACTTGGGTCTTTTGATTTTTGTTCGTTTTTTTGTCTCTGACCCATTGATAATTGACTATAGTTCTCGCTCTGTTTCAATATAACTCTGGCGCATTTTCGGCCTCTGTCTTTAGCGCTGGATGAATCTACTCGACGACTCGTCGTGTCTGGTCTGGCTCAAATTTTCGCGGAAGTAATTTTTAGAGTTGTATAACAACATCGGACTATTCCAACTAAGGGCATGTCGCGTGCTGATAAGATATGCATTCAAATGGAAGCAAATGAACTCAGAAAAGCCTTTACAGATTTCTTCGTAGAGCGCGGTCATACCTTGGTACCGTCAGCCTCGTTGATTCCTCACGATCCTACAGTATTATTTACAGTGGCAGGGATGGTTCCTTTTAAGCCGTATTTCCTCGGTGAAGAACAGCCTGCTTTCAGCCGAGCCACCTCGATTCAAAAATGTATGAGGGCTGGTGGCAAGCACAACGATCTAGATCAAATCGGCCGAACCGCCAGGCATTTAACTTTTTTTGAGATGTTGGGTAACTTTAGTTTTGGAGACTATTTCAAGAACGAAGCAATCCCCTATGCGTGGCAACTTGTCACCGAAGTCTTAGGGTTAGATCCGAACCGCCTTTGGGTCACCGTTCATTTGAGCGATGATGAGGCGGAAGCCATTTGGCGTGATAAAGTTGGCGTAAATCCCAAGAGAATTCAGCGACTTGATGAAGACAACTGGTGGCAAATGGCCGATACTGGGCCGTGCGGGCCATGTTCGGAGATCTATTACGACAAGGGCGAGAGTTACGGTGCCGACGGCGGCCCCGCTTTTGGATCGGACGAGCGATTTCTGGAGATCTGGAACCTGGTCTTTATGCAATACGATAGGGCCGAAGACGGATCCTTGCACTTACTGCCTAAGCCCTGTATTGATACTGGGGCAGGACTAGAGCGAATTCTTCCGGTTATTCAAGGTAAGGGTTCTGTCTATGAGACTGATTTGCTTTGGCCTATATTGGCTGCAGGCGCGGCCTTGATTGGTGCTACCTATGGTCAAGATCCAGAAGTCGATGTGTCATTGCGGATCATGGCGGACCATGCGAGGTCAATGGCATTTTTAGTGGCGGACGGAGTGATACCTTCCAACGAAGGTAGAGGCTATGTACTGCGTCGGATCATAAGGCGGGCTGCGCTTCGAGCATGGCGAATAAAAGACGTAGAGTCTGTAATGATCACCCTCTTAGATGCAGTTATCGATAACTTGGGAGTCGCTTATCCGGAGTTGGTGACTGGAGCGGATTTCATAAAATCCGTGATCGACCGAGAAGAAAAGAGCTTCGCCAAGACGTTGAGAGCGGGATCTAACCTTTTAGATGCTGAACTTGAACGTGGTTTGCCGATCTCTGGGGAGGCGGCTTTTCGCCTTCACGACACCTATGGCTTTCCAATTGAATTGACTCAAGAGATTGCAATGGATCGAGGGGTCGAAGTCGACACTGCGGGTTTTGAAGTTGAAATGGACAAGCAGAGAACGCGTGCTCGTGCGGATCGTAAGGAAAAAGGCGGCGATAACGAGCTCAACGACCGTTATCGAGAGATTTTCGAGAGCTTTGGCCCCACTATCTTTAGCGGCTACTCCACATTGGGTGATCAGGGCCGAATTGTTGGGATTTTCAAGTCGGAAGGTCAAGACGATCTCTATGAGGTCTTTTTAGATCGAACTTCCTTCTATGGCGAGCAAGGTGGCCAGGTGGGTGATACTGGCGTAATCTCGACCGAGGGAGTTGTCGGTGAAGTTTTAGATACAAATTTCGCCTTCTCATCGTTGACAAGGCATATCGTTCGAATCCCAAGTGGTGAATTTCGAATTGGACAGAATGTTTCTATGAGCGTCGACCGGGCGCGACGAAATGCAATTCGCAAGAATCATACAGCTACTCACCTTGTTCATAGCGCTCTTCGTTCGGTGCTAGGTGACCATGTAAAGCAACAGGGCTCTTTAGTGGCTCCAGATCGTCTCCGATTTGATTTCTTTCACTGGGGTCCGCTTTTGCCAGATGAGATCATTAAAGTTGAAGAACTCGTCAATGAAGCCATATCGGCTAGTGAAAAGGTGGAGACCAAAGTAACCTCTAAATCTGAAGCCATGGAGATGGGTGCTATCGCCTTTTTCGGAGATAAGTATGGCGACTCAGTCCGCGTGGTGCGGGCGGGTTCAACGTCTATGGAGTTTTGCGGAGGAACTCACGTAGATGAATTGGGTGCGATAGGGCTCTTCGTGATCACACAAGAGACTTCTATCGGCGCTAACACTCGGCGTATCGAGGCACTTACCGGTCTTGGTGCGCTTAGCTACCTAAAGGCCAAGGCTGCCTTGCTGGGTCAAGTTACAAGTGTTCTTGGCACCTCTGAGACCGAGGTTTTGTCCAGATTGGAACAGATGCGGATCAAAGAAAGAGAGTTAACGTCGACTCTCGCAGGCTACGAAAGAGAGCGACTTTCAAAACTTACAAAGGACCTTTTCTCTCGGATTGACGATGGTATCCTTATTGAACGCCTTGATGGACAGAATCCAAATGCTCTCAAAGAGATCTCCTCCATCTTGAAGTCGCATGTGGGGTTGAAGTTTGTAGCTCTAATTTCACTCTTTGATGAAAATAAGGTTGCCTTGGTTGCGACGCGAGGCCCGGATTCGTCTATCGACGTCTCGAGCGCGGTTGCTGGCGCAGCAAAGGTTCTGGGTGGAGGAGTAGGCAGGAATGCAGATTTTGCTCAAACCGGAGGCAAGAATTATGAAAAGATCGACGAGGCCCTTCAAATCATTAAGAAGTCGATCTAACTAGTTGTTTCTGCAGGGGTTGAACATATTTGGCTTTAGATATAAAGCTCAAATAGCTGGCAATGAGCCTTGTTCAAGTAAATAAGATCGAATTGGTATCGTCAACTATTTGAGTCAACTCATTGTAACTTATAAGGTTTGAAGTGGCTAAGTATGTAGCGTTAGATCTAGGAAAGCGACGTGTAGGCGTCGCAGTTGGCAACAATTTGATTGGGGTAGCTGTTCCTAGCGAATCGTTCCTGGTGAGTGGCGATCTTATGTTAGAGATTGATAAGTTGGTGTCTCATCTGATGGATTACGATCCAAGCGTGATCGTAATCGGCGATCCTGTTTCTTTGAATGGAAGTAGTGGGATCGCTTCGAGCTGGGTACATGAGATTGGTAATGAGATAGCTCGCGTTGGGAAAATAGAGATTGTCTATGTTGATGAGCGCTTGACCACCAGGTCGGCGACGAGGGAACTTGCTCAAACGGGCCAGAGAGGGAAAAAATTGCGTAGCCGAGTTGATTCAGCGAGTGCAGCTGTAATTCTTTCTTCTTATTTTGATACTATCAATGGTCACGATTCGTGAGTATGGGTTTGTCCGAGGTCTCCAAGGGTAGTTTGTTTATCTGTCCAGCAAGACGCTCTGTTAACTCTAGGTATTCAAGGGGAGTCTGATTTTGGTTGTAGAAGACCACGACCTTACTAAAAGGCGTCAAGTGACCCTTAGGGGTAAGGTCATCATTGGCATCCTCTCCATAGTGTTTATCGTGATAATTAGCGCTTTCCTAGCTTGGTCTTCTTACCAAAGAGGGATATCTGGAGCAATTAAAGGTTCGGTCGTGAATCTTTTGATAAAGAGCGGAGATAATTATTCTATTGTCGGACGTGAACTCGCAGGGTTAGGAGTGATTCGTTCTAGTTTTTATTTTGATATTTACCTGAAGCTAAATGCTCCTCCCTCCCTTCTTCCAGGTGAGTATACTTTTCATAAGAATGAGTCGGCCAAAGCTGTAATTTCGGTCTTTCGAGGTGGCGCCAATGAGTATCGCCTGACCATCATTCCAGGGATGACCGTAGCTCAAATAGCACATCAAGTTGCTAAAATTCCAGGTCATAGCCTCAAGAGTTTTGATAAAGCTCTATCGAAGGGCAACTTTAAAAGTCCATTTCTTCCTCCTGGTTCGACAAATTTGGAGGGTCTTTTGAGCCCTAACACATATTTTGTTCTTCCAAATGAGCCCGATAGTCAATTGATCCAAGAGATGCTGGATGAGACCACAAAAGTTGCTTCTCAGGCAGGTCTATCGCCAAGCACCAGGTTTGATTCCATCAGCGCCTATCAGGTTTTGATAGTCGCATCTTTGATTCAGCGTGAAGCTTTGTTGAGTGGGGACTACGCCAAGGTTGCTAGGGTGATATACAATCGGCTCGCTATACCGATGAACCTGCAGTTTGATTCGACTGTTCTCTATGGACTTGGCTTGACTGGTGGTTCGCCTACTTATCAACAACTTAAGATGGCTACCCGGTATAATACTTATTTGAATCCTGGATTGCCACCAACGCCCATCAGCGCTCCTGGAGAAAGCGCTATTCACGCAGCGCTAAATCCTGCAAGTGGGCCGTGGATATATTTCGTAACTGTTAGCTCAAATGGAGCAGAGGCATTTTCAACAACCTATAGTCAGCAGTTAGCTAATGAAGCTTTAGCTGGCCAGAGAGGGCTAGGATGACAAATTTTGAAGTTGAGGCTCACCTATCATCGTGGGCCTGGCCCACCGGAGCCACTAAAGTTTTAGCCGTAATAGGTGACCCTGTGGATCATTCGCTTTCTCCGGTGATTCACAATGCAGCTATAAGACGCTTGGGTTTGGACATCGTATATGTGGGTTTTAAGGTCGCACGCCAAGATATAGAGAGCGCGATGGCGGCCGTGCGTATCTTTGGGATCCAGGGACTGTCGGTGACAATGCCTCTCAAGAAGGAGATCATACCTTTTCTCGATTCGGTAACAGAGCGTGCTCGTTTACTGCAGAGTGTAAATGTGGTCTATCGAAAAGGTGATCAGCTCATTGGTGATTCTACCGATGGCCCAGCTTTGGTCGAAGCTCTTCGAGAAGATCATGGTATTTCAGTTAAAGGCAAATCTGTGGCAGTGATCGGTAGCGGCGGTGCCGGACGGGCGATCTGCCTAGCTCTAGGTGAGGCTGGGGTTGGTGAGGTATACGTGGTGTCGCGAAACCTCTCGACAGCTGCAGTTGCAGCAGAGCTAGCTGGATCAGTAGGCTTTGTGGGAGTCCCCGCCGATATTGCGCGAGCCGATATCGTAATCAATGCGACCCCGGTTGGAATGGCTGGTACTCAACTTAGTGGTTTGAGTCCTATCACCCCTGACCAGCTTTCATCTGGTCAATTTGTCTACGACATAGTCTATTATCCGGTGCAGACACCCCTGATGGAAGTGGCTGCGTCCAAGCATTTAGAAGGTGGCTCAGGAGTCTCTATGTTGGTGCAACTTTCAAAGATAGCCTTTGAACTTTGGACGGGAGTTGAGCCGCCGCTTGAAGAGATGAGAGCTGCGGCCAAAGCCGAAACTCTGCGCCGAAGCTGAGTATTCGCTTCGACTTCACAAATAGTGTTGAAGTTTTGGTTAGTAACTGACGAAAATGAAGTTGATGACTTTCCCGGTCCCACCTTCAACGCAGTTAGAACGTAATCAAAGCGCTCGCCAGAGTGGGGTAGGTGGTATCCTTTCCCCCTTAGCTCGGTTTTTGCTTCAAGATGGCGTGGTCTCGGAGGAGAACCTTCACAAGGCTGCAGACGAACAGAGAAGGCGTAACGTACCCCTGTCACGGGTATTGATCGAGAACAACTTAGTCGACGAAGCCATTCTTGGAAAGATCCTAGCTACACGTTTGGGGCTAGAATTCGTAGATCTAAATAGAATATCCGTTGACCCAGCTGCTTCATCTTTGATAACACGTAATCTTGCAGTCAAGCATGAGATGATTCCTATTTCATTTAGGGATGCGCGGGTGGTGGTGGCAGCGGCCGACCCCAACAATGTGCAGGGAATTGACGACTTTCGAGCATATATTCGTAGGGATATTGTCCTTGTTGTCGCCTCAAGAACTGCCGTGCTTTCAACTATCGATCGTATGGTTGGAATCGGAAATGAATCCGTAGAGGCAAATGCCATAGCGGCCGCTGAGGTTGCCGATTCGTCTAGTCATGAAAATGCCTCTGCACTCAAAGAGGTGGCCGAAGAAGGACCGATCGTAAAGTTAGTAAATGCGACAATTGCTCAAGCTGTAAACGATCGGGCTAGCGACGTTCATGTGGAGCCACAAGCAGATGGAGTTAGGCTTCGGCATCGTATTGATGGAGTGCTTCACGAAGTGTCGATGCTTCCAAAGAATCTGCAAGCAGGGATTATCTCACGCATCAAGATAATGGCGGATCTTAATATTGCCGAGCGGCGAGTGCCTCAGGATGGGCGGATTTCAGGAGTTATTGGGGGCCGATCGATTGATCTTCGAGTTGCTACCCTTCCAACCAATTATGGCGAGAAGGTAGTGCTTCGAATTTTAGAGAACGCTACTGCGATGATGGACTTGGCAGATCTGGGGTTTCTGTCGGACTCCTTGGCGCTCTATCAAGCCTCTTTCAAAAAGCCCTACGGAACAATTTTAGTTACTGGACCTACCGGTTCTGGTAAGTCCACCACGTTATATGCAACGCTGAATGTCTTGAATTCGCCAGAGAAAAACTTGATTACGGTTGAGGATCCGGTTGAGTATAGAATTCCAGGCATCAACCAGGTTCAAGTCAACTATAAGGCTGGCCTCAACTTTGCATCAGCCCTGAAATCGATTTTGCGTTCAGATCCAGATATCGTCATGGTTGGCGAGATTCGAGACCAAGAGACTGCGGTTATCGCGACGGAGTTAGCGCTAACTGGCCACCTAGTTCTGTCCACTCTTCACACAAATGATGCGGCATCCACTCCTGCTCGCTTGATTGAGATGGGCGTGGAGCCCTATCTGGTTTCAAGCGCACTTGACTGCATTGTGGCTCAACGTCTAGCGCGGCGTCTCTGTGATAATTGCAAAGTGGCCTATGCACCAACTAGAGCTGAGCTCGCTCCTCTTAATCTTGATCGCTGGGGGCTTGAAGTACCTCCGAATTTGTACAAGGCCGAGGGATGTGGTGTTTGTTCTAATACGGGCTACAAGGGACGCTTTGCAATTCATGAAGTTCTCGTGGTAACTGATGACGTAGAGCGTCTTATTGCTGGGAATGGTAATAGCCATGATATTCGCGATTTGGCAATGGCCAAAGGAATGATACCCATGAAGGTTGCTGGATTGCGGCAGGTTTTAGGCGGAAATACAACTTTGGATGAGATATTTAGAGTTGTTTCATGAGTCAAGGATTAGACCTAGGTGCTAGATAAGACAAAGGCGATTGCAGCATTAGTCCGGGATGGGATCTCAGATCCGGATCGCTTGGAGGGGCTAACCAAAGATTCTTCGGGTGTGATTGAATTCGTAGACATTGTGGCTCGAGAATTTCAGTTGTCTCATGATAATCTTTTGGCCACCGTCTCTGAATCCAACTCCGTAAAATATAGCGATGGACCTTCTGTGGTTCGATCTTCAATGGTGGATAAGCTCGCCTCTTTGGAGTTGTTTAAACGATTCTGGGTGGTCCCGTTCTTGGTCGTCGACGGGAGGCTGCAGATCTCGACTTTGGATCCTTACTCTGACGGTGTGATTTCGAAGCTCAAGAGTGCCTTGGTCGGCTATGGCATTGATATGGTCCAAGTATCTCGATCATCAATGGTGGAGATTGCCACCTCGATCTTTGGATCGGCGATATCTAAAGAGTTCGAGGAGTCAAATCCTCTTTCTCAAGGTGAATCCGATTCTAAATCAATTGGCGTTTCGGATCGTTTAGTATCGATGGCGCGGATGGATGCGTCGATACCCTCAATTGCTGAATTATTGCGAGTTACATCCGACCAAAGAGGATCAGACCTCCATTTGACCGTTGGGGCGAGTCCCACAATAAGGGTTGATGGTCGACTGATAAGGCTCGATCAATATCCAATTCTAAAGCCGCAAACTATAAGGGAATTGATCTATTCCATACTCACTGATTCGCAGCGGGATCGCTTTGAAGCCAGCCGTGAGCTTGATGTTTCCTATGGCGTTGCGGGAATTGGGCGTTTTAGGGTAAATGTATTCATGCAGCGCTCCAGTCTGGGTGCAGTTATGCGATCGATTCCCGACAAGATCGCCACTCTGGAAAGTTTGGGTTTACCTAAGGTCGTTTCTTCATTTGCGGATATCCCAAGGGGTTTGGTTTTGGTCACCGGCCCTACTGGCTCAGGCAAGTCAACTACACTTGCCTCGCTCGTTGATAGTATAAATGCATCCCGTGAGTGCCATATAGTGACGGTCGAGGATCCGATTGAGTTTTTGCATAGCCACAAGAAGGCGTTGATCAATCAAAGAGAAGTTGGCGAGGACACCTTTGGCTTTGCGGAAGCGTTACGTCATGTATTACGTCAGGATCCCGATGTCATACTAGTTGGTGAGTTGCGCGATCATGAGACGATCTCAATGGCGCTCACTGCCGCTGAGACGGGTCATGCTGTATATGCGAGCCTTCACACTCAGGACGCCCCACAGGCTATAGATCGAATTATAGATGTCTTTCCATCGCATCAGCAATCCCAAGTCAGAGTACAAGTTGCTTCGAGCCTTCAAGGGATCGTTACTCAGCAACTCTTACCGCTGGCAAGCGGGCATGGCCGGACGGTTGCAGCGGAGGTATTGGTAATTACTCCAGCTATACGCAATTTGATTCGAGAGGCAAAGATCCACCAGATCTATTCATCCATGCAAGCCGGTGGAGCCTTTGGCATGCAGACCATGGAAGTGGCGCTCGCTCAGCTTGTAAGGGCTAGAACGGTAACGCCCGAAGCGGCACTGAGGGGCTCTTCGAACCCCGACGAACTCCGCAGGCTACTCTCTTCTTCCAACTCTTCCCCTTCTCAGCTACGCAGGGGCGCTTAAGACCATCTTGGCGCCTTTGGGTGGAAATGGCGTTTGACTCTAAGACGCGTCTTTAAAATCTGGGTACCCATCGGAGATAGGTAGGGGTTTGCACTAAGCATGTCAACGGGACCAGAAAGAGAGTCGATCGATAATATTTTGATCCTGTAGCGGAGGATCTTGCCTTGCTTGTCAAGTTGACTCCTTGTTTTGGTAGATAAGCCACCTTCATTTTGCTCTGTTGGGTTGAGGAGCTGATCCGATGGCGTTGGTTTGAGTGGTTATGGATTTATAACATCACTGACACGAAGATTCGCATCTATCAAGTTACCCAAAATAGTCCAAGAATTCAGCCAAAGCTGATCTACCAAAGCGATATCAGGGGTGGTTGTCCGTCCCAAGACACAAGGCTGTCGTAACGTCGATAGTGGCAATCTATGAGTGATAAAAAACTTTTCACTTTTGTCACAAGGACTACGGCTATATCTTGAAATCGCCGTGGTGACTCTTTTTGAGTGGTTATAGCATTTTCGAGGTGCCAAGCTTGACTTTTGGATCAGAAACGCTATTCCAGCGTTTTTCTCGCGGAGGAGTTGGATTATCTGTCTCTGGGGGGTTTTAGGTTGAGCGATAGCCTTAGTAAAAACGGGGGATCTAGCTGTCTCCACTAGAGCAACTGGCAGATTTTGGTTAAGATGACCTTTCTTGGAGATGCGAAAGCATAAACGATTTTACAACGGTATTGATAGCGTCTATACGAATTTTTGAGATCCGTGGTGATGCGATTTCGGGTTTTTATTACAGGTTCACATTCCAAGCGGTCGAAAGAGTAAGTGTGGAATATTCCCCGAGATATTTGAAGGTGCGGTTGTGAAGACTTTTGAATACCAAGCACGTGATCGAAAGACCGGCGGAAAGATATCCGGTGTGATCGATGCAGAGAGTGAAGGCAGGGTAGCCGAACGCCTTCATGAGATGGGCTATCTTCCCGTTTCAGTCAAATCCAAGAATACGGTTGCTCTCTCGATGGAGATTCGGATTCCTGGTATCTCTGATCGTGTCAGTGCTGACGATTTAGCAACATTTTCCCGACAGTTTGCAACTATGATTTCAGCGGGCTTGCCGTTGGTGCGCTCGCTTGTAATTCTTTCAACTCAGGTTGAAAATAAGACACTAGCGACTGCTCTAGTCAAGATTCGACAGGAGATCGAGAGGGGTTCATCGCTCTCGGTTGCTTTGGCTATGCATCCAAAGATCTTCGATCGTCTCTTTGTGTCGATGGTGAGAAGCGGCGAAGTCGGTGGTGTTTTGGATCGCGTTCTTCTCGATCTGGCCACCACTTTAGAGAATGCAGCCTCGATTCGTCGCAAGATTAAATCGGCGATGACCTATCCTGTTGCGGTGTTGATCTTGGTTGTTTTGATTTTGACGGCGATGCTTCTGTTTGTAGTTCCTCAATTTAAGTCGATCTTTGCATCCTTGCATGGCACGCTTCCGACCCCAACATTGATATTGCTTGACATCTCCCATATCATGGTTTCCTACTTTTTGGAAGTGGCACTAGTTGTCGCTCTCCTCATATACCTATTACGTAGGTATATTCGCACCGAAAAGGGGCGGATTGTAAAGGATAAGTTGGTTCTGAAGGTGCCGATTTTCGGCAAACTTCTACATAAATCAGCGGTGGTTAGATTCTGTCGTACACTATCGTCGTTAGTTCGATCGGGAGTTCCGCTTCTGGAGGCACTCGATATCACCAAGGGAACAGCTAATAATACGCGTTTTGAATCCGCTATTTCTGCAATGCAAAACGGTGTGAAACAGGGAGTTTCACTTTCGACGACAATGGCTCAACATGATATATTTCCTCCTATGGTTACACAGATGGTGGCAGTAGGGGAAGAGACTGGCGAAGTTGATACAATGTTGGCCAAAATAGGGAACTTTTACGCCGAGCAAGTCGAGGCGATGGTTGCATCACTTTCATCACTTTTGGAGCCGGTCCTGATTGTGGTCCTGGGAGGGGTCGTCGGTTCTATGGTGATCTCACTATATCTGCCAATGTTCAATGTCATCAAGCTTATAAAATAGGATCCAGAAGCTGCTATTTTTCGGTTCTCCTGATCGTTCTTTCTAGCTTGGCTTTTTTGGATCGATTGCTCGAATTTTCAATCTGTCGGATCAAAAAGCATATTTGTGTCAATTGCCTTGGATCAATGATTTACAAAGCCAGCTTCGGTTGAAGCGTTTCAAAACGTCCTGAAGTATTATGGCTAGCGGCTTCTACTTCCATGATGGACCGAAACACTAAAGTCCCCTCCAATTAGAGCGTTGATCTAATTTTCTGATGAATAAGGATGATCTTCTTATGACGAATTGATTAGACCCACAGAGTTTGACTCCCCGACGAATCTTTATTGCAGTCGGAGCACGCCTCTTCTTGAGCCTCTTATTTTTAGCCATGTACCAAAAAACACCATCGGGGACGATGGGCGAAAAGGTGTCTCGACTCTTTGGAGTTTGCAATGAGACCTCTTTTTATTACTCTCTTATTGAAGATTTGTTCGATGAACAGCAGCTTTGCTTGAGACCGATCGCAAAAGCGTGGTTTGCGTATGTGATGGTTGGTCTTTGAAACTTTTACGGACTCTTTTGGACTTCCCGTGCTAGGTGTTGATTTCAGAGCGTAAAATTGGCGGGTGAAGGTGAGTTGCTGACCCCCGAAGATAAAGAGCAGCGGGCCTGCCTCCGCGGTTTCCTGGGACTCCTGCCTTGCCAGCAGGAAGGACAAACCCTTTGGTTGAGAGCACTTTGCGTCGAAAGTTGGCAACATCAGGAGCCTTGCCCCAAACTGCCTCGTAAACTCCTCGGATGTCGGCTAGTGAGAATGGCTCGTTTACGAATGCGGTCGCTAGTGTTGTGTATTCCAATTTTGATCGAACGCGTTCGATAGCATCCGTGACAATAGTGTCATGATCGAAAGCCAGCGGGATCCTCTCTGCCTTGTCACCGCGTCCAAGTGCCAGTGAATCCACGGGCCAAAACTTTGCTTGAGACACATCTCCTCCGGCAACTGGTCGATCTAAGTTTGCCACAAGAGCCACGTGTGCTACTGAGACGACTCTCATCCTGGGATCACGCTTTGGGTTGCCGTAGGTTCCTAGTTGTTCGAGGTGCATTTCACTTGCGTCTAACCCAGTTTCTTCGGTGAGTTCGCGCCGGGCGGCATCTTCAACATCTTCTTCGGGAAGGACAAATCCACCTGGAAGTGCCCAGTAATTCGAGAAAGGATCCTCGCCTCTGCAAATTAAAAGCACACAGAGTTTTCCATAATTCACGGTAAAGATCGCCAGGTCGACCGTTAGTGCAAATTGGGGTTGATGGGTCTGATTTGTTCGGGTCATTATCAATTCGTAAGGAATCTTGTAACGGTTGATTGCAATTGGTACCTTGATATCAGAGTTGACTATAGATCTACGAGTTGATTTTATCTCATTTTGTGAATCTTGACTAAAGAAAGTTCCAGACTCCCACCTCGCTTGGTGCCGTGACGGCTCTGAGTAATTTAATACTAGGGCAAGCGCGCTGAGCAACGATGATTATTTTGATCAATGGACTAAAAGAACCATATGCTTAGTTATCTTTATTAGAAATAAGTATGACAATTATGGACGTGTAAATGAAAATCGAGATCTTCGCAGATATAGTCTGTCCATGGTGTTTCGTTGGGCGTCGGCGACTAGATGAGGCGCTTACCTATTTCGACCATAGTGACGATGTCGTTATCTCCTATAGAAGCTTCGAGCTCGACCCAGGTGCGCAACTTTATTCAGGTGCATCGATTGTTGAGCTGATTTCGAAAAAGTACAACGTTACGCTCGAAGAGGCTAGGGGCTTCAATGAGAATCTTCTAAATATTGGCGTGGAACTTGGAATTGACTTCGACTTTGAGAAGATGTCGCCTACAAATAGCTTCGATGCTCACCGTCTGGTTCAGTTGGCCATCAAAAGTGGCCTTGGAGAAGAGATGGTGGAATCTTTGATGAAAGGATACTTCGAAGATGGTGCATTGATTTCGGATCATGAACAACTCGCTAGCATGGCCAGTCGCGCTGGAATGGACTTCTCGCGTGTGAGTGAAGTTTTAGGGAGCGATGAGTTTGCCATAGAGGTCCGACGAGACGAATCTTTTGCTGCCTCGATTGGTGTAAGCGGTGTGCCCTTCTATTTGATCGAAGATAAATATGCGATATCGGGTGCTCAGGATACTATGACTTTTGTCTCTGCTATGACGGCGGTATGGTCTAAGCTCAAATGACTCCAAATTTGGAGATACTTTGCCACATGGATATAGCCCTAGCTCGAACACTATTTCGACTTGAAGGCCGTTTTAGCCATCATTGAGATCACAAATGTTGCCTTTTGCTTGAGGTCCAAAGTCTAGGGTGGCTGATTTGTTCGAGTGGTTGGAAATTATTGGCGCTAGCTCTTTCTTCCTACGATCGAACATTGGCACAGCCTAGAGGAGTTGGCCGTTTTTTTTGGATTAAATTTGCCTTGTCTTGATTTGGGGTCGGCAGTTTTTTGATTACGCGCTTGATTCTGAATTACGCACTAGTGATTTTGCCTTTGATACAGGGATGTCATGGTTATGTAATCTTTCTCTGTAACTTTTCTTCTTGAGATCTCCTAACTAATTTGATCGAATTCAGATTTACCCAAACGAACCTTTGTGTTGGTTGTATGCTTCGATCTGTAAGAGACTGATATATCCGGGGTAATGACTATGGATTTTGAATATAGCCCGAAGGCAAAGGACCTACAAAATCGTCTTTTGGCCTTCATGGACGAAGCTGTATACCCAGCTGAAGAGGTGTACGAGGAGCAAATGAGAAGCTCTGGTGATCCTCATTTTTATCCTCCGATAATTGAAGATTTGAAGAGCCAAGCTCGCTCGCGAGGTCTGTGGAACTTGTTTTTGCCACACAAGACTGAATGGACCGAGGGACTCTCTAATCTCGACTATGCGCCACTTGCGGAGATTTCAGGGCGTAGCCATTTGGCACCAGAAGCGATCAATTGTGCCGCTCCAGACACGGGGAATATGGAAATCCTCACAATGTTTGGAACAGAGGAACAGAAGGAAGAGTGGTTGAGGCCACTGCTTCATGGCGAGATCCGATCGTGTTTTTCTATGACCGAACCAGCGGTAGCCTCGAGTGATGCTTCCAATATCGAATGTTCGATTACCCGAGATGGTGACGAATACGTTATAAATGGGCGCAAGTGGTGGTCTTCTGGAGCCTCATCGTCGCGTTGTAAAGTGGCAATAGTTATGGGTAAGACCGATCCCAAGGCCTCTCCTTATCAGCAGCAATCTATGATTTTGGTACCTCTGGATACCCCTGGGGTTAAGTTGATCAGAGACCTGACAGTATTTGGCTATACCGACAGGGAGGGCCACGGAGAGATTCACTACGACAACGTCCGGGTTCCAATATCGAATCTTCTTGGAGAAGAGGGTAGCGGTTTCGCAATTGCTCAAGCTCGTTTAGGACCAGGGCGCATCCATCACACGATGCGTTCCATAGGTGCCGCAGAGAGAGCCTTAGCACTTATGTGCAAGCGAGCACGAAGCAGAGTGGCCTTTGGTAAAACTTTGGCAGAGCAAGGCACAATTCAGACTTGGATTGCGGATTCTAGAATAGAGATTGACCAAGCTAGGCTTTTGACATTGTATGCAGCTTGGCTGATGGATACCGTTGGAAATAAAGGGGCGCGAACCGAAGTCTCTGAGATCAAAGTGGTCGCACCTAATGTTGCTCTTAGGGTGATTGACCGTGCTATTCAAGTTTACGGGGGCGCTGGCGTTAGCGAAGATACTCCGTTGGCAAGGATGTACGCCGGTCAAAGGACATTGAGGCTGGCCGATGGTCCAGACGAGGTGCATCGCATGACTATCGCCCGCCGAGAGCTTAGAAAACACGAATAGTATCCCTAGCTTTTGATATCTGGTTGCCTTGATAATGCGCCCAACGTTGACTAAGCCGTAATGATTCGGCGAGGTCAGCGTTGGGCGTAGATTATTGTCCCTTAGCGCGTTTCTCGTTATGAATCGGCGGCTTTCTCAGTTGAAGCCTTTTGTAATAAAAGTTCCTGATAGTTCAGCTTTGGAAAGATAACAGATTTTGGGTAAATTTTATGATCTCACAAGGTGGCGTCTTTGAACCTTCTAACCAAGTCATAGTCTTACTTGATTCTGGTTTTGTGCCCCTTTATCCAGGAGAAGACAAGTAGGGCCAATTGTTCTGGTGGCGCTTCAACTAAACTTCCTACATATGCTTTTAATGAGCAAATGTTTAGGCGGATAAGGTGGGAAATCGTTTTGGGCAAGGCAGAACCACGATCTCAAGATAACGAGACCAGCAAAGTTGATCCAGAGTTTTCCAGCGAGAGGGTGCAGGGATATCTCGCGGAAGCTGTAGCGATTACAAATGAAAGCACCGAAACGGCCGAGGCGCTCGCATTCGTGGAGGAGATGCAGGCTAAGATCGATTCCCGCGTAAAAACCCTTAGAGCCTCTGGCGCATATCCACCTTCTCTTTTGGCTCGCGTAAATGGCTACTATGAGTCGCTAAAGCCAATTGGAAGTGGGCACTCTAAAGCGGACTTCGAAAAGATACTTCTTATCACCGATCGTGTTGCCTACATGGATGTAGATGTGCCCACTGGATCGTCTAAGCCGGGAGTTTCCTATGTAAAAAAGGTATTACGTATGGCAATGGCCTGGTACCTCAATTACATGGCACAACAATTCAATAATTTTACATCGAATTTAATGCGGCTTTTGACGGTAGTCGATCATCGTTTGACTGCGTTAGAGGAAAAGGCCGTTACCATTGAATCGCCCAAGCTCGATATCGTCGGAGTAACCGCATCATTGGTCTTACATGCGTCATTGGTTGATGAGATTGTGGGCGAACTCACAAACGTCAATGGTCGAATCCTGGTAGCCGAATTTGGAAGAGCGCAAGTGCTTGAGGCACTTGCCTCTGAGAAGAAGGATTTTTATGGGATCGAGACTAGGACGGAGTTCTTGGATCTAGGCGAGTTGGCTTCTTATGATGTTCGCCAAAGTAGCATCCTTGAGCACCTCTTGGCAGTCGGCAATTCATCTCTTGATGGGTTGGTGGTAAGCGGAATTGTAGATAGGGGATCAATTCAAGAAAAGACCGCTTTGCTTTTTGGAGCGAAAAGAGTGTTAAATCAAGGGTCCAAATTGATTCTCGTGAGTTCAACGATGGAGCACTTTTCCAAAGTCGAGAACCATATGGAGTTTGATCTGTCTATCGGTCGCCCATTTTCTAGTTCGACTTGGACCTCGATCTTGACCAAACTCGGGTTTTCTCACGTGAAGGTCGTGGAAGCAAAGGATGGCTGTGGCTATTTAGTGATTGCGAATAATACTAAAGTCTCGCCTTTATCTTCGTTGGCGGATTTTGGTATCAAAGAGAACAAGCCCGATAATTAGTTTGCGTCTCGCCAGCGTAAGGTGCGTAGTGTTTTACTTACCCTATGGATTTTGGTTCCGTTGTTTTTATAAGGAGCTAGTTAGCTTTTGATTGCTTCCTGGCAATTATTAATAAGTTTTAGTTGGCAGATGATTTTGGATTGTAGGACCCAGTAGTGGCGGGAATTCATCAATTTATACCAGTTCTATCGCGGGGCGATGGCACCTCTAACAATGCGTTAGCGATCACACGACGTATTCGGGAAGTTGGCATTGACTCTAGGATCTATCTCGTTGAAAATTTTTCAGGTGAGGAAGGTTATTTCTATAGCGACTATCTGAAGGTGATGGATCCCCAAGATATACTCATCTATCACCTAGCTACTTCTTCACCGATTCCTATATTTTTGGATTCGCTGCCCAATAGGGTTGTGGTTCTATATCAAAATTTGACTCCCGCCTCCTATTTTGCGCCTTACGATCTCCTTGGGGCGGTTGGGCAGGAGCAAGCTCGCGCAGAGCTCTCTTTGCTCGCTCGAAGATCGACAATGGGAATTGCTCCTTCCCGCTTCAATGGCAACGATATGATTGAATGCGGATACGCAAATGTAGAACAGGTTCCTATAATCTTTGACACCTCTGATTTTATGGGTGAACGAGACCCAGCAGTTGAGCGGATGCTTTGGGATATCAATCAGAGGGGTTTTTCTAATTGGTTATTTGTGGGAAGAATCGTTCCCAATAAGGCACAAGAACACCTAATAATGGCTCTTGGTGCACATAGAGAAATCTATGGTGACAATGCGATGCTGCACATTGTCGGTCGTCCAACATATCCAGCCTATTTGGACTCTCTCTATCGCCTCGCCGTCGAATTGGGGCTAGACAAAAGGGTAAACTTTGTCCTTGGTGTATCACCTAAAGAGCTAGCGAGCTTTTATGCAATGGCGGATTTGTTTATATCTGCTTCTGAACACGAGGGGTTTGGCATGCCGCTCGTGGAGGCAATGTTTCATGGATTGCCAGTTCTAGCTTATGGTAAGGCGGCGGTTCCAGAGACTGTGGGCAAGGGTGGCATTGTCCTAGATACTCGGGATCCGATAGTAGTTGCTTCTTGGGCGCATGAGATCACCAACTCATATTCTCTTTCGAGCGCGATGGCTGAACTTGGTCGAAGTCGCCTTATGGAGCTTGCTCCTTCTGAGACTGTAGCTATCTTGGATAAAGTTTTAGAGAAGTTACTTTCGGAATGTGGTCTTGATGGGCTAGGAGATTTTTCAAGACCATCTTCGCTCATAGCCGATAAAGGCTCCAATGGTATTTTAGGCTCGCAACCATTGGTCAACTCGAGTAGAGATTGATCGATGCATTCGTCGAAGTTTAGAGTAACTTTTGTAGTTCCACGTTATGGCAAAGAAGTATTTGGCGGAGCAGAAAATGCGGCTCGGATGTTGGCTGAAGCCTTGGCAACACGCGAAGAGCTAGAGGTAAATGTCCTTACTACCACGGCTTTATCTCATCTTGATTGGTCGAATAACCTTCCCCCGGGATCGTCGTTGCTAAACAATGTCTCCATTGAACGATTCTCCATCGATGCTGGCCGTAGAAGCGACTTTGAATATATTTCGCGAAGGATGCTGTCAGCGCCTAAGTCTTTTAGCCGACAAGAATCATTGGATTTGATCAATTGGCAAGGGCCAGTATCAAATCAACTTATTGAGTCGATAGCAACCTGTGACTCTGATGTTGTAGTTTTTTATCCCTACCTCTACCATACAACGGTACAGGGAGTACTCAGTTGTCCAGTACCCAGCGTCCTTCATCCTGCAGCTCACGATGAGCCGATTATAGATCTAGCTATCTACAGAGATGTATTCGCTAAGGTTCAGGGTCTTGTTTATCATACTTATGCCGAGCGCGCCATCGTCGAGCGGCGATTTGGAGTCGCCTCCAAGAAGAGTATCGATCTTGGCATGGGTTTTCGGACTTATGAAGGTCTCAGGGGTAATGTGTGTGAGCGGTCTGGATTGAACGGGAAGGAGTTCATCCTTTGTTTGGGGCGCGTGGAAGCGAAAAAGGGATCGGTGCTTCTGGCAAGACTCTTTCATGAATACAAGGTTCGCAACCGAAGTGGAGTGCAACTTGTGTTCGCGGGTGCGATTTCAGAGGCCGGTCCGGAATTTGTGGATGTGAGATACTTGGGAGAGGTTTCGGAAGCGGACAAGGCGGAGCTGTTGGAAAAGGCCACGATTGTGATATCTCCATCAGCATATGAGTCATTTGGTATTGTCCTTCTTGAAGCTTGGAATGCATCCAAGGCTGTAATTGTCAATAGGGATTGTGCTGCAACTTACGAACTGGCTCGTTCTTCAAGGGGTGCATTGTCTTTTGAGGATTATGGGACATTCGAGGAATCTCTTCATGTTTTGTTGGAGAATAGAAAATATCGCGACCTCTTGGCGAAAAATGGCAAGCGTTATATACGGCAAAACTTCTCCTGGGACGTCCTCGCTAAGCGGTACTTGGATTTTTTGCGTTCGGTCGCAAGGGTATGATTAGATATTTAAATATTTAAGATAATGTAGATCGATCCTTTATGATCTATTGATTATTACTAAAGTTGCTTATTCAAAGAGAATCGCGGACAACTACTCTTTTGCGAAATTGTCATGTTTTTTCTGGGTTAGTTTCTGTCGTTTTACACACTCCTTGATGAGGATGGACTAATTAATTAGGTTGGAAAATCATAATTAGTGCTGTCATTTTGGGTGAAGTTGTCAATTTAAAGTTTGTTGGCGTCAGGCCCATCTATGGACATCGCAGATATGATTGCATGATTTTTGCCTTTAGTTTTTCTGATTGCCGTTCGGTGGATTTTAAATATGACGCTATTTTTGATAAAAAGATCGATTAATGATGCATATTTTTAAGGCTGTAATTGTTTCCATGACTGTTTGGAATCTTACTGAAGGAAGACCTTTGTCTTGGATTCGATCCTGATTTTAGATTCTTTTTCGTCCAGTTTGACCCGTTTTGTCGAATCAATGGTTTGGATATTTCTTTTGGACTGGTCGCAACGATGACTTTATGCTATCTTACCCGTTGGATTATTTATTTGCGGAGATACCTATGATCGAAGTTCAATTGCAGATATGGTTTAAGACCTCCATCGATGATATCTATCTCTGGTTCTAAGTGTTCTATTAATTATGGGTTAGCGATGTTCATCTCGCAGACAACTATAGAGTTCTAAAGTAAGGTTGAGGTTTTATGTATTTTTCGAAGTATGAGTATCTTTTATTCGAACGAAAAGAAAATGGAGTACTGTTAATAACTATAAATAGACCTGAGAAATTTAACGCTACTAATGAAATTGGCCACGGTGAGCTAGCGCGAATATGGCGGGATGTTTCTGAGGATCATTTAACAAAAGTTGCAGTTATTACTGGATCGGGAAAGGCTTTTAGCGCCGGAGGCGATCTGGATATGGTCTTGAATATGGCCGGTAACTATGAGAGAGTAAATCACATGTTGCGTGAGATGAGCGATATGGTTTACAACATAATCAACTGCGAGAAGCCCATAATATCGGCCATAAATGGAGTGGCAGTCGGTGCCGGTGCAGTGGTTGCACTCTTGGCTGATATCTCAATCTGTGCTCTAGATGCCAAGATAGGTGATGGACACGTGAAGCTCGGCGTGGCGGCGGGAGATCATGCATCAATTTTGTGGCCATTGCTTGGAGGGATAGCAAGAGCGCGTTACTACCTTCTTACAGGAGAGATGATCACGGGTGAGGAGGCGGAGAGGATTGGAATGGTCTCCAAAGCGCTTCCAAAACAAGAGGTCCTAGATGAGGCGTTACGCGTCGCCGATGGGTTGGCTAAGGGCTCGCAAGATGCGATTAGGTTGACCAAGAAAGCAATAAATGGATGGTTGCGTAATGCGGGTCAGATCTTTGATACCTCTGCTGCATATGAGATGTTGACCTTTATGGGTCCGGATGTCGTAGAAGGTGTGGCGGCGTTGCGCGAAAAGCGCGCTCCATCATTTCCTTCATCTATATAGTTAAAAGCTTTTATGAAGGCTCCTATCAAAGCTAGGGTTGCTACCAAAGGGTCGAAACCTAAAAGGAACTGAACAGCTTCGATCGCAATTGTCATTCCCATGATTGGATTTAGAGGATTGAAATGAAGAATAATTCAAATGTCGACTATGACGCTGAGCACGAGGCGTTTGGTGAGATCGTTGAGGTATTTATAGCTCGAAGTGTTGAGCCGCACTATCAAAGATGGGAGCAGCAAGGTATAATCGACCGAACTCTCTTTTTGGAGGCAGGCCGGCAGGGTTTATTGGCTTTTGGTGTCGGAGAGGAGTATGGTGGCGCGGGAGTCAATGACTTTCGCTACAACGCAATCTTGAATCGTGGCCTTTCAAATGGAGGTTATGCCGGGGTTGCACTCGCTTTGAGCCTTCAAAATGATGTCGTCCTACCATATTTTACAGATCTAACCAATGATGAACAAAAGGAGCGGTGGCTGCCATCTATCGTGGCTGGTGAGTCGGTGATAGCAATAGCAATGACGGAACCCAACACAGGTAGTGATTTGTCGGGAATTTCGACTAGCGCTCATAGGGACGGGGACTACTTTATCCTAAATGGTGCAAAGACCTTTATCTCCAATGGTCAAAATGCTGATTTGATAGTCGTGGCTGTACGAACGTCGCCGGATCCACATAGAGGGCTTTCGCTTTTGGTCGTTGAATCAGCCACGCCGGGTTTTTTTCGCGGTAGGAATTTGGACAAGATAGGACTTCATTCCCAAGATACCAGCGAGCTCTCTTTTGTGGATGCACGAGTGCCCGCTAAGAATTTACTCGGAGAGGTCAATAGGGGATTTTATTATTTGGTGCGGAATCTGCCACAAGAGCGGCTTTCTCTCGCCCTTGGAGCCGTGGGAGCAGCCGAAGGCGTTTTTGATTTGACGCTCGCTTATACCAAGGAACGTTTTGCATTTGGACAAGCCATAGGCAGCTTTCAGAGTTCGAAGTTTACGTTAGCTGAGCTTGCCACTGATATTGACGTTGGTAGGACCTATGTTGAAGATTGTTTATTTAGCCATTTGAGGGGCGCGCTGTCCCCAGGTAGAGCAGCCAAGGTGAAGCTTTGGACTACTGAGATGCAACTGCGAGTCGTCGATCGAGCGGTTCAGTTGTTTGGTGGATATGGTTATATGCGTGAATTTCCAGTAGCCCGCGCATATGTAGATGCCCGAGTTCAGACAATCTACGGCGGTACTTCTGAGATTATGAAAGAGATCATTGCTAAAGATCTCGGACTTTGAGACTGGTTCGCCATGGCATTACTCACCCATGTTCAAAAATGCCCTTTAAGTCGCGAGCAAGAATTAGGTTGCAATTCATGGGCAACAGCATTTTTTCGCATTTTAACGCAGTTGGGTGCAAAATGCGGATATCAAGGGAGATCTATGGCAATCTAAATGATTGATGCTGTAACTTGGTGTTGATCGAGATATTTTTTCGTGGCCGGCCTATGTCGTGGCCGGCCTATGGCCACTTGGTGTTGGAATTGACATTTCCAACACCAAGTGGCCGTGCGGCTAGATTGCATCCCCTGAATCTGGGTCAAAGAAGTGGAGTTTTTCTATATTGACGGTAAGGTCGATATAGCTTCCCGCAGTAACGTCCAAGTCGGGTGAAAGCCGAGCGACTCCTCGAGCGTATTTATTGCCCGGGTTGTCGAGTTGAATTTCATCTAATTTATCTTCTTCTGGGGTCTCGCCCTCCACCTTGACGGATGTCGCCTCTATCTGAAAGTGGGCGAGTATCTCCGAGCCGAGAACTTCAGATATGTCAACTTTGACCCGAAGGCGGTTGGTTGCTTCTTGACTACTCGAATTCAGCGCGAGATCCTCCGGGCGGATTCCAACTATTACTTTACGATCGCGGTACTCCGTCAACGTGGAATGTTTCTTCAAAAGGCCAGGAGAAAGTGCTAGCTTCTGTGATCCAATCGTCAGGTTTGTTAGGTCTCCTGCGATAGTTGCGTGGTAGAGGTTCATGGATGGTGAGCCGATAAAAGCAGCTACAAATAAGTTTTTTGGAGAGTTGTATAGGGCAGAAGGCGTATCAATCTGCTGGAGGATGCCGCCGTTCATAACAGCAACCCTGTCGCCCATTGTCATTGCTTCCACCTGGTCGTGGGTTACATAGATAGTAGCAGTACCAAGGGCACGTTGTATTCTAGAGACCTCTGCTCTCATCTGAACCCGCAATTTTGCATCCAGATTCGATAGGGGCTCATCCATTAGGAAGACTGCAGGATCTCTGACAAGGGCTCGTCCCATTGCAACTCTTTGGCGTTGACCCCCTGAGAGTTGAGCGGGCTTTCGATCTAGATACTCTGTCAGACTCAACTTGGCGGCTGCTTCTTTGACTTTCGCCTCTATCTGGTCCTTGGAGAGCTTTTGAAGTTTGAGCGCAAAGCCGATGTTTTCGGCTACGGTCATATGGGGATATAGCGCGTAGTTCTGAAAGACCATCGCAATGTTGCGCTCTTTGGGTGATGTTTCGTTGACTCGCTTGCCACCTACCCTTAATTCGCCCGAAGTTATCGTCTCAAGTCCTGCGACCATTCGTAGTGCTGTGGTCTTACCGCAGCCAGAGGGTCCAACAAGAATTAGAAATTCACCATCAGACACCTCGAGATTGAGCTCGCGGACGGCAACATATCCGTTTGCGTACGTTTTTGAGAGCCGATCGAGAGTTACGTTGGCCAAGGCCTTCCCCTTCCATGTGCATGGTTAGATATCTTTACATAGGTTTAAGGCGCTTGAAATGAAGTAGGGCTGCGTGGAAAATATGGATCCAGCCATCTCATCCTTTAAATTTATCACATTTTGAGCGTGCATGGGCGAAGTTTTGGAAAGTTTTTACGTTATATGGGTGGCTCATCTTCAAGGCGACTGAAAGCCCCCAAGAACAATCTCTTAAAGTTGATACGTTAATGTGGTCGAGATGGTCGAGTGTCTAGTGTTACAAAGCTCTAGGAGACAATTGCAAAAGTAGATCTTTAGCTGTTTTGGATTTAAAGCTCCGCACTTAATGCTAAATAAGGCATAGCAACCCCACTCCGAGTCAAAAATACCTCCCGAAAGAGTTGATTTCCGAATCGTGCGATTTTCTCCTAGGGGAGTCATTCTGGCCAAGATCAGCCTTTTTTAGGAGATTGGCCAGAATGATTGAGGCGAGAAGATAGACCATAAGCTGGCGACATTGTTTCATGGCGTTTGAATCGCTAGTTAAAGCTGGGCTATTCAAGTCAAATGCCCTTCGAAGGTCCTCTTCGAAGTTGAGCGGCCAACTTTCGGCGGGTTCACGAACAGCGCAATAGGGTTAGATCAAAGGGAGCTTCAATTGCGTGCCTGGGTGATTTTTTCGAAGTTGCATTCGCCTCTTGGGTCGAAAATTTAGGTAAGGCGAAAATGGAATCAAAATCGTTTATTTTGCCATCGGCAATACTCTTTTAGTGACGGTTTTCGAAGTTCCAAAGATCTAAGATCATCTCCTCTAGGTCGGGCTTAGTGGGAACCCATCCGAGCTCTTGTCTTATTTTTTTGCTTGAGGCGACAAGGCTCGGTGCATCGCCCTGGCGACGAGGTGCAAACTCAACCTTTGGAGTCTTTCCTGTCACATTTTTTATTGCATCGATGACCTCGAGATTGGAGAATCCATCACCATTGCCTAGGTTGAAGATGTTATGGTTCGAGCTTTTCATCTTCTCTAGTGCCAGTTTGGCGGCAAGTGCCAAGTCGACGACGTGAATGTAGTCCCTAATGCAGGTGCCGTCTGGGGTTGGATAGTCCGACCCAAAGATTTTGATAACCCTTCCTTCGACTATTGATTTAAGGGCCGTTGGTATCAGGTGGGTCTCTGGGTTATGCCTCTCACCGGCACCACGATAAGCACCAGTTACATTAAAGAAACGCAAGCTAGCTGCACTTAATCCGTGAGCTTGGGCCTCGGAGGCGATAGCCATGTCCATAGTAAGTTTTGTCATACCGTAGGTGTTGAGCGGATTGGGAGGGGTATCCTCGGTGATTGGGCTCTGGCCTGCCCTGCCATATACCGCAGCTGTGGATGCAAAGACTAATTTTGGAATCTCTAATTTTCGCATTCCATCTAGTAACTTGATTGTTCCGATCACATTGTTGTGCCAATAGAGTTCGGGATTAGAGACCGACTCTTCAACCCTAGAGTGAGCAGCCATGTGAACTACGGCGTCGAATTGGTTGGTTTCGGTAAAATATTTAGGCAAATCGGATATTTCACCCTGTACAAAGATAGCACCTTGAGGCACTGCATCTAAATAACCACGTGATAGGTTGTCTAAGACAGTGACAGTGTCACCTTGGTCAAGGAAGTAGCGAGCCATTACGCTTCCGATATAACCGGCTCCGCCAGTAACCAGAATTTTCATCTTTTAGTACCTCGTTTTGAATTAGCTTGGCCCGATGTGCCAATTGGAATTGTTTCGACGCCCATAATTTATTGATCTAGAGGTTGAATTATGGGTGTTACTGGTGCTTGAGACTGGCACTTGGGCGCTAAGGATATCTTCGCGTGGGCAATGCTAGCCAGCAACGCTTATCTTAGGAGTTTTTGAAAGGTTGGATAGTAGATTTCCGCTCCTCAATAGGCAAGCCGAAACAGCTAAGCACCAGCTCTTGATTGATCTTGGGAGCTCAATTAGGAGCTGGTGCTTGTCGACTGTCATGAGGCTGGTTTGAATCTTTGGCCCGAGGCATTTCGGACGTTTACTCATAAGTAACGAAGAACTCCTTTTAGGCTCAGCTCTTTATGAGATTGGGTTCAATGCCCCATGTGAAACTCTTGGTCTCTTCTGGTTCAAGTTTTATCAAATCTACGCCGGAGTTAAAGGCATCCGGTGGTGCGCTCATTGGTTCAATCGCTATTGAGTGGCGGCGTCTCTTTGCATCAGGCAGGGTGTCGCCACTGTAGAGTTGCAGATATTGGTAGGACTCGTCCATCCAAAGTGTTGTCTTGGAGTCAGTATCGTTTGAAAGAGTAATCCTTGCTAACCCATCTTTGTCGCGATCAATATCGCTAAAGGTGTGGTCCAAGGCCACCGATGCGATCTTTTTATTTTTCCTGAAGTCATAGATGGTATCTTCCACCTCTTTCTTTGCGATTGGAATCGCCTGATCGTCCTTTTCAAAGTAGGAGTGTGCAGGGCTTTGTAGCTTCAATTGGTCGATTTTTTCACCAAATAATGATATATATGGATGTGCTCCGGTGGCTAGTGGCGCCGGGGTGTCGCCTATATTTTTGATTGTCGTTTCTACTCTAAGGCCAGCTTCTCCTATGTCGTATCTGATTTGACATAGCAACATGAATGGCCACGATGTCGTTGGAGGCAGGAATAACTCGTATGTAACCGATTCTTGGGTTGAACGAACTAATTCGAAGTTTTGCCAACGGGTGAGGCCGTGGATCGCATTGTTATTTCGTGCCTCACTCAAGTCGAGCTGGTAGGCTTTGCCGGCCCAATGATAGCGCGCCCCACGGATCCGATTTGGCCATGGGATCATGGTTTGGCCTCGTGTACTGTCTGCTATCGAGTTTTCTTCGAAGCCCTCGACTACCTCAGTCTCATCTTTTGTATATCTTCTAAGGCCACCTCCGACCGAAGTGGTTGTGACCTTTTGATCACCGAATGATATCGTGGCTTGATTGCCTGATGGTGGACGCATTTTAGTCATGGTGTTCCTTGTCTTTTTAGCCAGGGCGATCGCACTCAATTAGCATAATTTGTTAGTCTCAAAGCTATTTCAAAGATTCAATTCTCGCATGTGAAGTGCTGGGGCGAAATATTGGTGCTTATTGGACTTGTTGTGAAATATATTGAACTGAAGCAACTCGAGGAGATGGAACCGCTGGAGCCGTCTCTGCTGGAGTAATCAACTCGCGCACCTTGGCGATAGCCCATTCGTCCAATGACGATATTGGGTCAGAAAAGGTGCGTAATCCGTTGGTGGAGGCGACGGCATCAGCTATCAATTCTCGATTTTCGATTGAGGGCCGCAAAAGAAGGCAGTCCGGGTCGTTTACCCAGAATCTACCATGTAGTGCTCGGCGAGCCCGGCTGTTGAGAATCGCCGCGCGAGATCCGGGTTGGCTTAGGTCTTGTTCGGGTGGGTCCCATAGCGGAGAGATATCGGGCGAGATCCTCATGGCGTCTACCAACCCGACGCTCGAGAGTATTGGTGCGCCACAACCGACTATGGTGGCTTCATCACCGACACATTCCCTTATGGAAGCCATTGCTTGACGATATGCAACTTCACTAGGGATATCTCGATTGCGGTTACCTTCCATAGCGCCGGCATAGAGGAAGTCAAGTTTAAAGTAGGTGACACCTAACTCCTTTAACATCGTGAAGGTCTCTAGAAGGTAGTCCATCGCGCCGTTTGCAGTCGTGTCAAGGGCTAATAGCGACTGGTTCCAGTTGAAGCCTGCATCAGCGCCCCCTAGAATCCAACTCGGGTTTTTTTCGGCCAACTGGGAGTTGGCCCCGACCAAAAATGGCGCGAGCCAAATGCCGGATTCTTTGCCGGCCTCCTTGATCGTGGCTATAGTGCTTTTTAGATCGCCAAAGCGTTTTGATATGGTCCAGTCACCTATTGCTTCTTGCCACCCATCGTCGATTTGAATTGTGGTTATGGGTAGTTGTGCCCTGGTGATGTCGCCTAGCGCTCCGACGATGTCGTTTTGTGTGACGTTGAACCAGTAGCAATACCATGAACACCATGCGGGTGCAATTGCCTTTAGCGGTTGGAGTTCCATCTTTGAAAGAATCAATTCAGCCCACCCGCTAAGGGCATCTTCGATCGTTACGGCGCTTGGCCAACTTCGAGCTTCAATTGGTAGATTGGATGAAATGACCAGGTGTTTATTACCTTTGGGCGTTGCTAATATGTGGGGGATTTGACCCTGTATGTCTGCCACGCCGAAGCTAACGATCGGCCTTCCATCTCCAGGGTTGACAATAAGCACCCCGTCGCTTTGAAAGCAATTTGAGGGGTCAACGAATTCAGGGCGATATGCCATCGCTTGCCATATTTTTTTGAGCGGTCGCGGTGATGTTGACTTGAAAGAATATGACCCCGATGGACTCCAGGATTGCCAACCGAGTTCGTAAACTAAGGCACGGTCGGGGTCGATTTCGATATCGGCAATCTCGTCAAAGTGCAAAGAAACCATGTGATCTAGAACTCCCTATGCTGCTGGGCCAAATATAACAGTTGTTCCACTTATTATGGTAGTTTTTGTTAGATTTTAAAAATCTTATATGCTGGTCAACTTTTGCTGTGTATTGCCTGATAGTTAGAATGAAAATCAGGCATTTTACAATAAAAAATATCGAAAAAAGACTACATATGTATTTCTATTGTGGGGTATCTCGATTCTATGGCGACTATTGACTAGGGGGGCGTGGGGATATATCGCTATTTGCGTTGGTTGCTTGAGATCTTTTAGGCAGCGATAAGAAAATATTTTAAATTTTTTGCTGCTCATTGGCAATAATTTTGCGATAAATGAGATTTTTTGTTAACTTGATGTTGCATTGATGTTTCGGATATGTTAGTTTTTGTTTGGAAGCAAGAGCTTCCGTGGGGTCCGTTGCTCGAAACAATGTTTGGGTAACGGGAAAAATACAAGGGGGACAACACCATGAGCTACAAGAGCTCAATCAAGCGATTCCTTACTAAGAGCGGAAAAGGAGTAGCCCTTTCGCTCTCTGTGGCTACATTGGCGGCAGCTTGTGGCTCGACGACGGCTAGCAGTTCCACCACTGCGGCTCCAGCGACGACCCAAGCAGGCGTGGTTCACCTGACCTTTTGGTCTTGGGTACCTGGCCTTCAAACGTCGGTCAATCTTTGGAACAAATCGCATCCAAATATTCAAGTCAAACTAGACGAAGTTACTTCAGGCGCAGCTGGAACCTATGCCAAGATGTTTAGTGCCTTGCAAGCTGGTACTGCACCAGATCTTGGTCAGGTTGAATATCCGGTTATTCCCAACTTTGAGCACGTAGGTGGCTTGGTAAATCTTGCAAACTATGGTGCAGCATCTTACAAGAGCAAGTTTGTGCCATGGACCTGGAATCAGGTAAGCCAGGGGTCTGCGGTCTATGCTATTCCTCAAGATACCGGTCCTATGGGTCTTTTCTATCGTGCAGATCTCTTCACAAAATACGGTTTGACGGTTCCAACTACATGGGCTCAATATCTCGCTGATGCTCAGAAGCTTCACGCCGCCAATCCAAATGCCTATATCGCGGCCTTCCCGGCATCGGATTCAGCATGGTTCTCGGCACTTGCGTGGCAAGCGGGCGCGAAGTGGTTTTCCACTAAGGGTAATTCATGGGTTGTAAATATGGCAGACCCGGCAACTCTACAAGTGGCGAAATTGTGGCAGACTATGGTTGCGGATCATCTTGTCAAAGTTGAGCCGGACTTTGCAACTGGCTGGTATAAGGACTTGTCAGATGGCACAATTTTGACTTGGCCAACTGCAGTATGGGGTCAAAATACCATCGCCACCAACGCTTCAACGACTTCAGGAGATTGGCGAGTTGCTCCAATGCCAAACTGGACCTCCACTCCTAGCAATGGTAACTGGGGTGGCTCAACTACCGCAGTCTTCAAGGGAACAAAGTATCCAGCACAAGCGGCACAGTTCGCTGAGTGGCTAAATACAAACAGCGGAAGTCTTAACAATATGATCACAACGGGTGGCCTTTATCCAGCTGATATCGCTGGACAGTCCCTGCCTGCTGATAATTCGCCCGTTGCATTCTATGGTGGTCAAAATATCTGGAAAGTATTCAAGGCTGGATCTGCGATCGTAAACACCAACTTCCTCTGGGGACCATTGATGAGCACGACCTTTACTCAGTTGAATGATGCCTTTGCTAAGGCGACGACTGGAACCGGTACTATCGGATCTGCGGTCTCATCTGCTCAGGCATCTACAGTAACATCCATGAAGCAGCAAGGCTTCTCGGTTATCACCGGTTAGGAAGTACCAAAAGGATCGGATTAGGTTGTGGTAGTTCACTTTTAGGCGCTGTGAACCACCCACAACCTAATCTGTGGAAACTTTGGTAGCCTTTGGACAAGTTAAGGAGTTAGCTCTAGGGTGGTTTTAAGTTCTGCTCCGCCAAAGGGACAAGCAGATGTCCCTCAGCGACGTCGCATAAAAGATAAATCTTCGAAGATGGGGGCCCCTCTGGCATTTATGAGTCCCTTTTTACTTCTATTTGCTATCTTCTTTCTGCTGCCAATTGGGTATGCAATCTATGAGAGCTTGCTGCAAATAAAGGTTTCGGGCCTTGGGATAGGTCCCAATTCCACAACTACTCAATTCGCCGGATTAGCCAACTACGCAAAAGTTCTTGCAAACGCCTCCTTTATCTCCGGGGTTGGACGCGTTTTAGAGTTTGGGATCGTACAGGTTCCCATAATGCTCATCTTGGCCACGACCTTGGCACTGCTGTTAGATTCGGCATCTGTCTATCTAAAGAGGTTCTTTCGGCTGGTCTTTTTCTTGCCATACGGAATTCCTGGAGTAATAGCGGCAATTCTTTGGTCTTTTCTTTACCTACCTGGATTGAGCCCAATTGTTTCAATATTGAAAGGTGTTGGCTTTGGGTCGATCAATTTTCTTGGAATTCACTCTGTCTTGTGGTCGATTGCAAATATCGTAACTTGGGAGTATACCGGTTACAATATGCTCATTATCTATGCCGGTCTTCAAGCGATTCCTCAGAGCTTATATGAGGCTGCGCGCATAGATGGAGCGAGCGAAATCCAGGTGGCCTTTAGGATAAAGATTCCGCTGGTCGTCTCTTCCCTGGTTCTTACCGCAGTATTTTCAATCATTGGAACCCTTCAGCTCTTTAGTGAGCCTCAGGTTCTAAGGTCTGTTACGACTAACATCAGTTCTTCATTTACTCCAAACCTTCTGGCTTATACAAAAGCCTTCGTCGAGAATAATCCAAATTTCGCGGCCGCAGCTGCTGTAGTTTTGGCGGTCGGAACATTCATCCTCTCGTTTGGATTTTTGAAATTGGTTCAGCGTCGAGCTCTAAGTGAGGTTGAAGTATGAGTATCGCTCCACCAATTGCACCTGAGCGCCAGAGGGCGCCTTTTCGCAAGAGTTCAATTTTGGCAATGGCCTTTATGTTTGTGATGGCTACCTACTTTTTGCTTCCCGCTTATTGGCTGGTAATTTCATCGACCAAGGGGCCTACTCAGCTATATGCCTCGCAAGGTCTTTGGATTAGTGGCTTCAAGCTGTTCTCCAACTTGAGCGGTCTGTTTAGTTACAATGGTGGGATCTATCTACAATGGATAATTAATACCGTTTTATATGCTGGAATCGGTGCGGCGGTCGCAACGCTGATCTCTGCGCTTGCCGGGTATGGCCTCTCTAAATACAACTTTAAAGGTAAAGAGCTGATCTTTTCCATAATTTTGGGAGGAGTGTTGGTGCCAGGTACCGCATTGGCTTTGCCGCTGTATCTCTTGCTTGCGAAGGTGCATCTGACCAATACTTACTGGTCCGTCTTGATTCCAGCCTTTGTCTCTCCATTTGGAGTATTTTTGGCAAGAGTCTATGCCGGAGCAGCTATCCCTAATGAACTTATTGAAGCCGGAAGAATAGATGGAGCGAGCGAATTTAAGATCTTTCGAACTATTGCATTTCGAATTATGTCGCCTGCGCTTGTAACGATCTTTCTCTTTCAATTTGTTGCTATTTGGAATAACTTCTTTTTGCCACTTGTGATGCTCTCCAATCAGAAGCTATACCCAGTAACATTGGGGCTCTATAGCTGGGACAACCAATACGGCCAGGCTCCTCAGTTGATAAGCTATGTGGTTTTGGGTTCGTTGATCTCGGTGATCCCCCTGGTAATAGCATTTCTATCACTGCAGCGCTTTTGGCGATCTGGGCTTACTGCGGGGAGTGTGAAGCTTTGACGGTCTATAGCGAGAGGCTTTCTCTTCCCTTGGGACGTCCCCTCTACTTTGGTGGCGATTACAATCCAGAGCAGTGGTCGCGAGATGTTTGGCAACAAGACGTCGAGATGATGGTTGAGGCCGGAGTAAATCTGGTAACTTTAGGGGTATTCTCCTGGTCGCGCCTTCAGAGTGCTCCTGGGAAGTTCGATTTTGGGTGGATGGATGAGATCTTTGAACTCTTAAGTTCAAACGGAATTATGGTGGATTTGGCGACTGCTACAGCGTCCCCGCCGCCATGGTTAGTCCATGCACACCCTGAAATCCTCCCAAGGGATTTTTCGGGGCGGACTTTGAGTTTTGGTTCGCGTCAGTCGTATTGTCCCAATTCTAGACCATACCGTGATGCGGCGGCGGAGTTGGTCCATGCGCTAGCGCAAAGGTATGGTAGCCATAGTGCGCTAGAGATGTGGCATATCAACAACGAATACGGTTGCCATGTGACCTCATGCTACTGCGATGTCTGTGAGGTAGCCTTTAGAGAGTGGCTTGTGAAGCGATATGTCGATATCGCTGGTCTGAATTTCGCATGGGGCACGACTTTTTGGAGCCAGATCTATACCGATTGGAACCAAGTAACCCCTCCAAGGATTGCTCCTACCTTTTCAAACCCTACCCAGCAGTTGGACTACGCGCGATTTAGTTCGGACTCTCTCTTGGATTGCCTCTTGGAGGAGCGCGCTATTTTGCGTGAGGTTACACCGCAGATCCCCGTTACAACGAACTTCATGGGATTCTTCAAAGGGGTAGACCAGTTCAAATGGGCAGAGGCTCTAGATTTCTGTGCTGTTGACAATTATCCTGATCCAGCTAGTCCAACGAGTTCTTTAATCTCGGGCGCCGTTGGTGATTTGACTAGATCGGTAGGTCAAGGGCGTCCGTGGATTCTTATGGAGCAAGCTCCTAGCGCGGTGAACTGGCGTGAGATCAATGCACCAAAGGCTCCTGGACAAAATCGAGCTTTGAGTATGTCATCTATAGCTCGTGGGGCCAATGGAGTTATGTATTTTCAGTGGAGAGCTGCTAAGGCGGGTGCTGAGAAATTTCATAGTGCGATGGTTCCGCATTCGGGTCGCAATTCCCGTGTATGGCGTGAGACCGTTCGCCTCGGAAATGATTTAAAGGCGCTTGGCAGCCTTGGATCATCTCAAACTCTTGTCGATGTTGCTATTTTATTTGACTGGGATAATTGGTGGGCGATAGAACTCGATTCGCATCCGAGTACGAAGTTGTCTTACCCACTTGGGATTTTGGACCTTTATAGATCGTTCGCTCGGGCCGGTCGGGTAGTCGATTTTGTTCACCCAGGCTCTGATCTCTCAAGGTACAAGGTCGTTGTGGCTGCTAATTTGTATTTGGTCAAAGAGGACGCTAGCTGCGCTTTCGTCGAGTATGTTCAAAATGGCGGAGTAGGCGTTGTTACATACTTTTCTGGAATCGTAGATGAGAATGACCATGTTTATTTGGGAGGCTACCCCGGATTGTGGCGAGAGCTTCTAGGTATAGAGATTGAGGAATTTTCGCCCTTGGCTATCGGTGAATCGGTGAGCCTAAAGGGCGAGTTTCTTCAATTGCATGGCGGAAGTGGTCAGCAATGGAGCGATTCGATTAATCTTGTTGGCGCCGAGGTGCTAGTCAGCTTTGGAAGTGGTCGACTTGAGGGCATGCCGGCAATTACAAAGAATGCATTTGGTTCAGGGAAGGCATACTATGTGTCAACTTCCTTGGATCCAGATACATGGGGATTGGTTTTGACAGATGCCCTAAGTGGTCATGAAGAAATAGCCATTAGGCCATCCAGCGAAGATGTAGAGATTGTAAATCGAGGCAATCTCGTCTTTATCATTAACCATGGGTTGAAGACGAATCTTTCGCTGGAGGGAGACTGGATTGACGTGCTTACCAAATGCGAAGTTAGCGGTGAGCTCAGCCTTGAGCAATACGACGTTTATGTTCTCTATCGGTTAATTAGGGAATAGAGATTTTGATCTACCCTGAGCAGGATTGAGTTTTGCTGGTATAACGATGAATGGTAAATCTAATTTTTTCGGACATACGAGGGAGGGTAGTTTCAGGGTGATAGCAAGTCAGCGCCGGTCGCGCATCTTCGAAGAGTTGCGAAATCGTGGTTCGGTTAGAGTTGTTGAGTTGGCAGGTCTCTTGGATGTTTCGGAGATGACCGTTCGACGTGATCTTGAAGTGCTTCAGGAGTCGGGTGTCCTGACCAAGGTGCACGGCGGTGCTATTGCTGTGGGCAAGAGTGCCGAGGAGCCCGGTTTCGAGGCAAAGATCTCTCAATGCGCCGACGAGAAGATGGCCATAGCGGGTGAGGCGGTCAAGTTGGTAGCGCCCGGATCCTCAGTCGCGATTTCTGGTGGAACTACTACTTGGGCGTTAGCGAGACTACTTCCATTGGTGCCTCAAGTAACAGTCGTTACGAATTCTTTGAGCCTAGGGGTAGAGCTCCATGCGAAACACCCTTCTCTCCCGCTGATACTCACAGGTGGAATACCGACTCCTTCGGGAGCGCTGGTTGGCTTGGTAGCGGATCTGGCTATTGAATCTCTGTATGTGGATGTGTTGTTTCTAGGGGTTCACGGGATGGACCCGGATGCTGGTTTTACAACACCTAATTTGGCTGAGGCTCAAACCAATCGAACCCTTATCCGTAGCGCTCGTCGGGTAGTTGTGCTTGCTGATCATACTAAATGGAGGACAATCGGTATGACCCGGATAGCTCCGTTTTCGGCTGCTGACATACTAGTTACTGACGACGGTATATGTCAAGAGGGCCGTCGTAGCCTGAGCGATACGGTTGGTGAATTAATTATCGCCCCCGTTGTCCATGGCCTCGATGGAGTTGGGTATGTATAGAAAACTAGGTGATCCTAGTTTTCTAAGATCGGCACTAGTTGAGTGAATTGAGTGTGGTAGCCGAGTTCGGATGGTCTTTAAATGAATTTGATGAGATATTTTGACGGGAGTGATGATGACTAAGAATCCGACTAATGCAACTGACGCCTTTGATTATGGCGATGAGGTTGTTGTGAGAGTGCACACTAGTGATGGTACGAGTATTTTACTGCGACATGTCGATGCTATGGCGGATGCGCGGAGGATCACTTTTTATAGACAAGTAAAAGTTGAGATCGCGTAATGACCGAACGAAGATATGATCCGACTTCAGGCGAGTGGGTAACTTTTGCAACTCACCGTCAGAATCGGACCTACAAGCCAAAAGATGACTTCTGCCCCCTTTGTCCCACCAAGGACGAGTCGGCACCCACTGAGATTCCAAGCGAGCATTTTGAGATAGTTACCTTCGATAATCGCTTTCCGGCCTATTCGATAGATGCGCCGGTTCCTGATGTTGCTGATAGCTCCTTTTATCGAGTTCTTCCGGCTTCAGGCAGGTGTGAGGTAATTGTTTATTCCGATGACCATTCCTTGACGTTCGCGGATCTACCTTTGAGTCGTCTGCGAATGCTGGTCGAGGTGTGGATAGACCGATGGAAGATATTGGGAGAGGAGGCGGAGGTCTCCTATGTGATGCCCTTTGAGAATAAGGGTGAAGTGGTTGGCACAACCTTGTCACATCCACACGGACAGATATATGGATATCCTAACGTTCCACCACGCGCCCAGAGGGAGCTAGAAGCCGCAGCACAGTACTTACAAGATACGGGTAGGTGTGTCGAATGCGACGTTATTGCAGCTGAGTTGGAGGGCGGAGATAGAGTTATCTATTCCAACGGATCCTGGCTAGCTTGGGTTCCTTTCTGGGCCCGATTTCCATACGAGGTACATGTGGCGCCTAAGTTGCATCGTCCAAGCCTAGTTGATCTAACAATGGATGAAAGAGCTGATTTTGCAGATATCCTTTCCGTGGTTGCTAAGAGCTATGATTGTCTCTTTGGTTTTTCGCTTCCTTATATAATGGCATTTCATCAGCGGCCCACCGACTCGGCTCAGGATTGGGATCCGATATCTCACTTTCACGTGGAATTCGCGCCCCCTCATCGAAGTTCCGACAAGTTGAAGTATCTAGCTGGCTCAGAGTTGGCTGGTGGTGCATTTATTACCGATGTTGTTCCAGAGATGGCGGCGGAGCGGATTCGTAAAGCGGGAGCTTTGATTAAGTGAACCTCACATCCGTATTGGGTAAACTCTTCGACGAAAATTTCAATCGTTCAGCTGAGGTGATTATCCGTTCGCCTGGTCGTGTGAATTTGATTGGCGAGCACACCGATTACAACGGGGGACTTTCGCTTCCGTTTGCGATCGATCGATATGTTATGGTTGGGATTTCCCGACGGGTAGACGGCCAAATCAGGTTGCTTTCAAATGATCAGAATGGAATTTTTGAGATCTCTATTGAAGATCTACTAAAGTCCCCCGCTCTAGGTGGTTGGGTGAGATATCCCCTTGGTGTCTTTCAGACCTTAATCGCTAGAGGTTTGCCCTTGGGTGGTTGCGACGTAGGAGTTGTCTCCGACTTACCCATGGGAGCTGGCCTTTCTTCGAGTGCCGCTCTTTTAGCGGGCGTTGGTCTGGCATTGATGGAGTCTTTTGGATTTGAACTTAGCAAGTCAGAGTTAGTCGAGGTCATCCACTTTGCTGAAAGTCACTACGGTGGATCCCCTGTGGGGTACTTGGACCAAATGGCAATAGTTCAAAGTAAAGCGAATCATGCTCTCCGCATTGATTTTTCGGATAAATCGACCTTGGACGTGGGGTTACCCTTTGGCGAAGTGGCCATTTTTGATTCAAGGGTCAAACACTCTATTAGCGCTGGAGGATATGGACTTCGTCGTCGCGAATGCGAAGAAGCAGCCCAACGCCTTGGAGTGGCTAGCTTGAGTTTAGCTTCGCTAAGTGATGCCTACGATAAATTGGATGATCTGCACTATAGACGGACGCGTCATGTTCTTAATGAAAATAGTCGTGTTTCAAGGGTGGTGGATTCTCTTCGAAAGGGCCTTGACGTCGGTATCTATTTGACGGCCTCTCACGCCTCTCTGCGTGATGACTTTGAGGTCTCCTGTAAGGAGTTGGACTTAATCGTGGACGAGGCCTTACATTTTGGTGCCAGTGGCGCAAGGATGGTCGGCGGTGGCTTTGGAGGTTCTGTGCTAGTTTTAGGAGGTGATTGGGAGGCACTTTCTAGATCGCTAGAGGTTAAATTTAATGCGATGTCGCTGGTTGAACCAAAGGTGTTGATCGTCTCAACTACTGGGACACTCCAAAGGGTCGCTTGAGAGTCCAAATATAGGAGTGTTGAGATCTCACTTTGGCTGAGATCGATTGAGTTCAACCTATGGGTTGACCTTGCTTTTATAGGTCAGGTTCTAGGCCCTCGGAGCAGCTAGATTTTGCTTTCTTCTGCCCCAAGATACTCAAGTTTTTCTAATACATAGATCACTTGTAGTATTTTGCCGAGGAGCTTATAGGTCAACCTTTAAAGGCGATTTCAACTGCGTTGGTACCCCTAGCTTTCATAATGGTTTCGAGTTGGGATAAGTTGCCAATAGAGCTCATTCTGGGAGATCTCCCAATTGTGGTAGGTTGCGGCTTTTGCACCATCGCCCAAAAGAAGAGAGGAAAAGCTTGGTTATTTTTAGTTTTTAGTCCAGTTTTCTTCAGTGACGTGATTAGCTGTCGGTGGATATGCAGTCTCGTTGGTAAGATTTCTTAATCTCCAACGAGCATCGTCGATGAGCGGAAGTGTAAATAGAGCCTCAATGCCTATGAACCGTTTGAGTAGTGAATATAAAAAGACTGTTGGCAGCCATGGCAATCGCCGAATGTTGTCATAACGTATTACCAATACCATTAAGACCGAGAGGGTAATTCCCCCAGATATGCCAAATGCGATTAGCGCTCCCTCTCTGGTAGTGGCGGTGCCTCTGGAAAATATTGATGCGAGTATCCAAAGCGGCACAACTCCTCTCGCTAGTGAGAGGGCTCTCATCGAGAGCATCTTTGGATAGAAAAACCAAGCCCTGGGGCCAACTAAGCCTGCGTAAAAGGGGCTATGGCGAGACCAGGTATGGAGGACCGCTCTTGTCCATCGCACCCTTTGTTCACGGAATGATGCTATGTCGGAGGGGACGTCTTCTTTGATTTTGATGGAAGTGTCAACGACTGCCCTAAAGCCCAGTCGTGATATCTGCATTGTAAAGTCTGCATCTTCGCCATTCATCCCGAAGGCGAAGCCAGACACTCTCAGCGCGGCACTCCTTCGAAACGCCACAAAGGTGCCTGGAATGCAATTTATTGAATTTACCCTGCTTTGTGCCAAGAGGTTAAAGCCAAAGGTCTTGATCTCTTCCAATCGACGCATGTGGTCGAACCAGGTGACTCCTTCGTCGCTACGTGGTGAGGGAAGCGTCCCAACCAAACCGATTTCTGGGTTGGCGAACCACCCAGGGAGCGGAAGAAATGCGTCAGAGTCAATAATAGTGTCGGCATCGATTCTTATTACGATCTCTGTCGACGTTTCGGCAAGTGCAGAATTGAGCGCGAATGCTTTGCCGGCATGGCCTAAGCTGAGTACTCTTACTTTGACCCATCGGCATTGTGATGCGACCGATAGCGCCTGATCTCTTGTATCGTCCATGGATCCATCATCGGCGATGATGATCGATACAGGGCCGCCATATGTGAGTGCCCCCGCATCGATTGCTTTAATCATTGATGCAATTGATGCACTCTCGTTATAGGCCGGAGTGATTATCTCAAGTGGAGGGGAGCTATTTCGGGGTAGGCCGGGCCGGACCTTAGGAGTAACGGCGATTATCAATAGCGACGACAAGGTGTAAAAGGCAGGATATGCCGTAATTCCAATTACTGTAAGGCTTGCAAGTGTCATCTTGAAGATTGATGCCAGTGAGAACAGTCCCATTCCGAGAATCAGCAATAGACCAGTCACAATGCTGAGAACCCGGATTGTATCGGAGCAGTTTTTGGCTCCTTCTCTTTTAACCGATGTAACTCCCGGTAGGACGAATGTGGAATGCAGGAACCTCAGGTAGATCACTGTTGACAGAAAGAGAGTCAGCAGGGTGCCTTCAATTGAAAATGGACCCACCGCCAGGCCAGTGGTACTTGAGATGATCATCTCAATTGCGTCTAAGGAGATAGTGAGGATAAGGTAGATGATTGCGTTCGACGCTATGGCTAACCTTCGAACCAATCGAGCACGAATAAATAGGGCGATTAAAGGATAGTCCAGAGCAATTAAGACTCGGATTGCTATTGGAATCTCACCGGTAGAGACAATCCTATGAGCACTTGGCGAATTGAAGGCGATCAAGACTACAGCCAAAGTGGCAAATTTATAGAGCCGGGCAACTTGGTGAAGGTCAATGAGCACGAAAGATGTGGCAAATATGATTGTAACCATCAGCATTGCGGGGCGTCTCCAATCACCCTTGGCCGATTTAGGGATTATTACTAGGTCCTTGCCATTGCCAAGATCGAATTTCGACGGTGAAAATAGTGGAAGAACACCAGCGCCAAGTGCTGCTAATGCGACGGTTACTACAGCTCCAAGTCCAAAGTAGTTGATTGTCATCGTTTCCTCTTTGTCAAAATCTAAGTTACAGACAAGGTAGCACTTTGCCACTTTTGCAGCACTGCTTGTTGGTAGGCGCTAGATCGAAAAGGCTTCAATGTCTTTATCTAAATCGCTATATAGAGCTAGTTGCAAGGTAAAACTCCGGTTCATAGCGGTTTTAGTTAGCTAATTTGGAGTTGCGCTTCCAACCATCCCTTGGATTATTCCCTTCGGCATTCCACCCACTTCTTTGGCGGTTATTTCGAAGAGGATCTGACCACCCTGAACTACTTCGATGGGCGAAGCATTTGAAATGACGCCGTAAAAGGTCTTTGTAGGGTTTCCCGAGAAGGTGATCGTTACCTTTTTACCGGAGTGAAATTTAGACAGACTATTTTGAGGAATTAGCAGCTGCACCTTCCAATTATTTCGATCGCTAAGTACTATGAACGGAAGCTGCGTTGCCGAAGGACTAGATCCTGAGCCGGAGGCCGCGGATTGAAATAGCGTGTTTGATGATCCAGTTGGAAGATTTGGTCCATTTGTATAGTTGACAGTTCCAGATGCTCCGGCCAATTGTCCCACCGCACCATTGACCTGCTCGACTATGCCTGAGATGGGGGCAGTTATCGCGGTAAGTAGCTTTGCTCGTTGGTCGGATTGGAGTTGTGAGAGATCTTTTTGTAGCTGTGCGTTAGCTGCGCTGATCTGACTCGAACTTCCTATGTTTGAGGGAGTGCCTAGCTTTATCTTAGCTTTGCTAAGAGCCGCATTGGCTTGTGCAAGGTTTAACTTGTCTTGGTCGACCTGGGCAACTGACGATGCATTTACACTGCTCAATGTGGATTGTGCTACGGAAAGATTTCGTTGGTCTTTGTTGGTCTGTTGATAAAGTGAGAGACATTCTTGGTAATAAGCGATTTGATTCTGTGGGATGGAGACTTGGGATGATCCGTATCCGGCGGGCTCCACTAAGCCGTTTGGACACGTGGTTTGGTATAGCTTTTGATCAGAACTTAGGAGAGAAAGCGAAACGTTGTATTGACTTTGGTCAGCAACAATAAGTGCGTTGTCTGTGTTGATTGTGTCTTGCAGGGTGGCTTGGTTTTGTGAGACCGCTGCCTGAGCGGCATTAACGTCTTGTATTAGGAGTTGATTGGCGCTGTTCTGCGAGGTCGGACTGCTTATTTGCGCGATCGTTGCTTTGTCGGCTGCAATTGCCGCGTTATCTGAGGCTATTTTGGCGTTATAACTCGAAGAATCTTGTGTTGCAAGGGTTTGACCTTGCTTTACATACTGCCCTGGAGTCACATCTATAGTGGTGACGTTTGCCGTAGTTGGAAAGTTGAGGTCGACCTGCTTTGCCGGTGCAGCAATTGCGACGACGGGGTGCTTGGTTAGTGCTATTGCTTTGATTACCACCACCAAGAGGGCTATGCAAAGCAAGATTGCCAAAAGAGTAGCGATTATTGTTCTAGATCGATCCCTTGTGTTTCGCCTTAAATCCGGGGCGGTTAACCTGTCATTTAGCGGGGCCCAAACGTCCATGAGGGCAGGGGATACTGGAGAACCAGACCATCTTGTTGCGCTAAGAGGTCGATCCTGTACTTGCGCGATCGCAGAGGCATTAGTTACTCCTTCAATCGGCCCACTTTTCATGGGCATTAGACCTTCTTGTGAGAAACTATCAGTTGATGGTTGTGTTGACTCTCCAGATTGATTGTTTTTACTATCGCCACTGTGATTGTTACGCAGGATGGCAGATTTTGATTCTAGGGTTGGCTTGTCTAGATGTTCCTCTATGAAGGACCAGAAGAAACTATCGTTTTCATTCGATCTGTTTAGACCAATATCACCAACGTCAGGTGTATTTTTAGATTCAACATCGTGGCAGCTGTTCTCGTCCATAAGAGCTCCTAAGTCGACAAATTTTCGATCCGGTATCGTTAGGTTTTATTTTTTTCAATTCGTTTGACTTTGCGCGGATAATTGAATCTATTAGAAGGTAAGGATAGAAAATTCGATTGATAAGTTTTAGGTAGTATTAAAATATAACATAATCTAAAGTAGCCAATGCATTATCTCAATTGGATTTTTTAATAAGTTGTCAGATCGTATTTTCGTTGTGTTGTTTGCGATACTATTTGGGAACAGTTCCAGTATGGCAGTCTATTACATTTTGTGTAATCTAATGGATTTCTAAACATTTCGTGAGTGGCCTTTGTGTCACTTGAGCGATAAGCAGTTGGGGTATTTGTCGCTGGTCTTGTTGGTAAAAGTCGACCTGAGTGGCTATCGGGTGGCCATTGGCGAAATTGAATCTATCTAGATCATCATTGGTGTTCTGTGGAACTCGCTGATTTTCTTTTTGGTCTTGCCCTTGCCGAGGACATCCATCCATCCATCCATCCATCCATCCTGTTTGAATCAAGGGTTTATGGGAAGAGAAAGAGCCGAAGGTATCGGGGATTTTTAAAGGTTTAACACCTTCGACTTTGAGATATTTTCGATCATAGGGTTGCTGTAAAAACTTATGATCGAGATTTTGGGTGAGTTGACTCCAATGTGGTGTTAAAAAAATTCGATTCTATCAATTAGGTTTGAATAATTTTAGACATCTATGGCTGGTAGTTGGAGCAAGGATTACTTTGTTATTATATTATCATTAATTTTAGATCTGGGTTAGCATGCAATATAATTAGTCAAGTGGACTGTAAAATTATTATATTGATTTTGCGCTATCCTGAGGTCGATTTTGAAGATCATGAGTTTTGATATTGATGATAAGGCATTACTATTGCCCGCTTTGTTGGATTGGTATTCAATTTTGTGCAAGTAATGATGTCATGATAAGTGCGCTCATTCTTGACCAGTCGATTTTAATTTAAGTTTTGGATTCTTTTAAATATTTCTCTCTTGAATGCGCGATACCGAGCGAAGAGCCTTTGGCTGGGGTGCTTTTTTAGCAAGTGGGGATTGTGTAAAGTTGGCTTGTCGGGTCGGTTGTTAGGGGTGGAGCACGATCTGTGCGTCGAGGAACACTCGTTTATGGTTGTGGAATCTAATTCCTTGATCTTGCTTATTATTATTATTAGTTGGAATCACAACGCCATATTGGTACTTCTAGCGTTTTGATTCCAACAGCCGAGATTGGCTACTTCACGGCAACGGGCCTCTTTTTTTTGAGAAACATTCAAGCCATTTGGCGCGCAAGTTTTGCTCACGATCACAAGTTTCAAATAATTGGATGAGACTTTAGTGTCAATTACACTCGTTTCTTGAACGATATGGCGAATTTGAAGTCCGCTTTTGTGTTGTAGTTGCCCAAAGGAATAATTTGTTCCAATTGTGTTATTTGCTATTTGCTTTGCATCATATAGTGATAGTGATTAGTAGATTTGGCAGTGATTGTCGTATTTATTTTTAAAGATCACACTGAGTAGCCTAAATTTTGGTGGCTATCTCTATATACTTCGGAGTATACGTTGAACAAATTACGTGCTGGTCTTTGACATCGTCAAGTTCCTTCAATTGGGTAGTTTAGATGTCAAATCGAACTATCAGTAATGGGAAGTTTCAACTATTTGTCTATTTGCTTATAGCTTGGAGGCCGTGTGAATAGGGTATCTTGTTCGCGAAACGGGCAGTTGGCCATTTCGCGACCACGTTCGTAGGGCCAATGGTGATAGCCATTTTGGAATAATTGGTCCAAAGAGTTACTCGTCAAAGATTTGAGTTTGCTAGACATAGCGTTACCATTACGCAACTTGAGGATAACTTCGGTGCGGATGCTAATGTTGTTCCTAGCTTTGGACTGCATAGCTTGGTTTTGAGCTGCATAGCTTGCCAAGATGATAGAGAATTCTTTCGGCGAATGGGGCCACGAGATCACCTGATGGTGATTGACGGCCTGACAACGGCTACTGCTCTTATGGTGAAGGTCAGATAGCTTAGGATTCGCATTTTGAGCGAGCAACCGCCCGCTCTAATGGCTGTGAAGGGGCGTATTGCATCCTTTATGGGTGTCAACCAAATCGGAGAGGTTTATCCAAAAACAGCAAAATGAATGCCGACCCTTGTCGAGGGGTAAGTTGTCCGTAGCTCTTTGAAAGCTTAGATTTGTATTTGAAGACCTTTCTCGGTCCTTTGAGGTCTCTTTGGCTTGTGTCAACAAAGGAGTGGTGACGGTCCGGGTATCTGCTCCCAAAAACCTGAGCATAATTGCTCAAAGCCGTTGGGCTTATCCGCACATGGTTGATAAGAGATTTGGGTCTCTTGCAACTCATGCCCCTTGACGCATCGTTGCGCCGGATGAACGAGCTAGTAAGATACGTCGAACTTCCCTATGAGGGGTATAGAGAGTTATCTCATGATCGAAGTATCTATGTCGCAGGTTCAAAGCAGCGTTGAAATCAGCCTGGAGAACATCCCCGTTTGCACAGTGAAACTTATCCCCCACACGCTTACCTTCCAGTAGATGTGTGTTGGAGTCCATTTGCGATGTATAGGCCGCATTCACGAGAACATTTCTCGCTTTAGCCTGTTGTGTTGTAGATTCAAGGGCTTCTGCTAGTGTGCCTTTGGCCCATGCTGAACATTTTCCTGTTGTACTTCTTCCGGGGCTTCTTCTTGGCGATAGGACGGCTTAGGTCTTCGGAGATAACGAGGCTGGCCTTGTCTACTACCGAATGGGCTGCCTTGAAAGCAATGTTCCTGATTCGTTCCTGTGCCTTATTCTTGCGAGCGTTGATCTTCTTTGTCCCAAGGTTGTTGGTCTTGATACGGTCAGCCTTAGATGTGTGTCCGGCTTCTCTGTGCTTTTTTTCTAGGGCGTGTAGCTTGTTGCGAGCCTTGCCAGTTTTACTAGCCTTGCCACTGTACTCGGTCATGATTTTGCCAAGCCCCATGCCGTGCGTGTCTCCATCTGAGTCCACGAACGCTTCGGTGTATCCTTTGTCAACGGCGATAACATCGGCCCCGACTGGGCGGCCTGGTGGTTTCTTGAATGCGTAATGGATCTCGATAACGTCGTCCTTGACTATGATCCTGAGGTTCTTGCAAGATAAGATCAACATTCTTGCCATTGGTAGTTGTGACTAGACGGATGGGTTGTCCGTATTTGGCTGCGATGTTGATGACCACGACGACTTTGCCATCAACAATCTCGGTATGGTGTCTGTCTGAACGGACTACGAATTGGTTGTTGACCTTGGAATGTCCGTGCTTGAAATGCTTTCGCATCTGGCGGTGTCGGAAGTTGTCTTTGGTCCACTCGCCCTGCAAGAGTGTGTAGAGGCGAGCGAGTTCTTCTTTGTCGTCTTTGGCTCGGGCATAGATAGCCCTACGTACCTGCTTGCGAGCGGCAGCTCGATAAAGGAAGACATCATTAACAATATCTTTCGTGCTCTCGTTAGGGATGGTGCCATCTATTGGCAAGTTAAAATAGAGGGCGAGACTGCTGATTTCGTTACGAATATCGTTAGAGCTTTTGCCAACCGTCTTTCGTCCACCGTATCTTCGCCAGATGTCCGCTCTTATGTAGCCAACGGCCTTAGCTATCGGCAGTAGCTCTTTGGGTGTGTCGGCGTAGATGATGCGAGTGCTAGTTGTCACTGAGTACCTGAATCTTGTGTTTGGGATACTCGGCCTGGAGCTGTTGCTTGTATTTCCTCACGCCATAAAGCCGACAGCTAAAAGTGTGGACGATAGCGAGCATATCTTCGACCATCTCCTGTTCTGGTGAACACGATGGTTGATTGACTACTACTATCTCGCATCCCGATTCTTCAGCTATGTGGGCGATAAGATCGAATCCAAACCTAACGAGTCTGTCTTTATGAGCGATTATTAATCGTTCAATCTCTCCGTGCTGTATACGATCCATAAGCGCTAGGAACTTCTTGCGTTTGAAGTTCATACCTCCGCCGATTTCCTAAGTCCACTCATCTACAGCTATACCAGCGTTAAGACAGTAGATCTCCATAGCTTTAACCTGTGATACCAGGTCATCTTTTTGCCCTGAACCACTCACTCGGCGCTAGACGACAGTGACTCGACTAACAGGAGCGCCGCCCAGCATAGCTCGTACATCAGACTCATCGAAGTAGCGATGCCCGCTAGGGAGCCTTTTGGGCGTGATCTTGCCCTCTTGCTCCCATCGCCGTACCGTACTTGGACTACGCCCAATCCGTCGTGCGAACTCACCAATGCTGTAAGTATTAGCCATTACAGTTAAGTATCGCAAGTGTTGGATAGAAAAATGTCAACTGTTGTTTGCTCCTAAGGCGCTAGAGATCTTCACAAGCAATACGTGATGCCCATAAAACCATTGCGCAACCTATGGCTATGCATCTAGATAGATTTGTGTAAAGGTCAAGGTTGTAGCGGAGTCCTTCATGGAAACTTTTCAATGAAGGACTCCGTCGCGAAAGGGAGCTACATATCGAATAGCTTCTTTGCCTCGTCGATGGTCATGTCACCACTTGGGACTACTAGATCAGAGACAGCCATTGTCTCATCTGCCAGAAGTGCTCCAGAGCTGACGATAAGATTATTCAATTGTCGGGCGCAGTTTGCAAAACCCTTTTCGTCGCTATGGGAAATAGCGGTTTCCATGGCTGTATCGAGAGCATCGAGCTGCGGCTTAATCGTTATTGGAACCTGATAGACCGATTCCCCAGCGATCCTGATCGTCAATACCTCTCCCAACGGAGCCGTTGTGTGTGGGGTTGGTACTGCAATAGGTGGTGCAATCGGTGTTGGTGTGGGCATGGTTGGAAGCTGGGCGACCGGGGCTGGCGCTGCCGTTAACCCCAATTCGGCTTTCATCGCCTCAAGCTCTAGATCCACGCCAGTGCTTGAGGTGGCTGAACGCAGTTGACGCTCGATGTCATCGTTCCCACCGCCAATTGCCAGGGAATCAAGCACTCCAGAGTCCGCCAGTTCGCCAACGGCTGAAGAACGTGCCTGGTATTGAGTGATCTTTTCTTGAGCGCGATCAAGCATTAGATTTACATCCGTCATATGCTCGGAAAGACCGCTTAGGTTTTCAACGGCTTCACTTGAAGCTTTGGCTGCTGTGTACTGAGCCTTCATTGTTTCGCGCTGTGTTCTGAAGACCTCGATCTTGGCTTGAAGCTTGCGCCCCGTATCCTCTAGAGCTTGCTCTTGTGTACGTAGCTGGTCGATCTGAGGGTTGAGGGCATCCACTTGACTCTTGACTACCCTTGCCCTTTCAAGGGCAGTTTTGGCTAAATCTTCTTGCCCTTGTTGGAGTGCTTGGCGGGCTTGTCCTTGTAGTTTTTCAAACTGACTGTTGAGCTGTGCTCGTTGAGCCTCTAATCTCTTTTGTGATGTAAGGACATCGGCAATCGATCGCCTTACTTGCTGGAGATTCTCCATCATCTTGGTATAAGACAGGTCAAGTGCTTGGGTTGGGTCTTCAACCTTATCAAGAGCTGCATTGGCTTTTTGTTGAAAGACCTGCGAGAGCCGCTTAAAGACGCTCATCTTTTATCCATTCCCTCTCTAGCGCTTTAGCTAGTAGCGCCGTTGACTTAAGTTGCACACGTGCAAACCTTTGGCAATCTGATCGGCCAAAAAACTAGCATAGTAATAACTGTAGTTTGTGGTGGCTAGGAATTCACTTAGAGATGCGTCAAATTTTGTAACCTTGTGGAATGATTTTTATTTCTCGATGGGAAAGAACAGGTTTCGAGCCCCGTTATCTGCCAGCGCGAAGTGGCGGGAGTACTTGATATCCTGAGCTGACGCTCCATTTCTCGGAGTCCGAAATGGTATCTGCTGGAGACTAGTTTCAAGGAGGCCACGAGAGACACTATGTGACTTTGAAGTGGGCAATGACCTGAATTTGGCATTTTTCTTTGAATATTTCGCGGCTGTAGGTGTGTCGATTGCACCCTTGAGCACGCAGTGTTTAGCGTTAAAATTTACCTCTCTCTAGGAGACACACCGATTGGTTCTAGTGAGATATAGATTGGTTCGGATTTTCTTTTGCATGGGTTGTTAGCTAGAAGCTTTGCCCAAGATATTGTTTTGGGTTTTGTCGAGGTGACTCGGGTTGACTGGCGTCAATCGCTAAAATTTGATTTAGGGGTTAAGCTTGGATCCGAGCATCAGGACAAGATTACGATGGATACACCCTAACTATGACTATTTGTCAGGATCAGTGAAAAATGACGACATTTTCGATGTTTGCAACCCGGAAACGAGTGGCGAAAGAGAGCCTTTTGCACTTTGACTATTCGCTCGTGATCGCAACGCTTGCCTTGGCACTCGTGGGCGTTGTTATGGTCTATAGCGCAACGAAGGGAAAACTCCAAAGTGGAGGTTTGAACCCCAAATATTATTTGGAGCGCCAAGCGATCTGGGTCGTCTTGGGTTTTATCGCAATGATCGTAACGGTTCTGATCGACTATCGTCATATTCGTCGCTTGGCTTACGTGGTCTATGGCGGGGTATGTCTAGGACTTCTGGCGGTCCTTTCTCCTATTGGCCATAGCGCACTAGGCGCTCAACGTTGGTTCCAACTTGGTCCACTTCAACTCCAGCCATCGGAGTTCGCAACCCTAGCAGTTCTTTTAAGTGCGGCCTTTTTTCTGAGGGATGGCGAAGGACCAATACCGATCGGAAGATTGATAGGGGTTTTGGCCCTGGCTGGGCTACCTATGGCACTCGTCATCAAGCAACCTGATATCGGTACAGCCATCATCATCGGCGTGGTCTTTCTGTGCCAGTTGGTCGTTGCTCGAGTCCGTCTGGTTCATTTGGTGGTATTGGCCATGTTGGCGGTATTTGGTATTTACGTCGTGATTCATCTTCATATATTGCAGAAATATCAGCTCAACAGGTTGACTTCATTCGTAAATCCTCATGCAAATAATGCTACGACGGGCTACAATTTGGCGCAATCCAAGATCGCCATTGGTTCCGGTGGACTCTATGGCAAAGGATTGTTCCATGGGACTCAAACAAATCTGTCATACGTACCCGAGCAGCAGACAGACTTTATTTTTACCGCAGTTGGGGAGCAGTTTGGCTTTATCGGAGGGAGCCTCGTAATCTTAGGATTCGGCTTTATATGCTGGAGAGTTTGGCATGTGATGTCGATCGCTAGAGACAGACTTGGTCGCCTCTTGGCTGCTGGTGTTTTGGGGCTGTTGTCCTTTTCGATCTTCCAGAATGTAGCGATGACTATGGGGATTATGCCCATTACTGGGATACCGCTTCCATTTATGAGCTATGGTGGATCTGCTGCACTCTCCTTTTTCACAGCTGTGGGTGTAGCATTGGGGATTGGGATGCGAAACTCTAGATATGTACCGGATGATAAACGCCAATTTGCCGCTCAAATGAACGAATAGCCCTCGACTGGGTTTAGATTCGAAGGCTAGGAATGGGGCCTGGCCCTAGGAAGACGAAGCTACCTGAGTTGGAAAGACAAGAAATACCGCAAGTGGAAGAATTGAATGGCAAAGTTCAGTCTGAGACCCTTGACGATTCTCCATTCGTACCATCGGGCACTTCTCACGAAGATGTTTCACCCAAGGAGTTGCTCGAGGTCGATTCATCGCTCGATGAATTAGATTTTTCACATCCAAAAGTTGATACTATCGACGAAGAGTGCGTGTCATCTGGCTTTGATGAAACCGTTCTTCGATTGTCCAGTCGCAGGCGTAGCCGTGTTGTGGACGTTGGCGTCGCGTTACCAGACACCTTTGGCCATGTGATCATAGAAGAGACGGATGAGCCCAATAGACGGCTTTCGGTTCCGATATCTCTAGATCAGGCGTCTATGATAGCAGCGGCATTGCTCCATCTTCCGAGAAGGCGACCCTTGCTCGCCGATGTGGTGTCAGACCTTTTTGATCAATTTTCCATGACTATCGCAATGATTTCAATCACTGGGCGTCAAGGGGGTGTCTTCTTGGCGGAGGTTACCGTTGTCGATAGCCGTGGTCAACAAAGGACCGTTCCCTCTCGGCTTAGTGACGCTATTTTGTTGGGTCTAGCCTCTCCCATCATGCCCCCATTGATGGTTTCAGAGACGCTATTTGGATAAGGACTTCTGTGGCTGGGCCATTTTGATTTTCGTGTGAGTGACGAGCTTGCTCATGAATCTAAATGGCCCATATCATTGCCCGGCATCTTTTTCCTAGATCTCTCATTGCCTTTAGGGGCCTGCGACCTCTAAAGATCAGTAAGAACCTTCGATAACATTTTTTGGGGTCTCTCCCCTTGAAATTCTGGCAAGGTTGTCCTCTAAAAGTTCGGTTGCTTTTATGTAGAACGATTTGGTTGCTCCTCCAACATGGGGAGTTATGACCACATTTTCACACTCCCAGAGCGGGTGGCTGGGATCTAATGGTTCTGGATCGGTAACATCTATGCCAGCTGATATCCTCCCAGAGGAGACTTCTTTGTAGAGGTCCGCAGTTACCACTACCTCTCCTCGTGCAACGTTGATCAAGAGTGAATTATTGGGCATCATGGCTAAGAAGTTTGCGTCTATGAGGCCTTTGGTCTCCGATGTGAGCGGCACGACGACAACGACTATATCTGAGTTGCGTACAACTTCTTCGCACACGTTGAATGCTATCGTGTCGTTGTGGCCGCCCTTAGACACGAGCGTTGGAAGACCTCCAAAGGCTGTGATTAGGGTCGCTATTCGTCTTCCGATCGATCCAGCTCCTATTATTGTGACTTTGGCGCCGAAGATACTGGGACGTGTTTTTCGGGTGCTCCAGCCTTGGTTCTTTGCCCGGATGGTTGCGTCGATGCCTCGCAGTCTGGTTAGAATCAGGGCTATCGTCAACTCGGCCGTTGCATCGTCATGTACCCCTTTGGCATTGCAAAGGGTGACGCCTTCCCTCATAAAGGGTAAAGCGCGGTCGATTCCCGCAGTGAGCAATTGGAGCCATTTCAGTCTCGGCATCTTGTCGATAGCATTGTAGATCCCGTCGCCGCCCATGTAAGAAGGGACATAGATCTCGATCTCATCTAGGTTGGGAGGAAGTTCATCAACGTCGCCATCGAATATCGTTGCGGAGATGCCGTTGGGTAATTTGATGTGAGAAAATGCGTGTGGAATCAATATCTGCATATCAAAATCCTACAATCTCAAAGACTATCTCGATCTTGGATGAATCGAAAAAGCCCACCATGTTCCTCGTGCTAGTCCTAGAGGTCCAAGTGAGATTGAACTGTTTCAAAGATAAAATAAAAGTCAGGTAGGTCGAACCTGGGGATAAAAGCTGCAAAATTGGCTGCGAAGCGGTCCTTGGTCGAAAGGTTTTCTTAGGGTCTATTCACTTTTGACAATTGGGACTTTAGCCATGGGTGACTTGAATCACTATGCGTAGATCGTGTAGGGTAATCGGCCATGAATGCAAGATTTTTTCAACTTTTGAGCGGTTATGTATCGCCAGGCGTAGCCTCTAGTGTCTCTTTGGCGGCCGATGGCGAGCGAGTTGTAGTGATTGATCCAGGGATGGTCTCCAATAAGGAACTGATCATCTCGGCCATCCAATCGGTTGGGTATTCCGCACCGGAAGTTACAGATGTGATTGTGTCGCATCTACATCTGGACCACACGATGAACGTAGCTTTGTTTTCGAATGCGACGGTTCACGACTTTATGGCGAGTTATAAGGATGATTCATGGGAAAACCACGAGGAGAATTTTTCAATCACTGAAAATATCACTGTCGTCTCAACGCCTGGACATACCCGGGAGGATGTTTCAACTTTTGTCAAGGCCGACTCCGGATTGGTAGTCTGCACTCACCTTTGGTGGTCGAGTAGCGGACCGGAGGTTGACCCTTATTCGCACGATCAGAGAACTTTGGAGTCTTCTCGTTCAATGGTTTTACAGAGGAAGCCGGATTTGATTGTACCGGGCCATGGGCCCTCCTTCAAGGTAAGCGAACTAAGGCTTTGAGCGCTGCCTCGTTTGGAAATTTAAGGTGATTGTCTTGGAGCGGCCTGGGTGGTTAGAGAGATAGTCTCTGGCGCTTCAGAGGCTTCGTAAATGACTTAATTGAAGTTATTGCAGCCAAACGATCGAGATCTCTCGAAGTCGTGATGGCTGGACCCCCTAAAATACTTTGGGAGATTTAGGTGAGATCTTTTGGAGGTCAGTCGAGTCAAATTGAATTCAAATCAGCCTAGGCCGACAAAAACTAGCGGAAATGAGAGTCTGTCAATCTCGGGAACCGTTGAGAGGGTAACCTTCCATTCCGAAGAGTCGGGATTTTGTGTTCTAAAGGTGGTCGTTCCGGCGGTTAGGGAAGAGATAACTGTCGTCGGCACCATTGCCCAGGTCTCTCCGGGTGAATATGTGGAGGCAGAGGGTTTCTGGAGGATTGACTCGAACTACGGTAAGCAGTTCCAAGCCACCCGTCTCGTCTGTTCCACTCCGACCTCTTTAGAGGGCATTGAGAGATACTTGGGATCGAAGATGGTCAAAGGGGTTGGCCCACACTTTGCCAAGCTCTTGGTGGAGCGCTTTGGATCTGAGATCTTTAATGTGATTGAAAGCGATCCAAAGGTCTTGGGCGAGATTCGGGGAATCGGCGAAAAGCGGATCGCAAAGATTACTGCGAGCTGGCATGCACAGGTGCGGATTCGCGAAATCATGGTGTTTCTGCATTCACATGGTGTTGGAACTGCTCGTGCCGTTCGCATTTACAAGACCTACGGGGATGAGGCGATCGAGGTGGTAAGGGCAAATCCCTACCGGCTTGCTAGCGAGATCCGGGGGATTGGCTTCAAAACGGCTGACTTATTGGCTAAAAGCCTGGGAATAGCAAGCGATTCAGCCCTACGCGCTAGAGCAGGGGTCAGCTATGTCCTGTCAGAGTTATCTAATAAGGGCCATTGCGGCGCCGAGGTAAAGACGATTTTGGAGCTGGGCGAGAAGCTTCTTGAGATTGATCAGTTGATTTTAAGGGATGCCATCGATCTTGAAATAGGTGAAGGCTCCTTGATCCCATGGGAGGTAGATGGCGTCGAACTTATCTATCTGTCGCCGCTCTATTACGCAGAGTTAGGCGTGGCGACGAATATAGCCAGATTGATGAGAGCACCCTCGCCATGGCGTGAGATCGTAGCTGAACGAGCGATTGCTTGGATCGAAAAGAAAAATTCTATCTCACTTTCGCTTTCGCAAAGAGAGGCAATTGAGTTAGGAGTGAAGTCGAAAGTCCTGGTAATTACCGGAGGACCGGGAGTTGGGAAGACGACCCTTTTGAACAGCTTGATTGCAATAATCTCAGCCCGTCACCAAAGAGTGCTCTTGACTGCGCCGACAGGACGTGCGGCAAAGCGAATGAGCGAAGCGACAGGGGAGTTAGCAAAGACGATACATCGTACTTTGGACTTTGATCCAGCTACGTTAGGATTTCGCTTCAATCAAGATAATCGTCTCGAATGTGATTATTTGGTAATTGATGAAGTCTCAATGATCGATGTCGTTTTGATGAACAAACTTCTGTCTGCGCTCCCAGAGCACGCAGGAGTAGTCTTTGTTGGAGACGTCGACCAGTTACCATCCCTTGGACCAGGTGCTGTTTTGTCTGACATAATTGAGTCGCATGTGGTTCCTACTGTGCGTCTCACGGAGGTATTTAGGCAGGCCGGCGAGTCCATGATCGTTAGAAATGCTCATAGGATCAATTCTGGCCTTTTGCCAATTTTGGACGATCCAGGCCCGAAAAATGATTTTTATTTTATTGAAGCTCAAGATCCAGCAGCGATAGTAGAACGAGTAGTTCGTGTGGTAACCTCTCGAATTCCATCGCGATTTCACTTGGATCCGATCTCGCAAGTACAAGTTCTTACTCCTATGAATCGTGGAGGGACGGGTGCCCGCGCTTTAAATGAGTCCTTAGCTGCAGTTCTTAGTTCGAATTCAAATCGCATTACAAAATTCGGAAACTCTTTTTCAGTAGGGGACAAGGTTCTTCAAGTTGTGAACAACTACGATAAGGACGTCTTCAATGGAGATATAGGGATCATACAAGAGATAGACCTCGACGAAGAAGTATTGTCGATAGATTTTGAGAACCGCCGCGTTGCCTATGACTTTGGTGATTTGGACGAGATCGTTTTGGCCTATGCCACATCTATCCATAAATCACAAGGCTCTGAATATCCATGTGTGGTAATTCCGCTTTCAATGTCACACTATTCCATGCTTGATCGCAACATCTTGTATACAGCGCTAACCCGCGCAAAGTCGTTAGCCGTCATTGTGGGGGATAAAAGAGCACTTGCTATTGCAGTCTCGAATCGAAGTTCATCAAAGCGCTTGAGTGGCCTCAGACAGCAACTTACCCGGGCTATTTAGGCACTGTTGGCACATGACTCGGTTTTGGGTACCTATTGGCCTTATAGCCGAAGTCGCTTTTTAAGGTAGATTTTGTGGCTCGATGGTCTTTGGCGGAATACAAAAGGTGGCTTTGGTGGTTTTTGAGAGTGGCCTCTCTAAATACAGAGAGAGCTTTGGTCGAAGTGGATCAAAATAGCATTGTGGAGTTTTATATGGCAATAGCTGTCGGCGACAAGATTCCTGATCTTAACGTGGCTGTGACTATCGGCGACAAAACGGAATCTGCCTCTAGTGCGGATCTTTTGGGTAGCGGGAAGGTGGTGCTTTTCGCAGTACCGGGAGCTTTCACCCCCACCTGTTCTGACTATCATCTTCCTGGGTTTGTTATTCGTGCAGAAGATATCAAAGCCAAGAACGTTGGCAAGATTGCATGTATATCTGTAAATGATTCATTCGTGATGGGTGCATGGGGAAAGTCTCAAAATGTTGGTGATGAGGTTATTATGATTGCCGATGGAAATGGCGATTTCACCAAGGCTGTGGGTCTCGAGCTAGATGGCCGTGGCTTCGGGATGGGAATTCGCTCCCAGCGATATGCGATGATCATTGAAGATGGAATTGTTACTTCACTTGAGGTAGAGCCAGGTGGTGGACTGGATGTCAGTTCAGCCGAGGCTATCTTGGCTAAGCTATAAGACCAAATCCATCTCGATTGCTGCTCATTTGGTTGTTCGAATCCGCCAACCAATGGTTACCCCAGCCATCACAATTGGAAAAGCAGTTGTGGCTGGGGTGAGAAGTTCAGTGAACCTCCACGCCCTTACAGACGGGGCTTCTGGCCTCGTCTGTTTGGTTGGGGTTCCCTAACATCGCTTCCATCACGCCACCGGGACCGACTGGTCTGGTGCTAATGAATTAGCACTGGTAGATGAGTTTGCTAGTTTCGGCTTGCCTGTCTGAGATATCTCAGACAAGGCCCGGTTCTGGGCACTACTTCGGGCTCTGGCCTTAGGGCACTGCACCTTTTGGTGTGTCTTGCGTTGATTGAGTGACCAATGTTTTTCAGCTCGAAGATACGTGACTAAGATTGTTGTATCTAGTCCAATTGGAGAGTGCTCTGCGTATATCGCCTTCTGGAGAATGTTTATTGCTCCTAGGGCGTCTCGATGACAGCTGAACCCACAGATAGGGCTCTTGCATCGGTAGTGCCGACCTGATGGTCGGTTGCGTCTTAAGCACGCTGGACAAGTTTGGCTAGAATATGACTCGTTTAGGGGTTCTATCTCTAAGTTAGTTTTCTCATTGAGGTATTGCTCTTGAGGGCCTCTTGACCACTGCGGTAACCGTCAGTGTATTTGCTGGAAGTAACTGTTATATATCTTAGTTGCTATCCACTCGACCGGGGTAGCAACTAAGTCAACTATCCCCGATTTATTTTCTTGCTTGTGTCAACTCCTCCCCAAGTAGATCGGTAATGGAGATTGGTTCGTCACAGGAGGGACAATATCCCCCTATTCCTACTCGAGCCATAAAGGTATTACACTCTAAGCAGCGTTGTTCTCCGAGGGATCGTTCACCACAACACCTACACTCATAGACGGTGAAGCCTCGATGTGACTTTGACCCTGGAACTGTGACTGGAAGAATGCTACCTATATCGTGACGTCGTCGATAAGCAAGAGCCCGACAAGCATCTGAGCAGTAGGTTCTCCTCCCTGACAAGGGGAAGTTGCCTCCACAGACAGGGCACGCTATCGTGACGCTATCGTGACGCAACGGAGGTCTGGCACTCATGGCAGACTCGTTAGGTTCAAATCAGACAATGCATCAGACGCTGCAGTGGTGGACTTTGATGCTGTCGTTGTCTGGTTTGTTGGAACAAGTGACGTAGAGACAACTGGCTTTCAGTTCCGGGTGTTGGCATTGATCCATCGTTTTGGATTCTTGGCTTTGGCCTCCTCGTAGACCTTGACTCGCTTGGCGAGGATCATGACATCTTCGCCGTTATGTTTTTGGTTTGGGGTCACAAAGTTCAAGCCAGAGTGATGGTGCTCCTCGTTGTAGAACTGGACGAATCCCTCGATCCAGACCCTTGCCGCCATGAGGGAGGCAAAGCCATCGTGGGGATAGCTCGCACAGTACTTGACTGTGCGAAACATCGATTCCATGTGAGCATTGTCATTCGATTAACCGGCTAATCCTGTTCCAAACAATCTATGGACTTTTGAAGATTTCAAGTCGCCGGTCGTCGGTAACGATCTTCTCTGCTGAGACGTCGAATCTGTTCTTCATGACGACGAACATTGTCTGCTAGAACTTCGACTGCAGTGCGTAGGTGACTGATTTCGGCAGATAATCCCAAAAAGGTGTGTACATCTCGACTGACTTACTCTTCTCCGACGAGGTGCCAAAGACGAGCTTTGCGAGAGTCGTCACCCTCTCGGTGAGTGCGCCAATCTGGCCTTCGAGCTCACTAACCCGTGCTCGAAGTTCGGCGTTCTCCGCCTGAAGACGGGCATTATCGCCAGCGAGGCGTTCTGCCTCCGCCTTCCAGTACGCTGACTCGGTTGTATGCAAACTGTCCATGACTACCAGTTAACACTATCTAGCGCTTCGTGTCCGGTCCTGTTTTCGTCAGGGGTGGTACGGGTTCACCGAACGTTTACGAAATGAGATCCTATTAGCCGGTTAACAGTGAACTCCTGGGACGTGAGTAGGAGGCAGCTGTATCAAGTAGGTAACACAGTGCCACTAGGGTTATCCCCTTCATAGGCGAACCGTTGTCGCTAGTTGAGTACTTGTATGAGCTAGATGTAAATATATCGAGGTCACGGCTTTTCGGTATCAAATGATAATGCAGAGAGTCTCTGCGCTCTTCAAGACCGTGAAGTACTTTCCAAACTATCGCTATGGAGGATTTCCGACAATTGAAGAATCGCGTAAGTGGATGAGTGACTTTGTTGATCACTACAACAACGACCATCAACACTCAGGTATCAAGTTCGTAACCCCACAGCAGGCTTACAGCGGCGAACATATCGAGTTACTTGCTAAGCGGCGCGAAGCTGTAGGCGGGAGCAACGCAAATCTACACCAGGAAGGTGGATATCGGACAAATGCAGAGACTGGAATCCAGTATCAGAGGTACCAATTATTCCTACGAATAAGTCGGTCAGAGATGAATCAAAAGGGAGGCAAAGGGAGGTAGCTTAGATTGTGCGAAAGTGACAAGTTCTTTGGCAGGCTCCGCTTATCTGGTGTGCGATTTTTTCACACTTGTTGATATCAAGAGCCTGAGAACTACGTTTGCTTACGAAATATTTATTTTTGAAGCTATTTAGAAAATCTCGGTACTCAAATGTGCTACGAAATATTCGGAACACTGGGGGGATAATTGTTGAAATCTTTACGGGAGAAATTCAAAGACGCGATCCAACGCGGTAACGATCCCGCAAAAAGTAATCGAAAGCTTCATTCGGAATTTAAACAAAAAACTACTGCGCCTGCGAAAGTCGCTGATCAACATAAGTACACGAAAAACATCGACACGTTCATAGGCGACCTGCCAAATCTTGAATATGACTTTATTGCCCTTGACTTTGAAACTGCAAACGAAGATAGAAGCAGTGCATGCGCCCTCGGCATCGCTGCATTTAGAGGCAAAGAGATAGTTCACAATTCTGCAATTTTAATAAATCCTCGTACTGACAGATGGGTCTTTTACGACATTCATGGTATCCGTGCACTCGATGTCGCTGATGCTCCTCTTTTTTCGGCGATTCTTGAAAAGCTTTACCCAATTCTAAAAGACACGTACGTGATTGCCCATAACGTTGGATTTGATTCTGAAGTGTTTCGCGAAAGTGCGCGTGCATGTGAGTTTTCTGCGCCAGGTCTGATTTGGACCGATTCGAAATTTGGTATTCCAACTTGGGCGCAATCGAGATACTGGAAGCTCGACCTAATTGCTGAAAAGCTCGGGCTTTCACTGGATCATCACAATGCCGGATCGGATGCCAAAGTCGCTGGGCAAATTTGGACTACGGGAATGGCGGAAGTTCGAGGATCTAACAGGGCGGTACTCCCTTCAAAGGATGTACTTTTATGGCCCACGCCAGCCTCCTTTGCTGTACCGACTGGAGTTAAAATTACCCAATCAGCTTTCGACTCGGTTGAGGCCGATTTGATTATGAAAAAATACGGAGCCACAGTTTCGGTCGATCTCACGCGATTAACTTTCAGAGATGAGATTGTCTGGGCTCTTACCGTTAGCAAACGTCAAATCGGAATGGTCAAGGGTGACAGCGCCGCCTTGCTTGACGAAGCTTTATCCGGAAGCTGGTCAGAGCAAAAAGCAAACGTGTACTTGAGGTCCAATAACGCTTACAACGAAGACGGTAAAGCTGAATTTCTACACGATGTTCAAGGTCCACAGATTCTGGGGAAGGCGCCCTTACGTATTCCAAAGCATTCGCCGCTGTCTCTAATTATAGATCCTGGTCAACTCGACCTTATCGTGGAAAAACTCGAGGGAAATCGAAAAGAATGAATTTCAAGGAAGTCGGTAACGTCCGAATAATAGACGAAAATTTAGCATTGTTTCACGATCAGATCTTTATTGGTGAGATTGACACTAAAAAACACACCCCATTTGATCGAAAGCTCAAAAATCTTTGTCGAGAAGGATATTTGCCAATGGTGGATTATCACATCAAGCTTTCGAATAAGAAGGAACTTGAGTTTGCAAATGCGTTTGTCGATCTTAGTTTGAGGTGACCAATGGCGGGCGAAAGAGAAGTGCTCGGCTCAATCTAGCCAGCCTAATCTGTCACCAAAAACTGAGCGTGTCACATTTCGTGTCACACTTTTTTGACTTATCCCTCATTTTATTGATTGATAGTCAACAAGTTGTTGCAGTTCAAGACGATTAAAGCTCATTCCAGATATATTGCGAACGAACCTAAATCTGACTTCGGATCAGACGGTTGGGGGTTCGAATCCCTCCGGGCGCGCAAGACCTCACCTTTTCAGAAGCCTTAAAGGGGCCCTTCAGCTTTCAGCGGGCTCTAACCAGATTCCTCTCAGCCATCTAATTCGGAGCCTTCCGTATTAATGCCCATCTTCCAAATCGATCATTCTCCAAACTTGGAGAATGGCTCAGTTTTGGAAGAGCGTTGACACTGTGAAACAAAACAAAGCCAATATAGGCTCCCCCGTCCTTTTCGATCCTAGCGATATTTGTAATGCCCTCGTTGGTTTAAAGGAGGTGAGAATCCTCCATTACCAGAGAATTGGTCCCGTAGCCGAGATCGCTATTGAGCAGACCGTCTCTGAAGTTCGCTGTCCTGTGTGTTGATTTGTAGCACTCGTAAAAGAGTGACCCTTCGTCACCTACATCGATCTTCCATTTGGCGGTACCCCTACGAGGATCTTCGAAGTGTAGAGATTTCTACGCAACTAGCCACTTTCGGAAAAAGGCGGTAACGCGGATAAGCATATAAAATCGACGTCGTCGACTCGCATAGGGGATGGATCACCAACAGGAGGCGGTGCAAAGTAGTCGGTATCAGCAAAGAATCAAATATTGCGATGGGATGTCTTCGAACTTCTAGGATACGTAATTCATTTCGATTACTGTAGGAGCATCTATTCATTCAACATCGTATGTTGCCCCGTTAGTTGTACAGCTAAATTTGTACAACTCTGGGGAGCTAGTTTTTAGATTCCCAGAAAGAGCTTTTCCACGCGCGCGCCGAGAACTTCATTGCAAAATCGCAATTTACGTAACGCTTAAATTAAGGCGGGTGTAAAAAGTTCGGACTTCGACTACCGAATCAGCGCGTAGTGATTTCTCATCGAGTTCCGGATGGTCGATGATCATTTGAGATGCATAGGCTACAGGTCCTTGGGCGCCAGTGTTGGCAAAGTTAGCGTAAAGATCATCAATAGCAGTTCGAACACCTCCGACCAGCTCACTTCCGAACCGAGCTTCGACAAGTTCTGCTCCTTTCACTGGCCCACCTAGGTCGTTGTGTAGGAGCACGAAGGCGATGTCATACTAATCCTTTTCCTTGCGTCGCCCATAGGCGGCTGCGATCTTTGCCAAGAGAAAGCCGGCAAGGCCAGTGACTTTCACATCAACGTAATATTTGTTTCCGCCAACCTGGGCGCTCATAGTCCGAGGTAAAAAATCGCGAGCTGCAAATCCGGTACCCCGAAGGTTCGCCGCTCCGAGTTCTTTGCAGTCATCGAAGCTGACCAAGGAGCCGGCCGGCGCATACTCTAGATCAGCGAGCAGTTCAAACTTGACGACGGCCTTCTGTCCATCTGCATCTGATTGCCATCGCCAGACGCGCTGAGGGTCGGGAGTGAATTCTGCGTTGCTGAGAGCCTGCTCGAGACGGGACATGTTGGTCGCGCCGGCTGCTATCTCAAGGTCGACTTAAACGTCGACGTCGGTTGTGCCGGCGTGGATGACTCCTGATTTTGAGCAGAGCAGATCGGGCACTAAACCGCCAAGTAGGACAAACTCGGGGTTCTCTCCATAGTGGTGCACCACTCGGACCAGCGCTTCTTCGGCTGCACGACGAGCTGCTCTGGAGCGAGGAGGATCATCGAGTGCCACGCTGGACCTCCTTCAAATGTTCTGCCGCTTCCTCTCCCCGGACTCCGACATGGCGAAGGTCGGCATATATCCGCGGCCAGGGGGCTACGCGTATGCCATCTCGTTCACCAGCAGTTCGTCTAGAGAATTGAGTGGGAAAGGGTCGGAGGATGAGCCTGCCACCATCCATAGGCTCAACGTGCGCGAAACGCGCAGCGTTGCGAAGATCCAGTTCTCTTCGGCCATCGACATAGAGGTCTCCTCCAGATATCTCAGTCAGGTAGGGGGCAAGCATCGCCGCTCCGAGCGCCCCCGTCGCGGCCCAAGCAATACCAGCGTTATCAAATTGCTCGCCCAACTCCCTGACGGTGACCAGAGGGTCTCTCCACAGGACCCCACAACGCAACTCAGCCTTTGGTCGTTGCAGGGCCACAGCGTCTGCGTACTCATCCAACAAACGATCCGGATCGACGACCTGACGCCCCGAACGGGGGCCTCTCGACGCTTTAGTCTGGAGCAGCTCCCACTTCGAAAGAACGGCTAGCGCCTCTGCAATCGAACTAGTGGAATGCCCTGACACCTTCGCTACTGCCGTGACCGTAGCCGGTACGCCACAGAGCAATGCCTCGGCAACCCCGAGGACCGTCGGACTCCAACTCGGCTCGTAGGTCTTAGCTTGCCGATTCCCGGATAATGCAATAATGATGTTCCCAACTACGATCTCAGCAGCTCCCGTTTCATCAACCCAGCCAACACCAGCTTGCGAGGCTAACTCTCGAGCGGCGAGCGAGATCTCCGAACCCACGATCACGTCTGGCCGTTCCTGAAATTGAAGGACGTCACGAATCTGAGGAAGACCACCCCTTCCAACCCATCGCACCTTTAACTCCCGAGAACCAACGGCTACAGTGGCAACCGAGCCATTTATCGAAGATACGTTCAATGTCACAGCTCGAGGAAGTACTTCGCGCAATGCCGAAACAAGCCGCGGCGTCCGCCCATCATGTGCTCTAATGTTATTCATCGAATATAACTATATATCGGTGCTGCACCGATATATCTGTTATAGGGAAGTAAATTAGCGACAACGGTATTCTCTGAACGCGATTCTCTTTCTACCTGAGCCCGCACAGATCGCCGGATTAGATAGCTTCCAAATACTGAGCGGATTCAAGTTAGACATAGCAACGAGTTCGTTTGGATAAATCAGCCCAGAATAGCCTCCATCGTCTGAGTTGAAGTTTCGAGGAGCCGCAGCAGCAGCGTCTTATTTTGGTGGATCTAAATATGCGAATTTATCGAGCTTATCCAGGGTGGCCAGCAACTCGATAAGTGCAACTACTGCACCGTCCATATCGGAAGTCCGCATCCGAGGAAGTCACCGTCACGTGTAAGAATGCCAGCATCCATGGTCATGGCTAGCGCGACAGGAGCCCAATCCTGCGGATCTTGCGGACTCAACGAAGTGCGACTGCCTTCTTCTTCTCGTATGCAGACGAAGGAATGATGTCAATGGTGCGGCTAGAGAAACGATCATCAACGAGGCTCAACAGTAGGTCGACCTGCAATTGGCTCAAATGGCCACCTTCGACAATGTTCCTTGCTCATTTTGGTAGTTGGTGCCAAGTCCCTTACTACTGCTCTTGAGCGACGACACTGTGCAACTCCGGATGGCGAAAAAGGTCACGTTCTCGTCTGCGGAGCAACTCTGCAATGAGCACTCTCGCGTCGACCACCACAATTACTCAGATAACCGTCGCCGCACTTCGTGAGTATTCCAAAACTCTTTACCAGTGCTTTTAACCTACCACAGGTGCCATTGTGAAATGACCGTTTTTGCGTATTGGACAGCAACGCATTTACTCAAAATGGTTGCTTAGAATTCAAGAACTCCCCTCGAGCGTTTCTTTGGATCCAAAGAAATAAGCAGTCCCGTAATTGGATCTGAAAGTTGTGTTTTTAGCTCTATTGGACTCGAACTAAAGGGGTTTGGTTCCAATACGTAGTTTCGGAACCAGCTACCCTTTGTGCTACTCCTGGCTTAGAGTTGTCCGTAATCCTCAGAAAAGCGAAAGACAATTTTCTAATCAAACAACGGGAGATTTGGAAGGCCCCCATTTAATTGATCCGCTACTAATGTGAGCTTTGTATCCATAATGTAGATGGAGGAAATTATTGTGAAGTCCAAAAGGCATACCCGTTCTACTCAAGGTAAGCAGGGCGCAGGTGCGCAAGAAGATCGCCGAAGGGGACAAGATGCTAAATGACGGTGCAACCATAAGTGAAGTTGCCGCTTTGCCATAAAAGCCCTAAGGCGCTGCACTTACCGAGACGACCTGGCACCGATGGAAGAGTACCTACGCTGCATTGAAGGGAACCAAAGTAAAGCTTACTCAAGGAACTTGAATCTAAAGAACCGTCGTCTAAAGAGCATCGTTGCCGACCTAACTCTTGATGTCTCCATGCTTAAGGAGGTGACGATAAGAAACTTCTAACCCCGAATCGTCGTCGTATGGTAGTTCACAAACTACAGATACGATTCGGGGTTTCTAAAGAGACGAGCCTGCAAAGTAGCAGGTCAAAATCGTTCTACGCAGCGTACCGTAGCACCTGAACGCAAAAGTGCAGATCTAGACGAAGAGATCACGCAATTCCTTAGAACGTTTGTCCTAGAACACAAAGCTCAAGGTTACAAAAGAGCATATCGCTACGTCATAGACAAGGGATACCATGTCAATATCAAAAAGGTAAGGTCTCTTTGGCGACAAGCCGGCTTGAAGGTACCCTATAAAAATAAGAAGAAGTCGACC
>NZ_JXYS01000008.1 GCF_000949295.1 Acidithrix ferrooxidans
GATGAGCTACAAAGACGCGCTTTGCGTCGCTATAGTGCCCAATCACAGAGCGCGTCTCGTCATACTTGTTCTTGTTCAGTGGCAACGTGGCTAGACGTACCGTGCGCTTCATAATGCTAACCATAGAGTGAGGCTCGGAGATCGGATCATGGAGTTACCTCTTTGGCCACCTCTTGAAGCCGTTCCATAAACCTTTTTGTTTTTATGGTTACGCGATCCATATAGCCAGCCCGAGAAGACGGTTACGATTTCAATGACATCGTTTGTCAGATCTTCTTCAAAGGTTGAATCCTCGCTAGCGTTGATAATGATTACTTCGACTCCAAAATGCTCACAAAGAGACAAAACAAGCTCTGACCCAAAACGAAGCAGTCTGTCCTTATGACTGAGCACCAGCCGCCCAACCTCGCCGGAGCAAATCCAAGAGATAAGCACTTTTAGTCCACGCTTATGGTAGTTGAGTCCTGACCCTACATCGGAGATGATCTCATAGCTCCACCCGTTTGCGGCGCAATAGCTCTCTAGGAGAGCCACCTGGCGAACCAAGTCGTCTTTTTGAGCGTTGGTTGACACGCGGGCATAGGCGATGGTAGCTCTGGTGGATGGAGCTTTATGAGGAACAATAGCACGAAGCTTAGATAGGTCATAACGCCTTCTGCCTCCTTGTGTGCGTATAGGAGGATCGATACGTCCTTCTGCTTGTCATCTCCGTAGCGTCATGGGGTGTACCCCAAGCTCCTGTGCTGGCACCCCAATAGGCACTAACCTCGTCATATAGGCATTATAGTAAACTTCGTTCAAGAGTGCTCAGCTGGAGAGTAGCAGTAGCGAGCCCCATCGACGTTCACAGATGAAAGCACCCGGCAAACCGCATCGAGCTTTATCAAATGTCGCCACTGTTTCGTCAATGTCTCAAAACCACACTTACACCGGCCTAATTTGGCTCATGGGCGTGAAGCAATGAGAGACGAGGTGGATTAATCCATAAGGCAAATCCCATTCGAACCTTTAGTAATACCACACAGACTACGATAGCGTAGTAGAAGTTACAGTTCTAAAATATAAAGTTGATTCAATTGCTCCTGTGAGTGATACCCAATACGAATAAACAGGTCAGATGTTAATTAAGATTCTTCGGCGCGCCGTGCCGCCTTATAAACGCGCTATAGCAATAGTTATAAGTCTCATTGTGATCCAGACCATCGGCAACCTCTACCTGCCAAATCTAAATGCTAACCTAATCAACAATGGCGTAATCACCGGCAATTTGAACTACATCATCAACAGTGGGATTGAGATGATAGTAATCACCCTCGCCCTCGGTGCAATCTCTGTGGTGGCCGTCTATTTCGCCTCTCGAACCGCAATGGGAATCGGGCGCGATTTGAGAGCTATGGTCTTTTCTAAAGTCCAATCGTTCTCACAATATGACATGACCCTCTTTTCTACCGCATCATTGATCACCATGAATACCAACGATATTCAACAGATTCAACTCTTTGGACAGGTTGCCTTGACCATGATGGTAATGGCACCAGTTATGGCAGTCGGTGGGGTAATAATGGCGCTCAGAGAGAACGCCAAGCTCTCTTTAGTGATCGTCGTCGTCGTACCATTGATGGCATTAGTTCTCTATACCATGATCAAATTGGTCGTACCACTCTTTCAGTCGATCCAGGCCAAGATCGACCGTATCAATCAAGTCCTACGTGAGCAGATCACTGGTATTCGAGTTGTACGCGCATTTCTCCAGACCGAGACGGAGAAAGACCGATTCGAAGTTGCAAATGTTACCCTTACCGAAACCTCAATCAAGGTCAACCGCATCTTCGCCATCGCGATGCCAACTCTTATGGCCATTCTGAACCTCTCATCCGTCGCGGTGGTTTGGTTTGGCGGCCACCTTATCTCCAGCGGATCTATGCCAGTTGGAAATCTCGTAGCCTTTATCACATATATCACCCAGATCTTCTTTTCAGTTATGATTGCGGTCTTTGTGGTTTCACTCCTACCGCGAGCGATCGCATGCTCTGAACGAATCGAGGGCGTTCTAAATACCACACCGTCGATTCAAGAACCACAAAATCCCATGGCTCCAACTACAATTACAAAAGCCATCACCTTTGAAGAGGTGAGTTTTGGATACAGTGGCAGCGAAGAACCCATTCTGAAAGATATCTCGCTGAAGATCCTCGGCAATCAAACGACAGCAATTATTGGTGGCACTGGATCCGGAAAGACAACACTACTCAATCTGATCCCAAGATTCTATGACCCAACAGCAGGTAGGGTCATGATCAACGAAGTTGACGTTTCATTGCAAGATCTTGAGACGCTATGGAAAGAGATCTCAATCGTCCCCCAATCTGCATTTTTATTCAGAGGTACAATCGCCGACAATCTACGCTTCGGAAATCAAGATGCCAGCGATCAAGAACTCTACAAAGCGCTAGAGATCGCCCAAGGCCTTGACTTTGTTAGGGCTATGGCCGGAGGGTTAGAGGCTAAGATCGACCAGGGCGGTACCAACGTCTCAGGAGGACAGCGCCAGCGCCTAGCAATAGCCCGAGCACTGGTGAAAACCTCGCCAATCTACCTCTTTGACGACTGTTTTTCAGCACTCGACGCTACCACCGATGCCAATCTTAGAGCGGCCCTAAAGCGTGAGCTTAGTGATGTCACCGTGGTGATTGTCGCCCAACGGGTAAGTACGATCATGCATGCCGACCAGATCATCGTTTTAGACGAAGGTAGAGTCGCCGGCATAGGGAACCACGAAGAGCTCCTCGCTACTTGTCAGGAATACCAGCAGATCGTCGAATCTCAACTAAATCAAGGAGCCCTCAAATGATGCGAGGTGGTCCACAAAACGCCAGACTTCCCATAGGAAAGTCGAAAAATACCAAGGCGACAGCAAAGGCGATGGTCAAACGCTTCAATCCAGAGGCGCATTTTTTAATAGCGGCCCTGATCATTGGTTCGTTTGCAGTCGCCTTCTCAGTGGTTGGCCCTAAATTGCTAGGCGACAGCATTAACGTCATCTTCAATGGAATTGTCGCATCCAACTCCAAGGTTAAAGCCTTGATGTCTCTTTGTCATCAAAACCAGGCCTGTGTCACCCACTATCTAGTAACCCACGGCCAAGCTCATCTAGCTTCAATGCTCTCGGGTATGGCTTTGAGCTCCAATGGCGGCGTCAACTTCCACCAATTACTTACCCTCTCAGGCGAGACCGCTGGTGCCTATGTTTTAGGTTCCGTTCTCAGCTGGATGCAGGGCTTTATCATGGCTGGGGTAGCACAGCGAACGGTAAAAACCATGAGAAGTGACGTAGAGAATAAGCTTGCCAAGCTTCCTCTCTCCTACTTTGACACACATCCCCATGGCGACATTCTCTCTCGGGTCACAAACGATATAGACAACATCTCCACAGTGATCCAACAGGGGCTTAGCCAGCTCTTGACGTCGATTTTGACGATCATAGGAGTCTTGGTGATGATGTTTTGGATCTCCCCCATCCTCGCAGTTGTCTCTTTAATCACGGTACCTTTGGCAATCTTTGGCGCAGGTCAGATTGCAAAGAGGTCACAAAAGCAATTTACCTCACAATGGAAGGAGACCGGCGCTCTAAATGGTCACGTCGAAGAGATGCATACCGGCCACAACTTGGTTAGAACCTTTGGCCGATCTAAGGCCTCAATGAACACCTTCAACTCCATGAATGAGAGGATGTACATTGCAAGTTTCAAGGCCCAATTCCTCTCTGGGATAATACAACCGATGATGCAGTTCTTCTCGAACCTCAACTATGTGACCATCGCTGTAATAGGTGGATATCGAGTAGCAACTGGCGCTATGTCGTTTGGAAACGTCGTCGCCTTTACACAATATGCACGACAATTTACCCAACCAATGACCCAGATAGCCAGTCAGATGAACCTTCTCCAGTCTGGCCTTGCATCAGCTGAACGGGTATTTGAACTTTTAGACGCTCCTCAAGAGGTCGAACTAAAAGATCTAACAACTCTCAACTCGACCATAGCCGGCCATATCAAGATGGATAACGTCTCATTTTGCTACGCAGCCGACAAGCCGCTGATCGACTCCTTTAGCCTCGAGGTTCTACCTGGGCAGACTGTGGCGATCGTTGGCCCTACCGGAGCCGGAAAGACAACTATAGTCAACCTCCTGATGCGCTTTTATGAGATAAATTCGGGATCGATCACCCTAGACGGGATGGACTACTCCAGCCTTTCGAGGGAGAGCGTTAGAAGTTCCTTCGGGATGGTCCTACAAGATACCTGGCTCTTTGGCGGGACAATTTGGGAAAATATTGCTTATGGCCGACAGGGTGCGAGCCACCAAGAGATCGAAGAAGCTGCAAAAGCTGCATTTGCCGATCGATTCATTCGTACTCTAAACCACGGTTATGATACACACCTAGACGGGGAGGCCTCGGGCCTCTCCGAGGGACAAAAGCAACTCCTTACGATAGCCCGAGCCTTCTTGGCGAAACCAACGGTTTTGATCCTTGACGAAGCAACCAGTAGCGTAGATAGCCGAACAGAAGTACTTATACAAGACGCAATGGCTCGACTGCGCCAGGGACGCACAAGCTTCGTGATAGCTCATCGTCTATCAACGATTAGAAACGCAGACATAATTTTAGTGATGGAATCTGGCCGCATTGTCGAAAAGGGTCACCACGAAGAGTTGATCGCATTGCGCGGCGCGTACTTCCGCCTCTACAATAGCCAGTTCACCGAGGCATCAGTCGTTGACATTTAGTCGCCTTGGATGCCTCAAACTCTGATAACTCATGGCGTTACTAACTAGATTTATAAAAAGCTAATGGAGACCGAGCTTGCTGGCAAAAGCAAAGACAGCGATCTTTGCTACCCTCCAACCAGAGTCCACATATAGGCTCCGGTCGTCCATTGTGGTAGTTATTGGTGAAACGACTACATCGAGTTCGATGCTAGAACCAGACTGACTCGCCCACTAGAGTCGCCCACTAGAGGTGTCAGTGGCATCACGGTCTTCTTTTGCCAAACGGTACTCTTTTGCTATTGCGACGTCGCCGCTGGATCAACTCATCGCCAGGAGCAAGAGCCTCAAAACACACCATCAATCTCACTCTTTCGCCTTGATAAGAGGCCCTACAAAGCGAAATCTAATCTACCAAGATGTCAAAGACCCTTAGTGGTCACTCCTAGTCCGCGTTCTGGGTCACAAAACCAATGGCACCTTTTTGCTGTACAAAAGCAACGTAGTTATGAAGTCTTTGCCATCATCGCCTAGGGATAAAGCAAACAAAAATCTTTAGAGTCAGTCATCTTTTGATCAAATTCACCGCGTTAGATCAAAGACTCGAGACCAAATGATTGTTAAAGATGAGTAAAAATCTCCTCTCACGGCGGTTCATGCGAGAGCCGAAATTCATAATAATGTGCATTAAAGCGTTTCAACTTAACAAATCGTAGAGTTTATTAATTAAATGATCAGAAGATACTGAGAAAATCACCCAGTTGATCGTCCGGATAGCAACGATCTTATAGATCTGACCCAAAAGAGATAATCGGCCACTTCCCTGAAACCATAGCGGAAATGGTGCCGTCCATGACACTGCCTTAGCAAAAGTTCACCCCAAGTAAAGATATGCCTATTTGGTCGACCTCCAAATCGATCGCCTAGGTCCATTACTCTCTCGGATTTCGAGTACATTAGATACAAATCAACGAGAAGAAGGCATGGAAAATGGAAGCCATCTTCTCGTGAGCACACGATTTTGACCTGCCAGTACAACTCTGCATATCCGCTACAAGCCACGAAATACTACAATTCGGATCCAGAACACCAAGGCAAAACGGCATAACTCAATTGACCCTGCCAACTTCGGATCACGCTTAGTAACAAGATCAGTGATTATATATCTATTGTTCTAAGGTGATTCTCGCCACCACCTTTGATCGCAATAAAACCTTAAGCTTCAAGTGTTAATATTATTCGGATCAATACGATAACCATTGAAGTTAGAACGTTCATCCATATCTAAATAAGAAAATGAACCTTTGGTGATCCTTTCTGCCATATCTAGTGATGTTGAAGCAAACCGCTTTATATATTTTATTACTAGGGTCATAATAACTAAATAAAGTAAATCAGCGCGCAACATAATTTTTCCTGAAATATGAATAGAAAAGCTGTCGATGGAAACAAAAAATACACAATTCAACTAAGTGCAAGAATTATCACCAAGTCAATGTTTTTATTGAGAGGCTATAAATCTCGGCATAATATCTAATTACAATAGAATTCAACTACTCAAAGATGATTCATTACCACTAGATATCCACTTAACTGACGCTGAACAGCCGATGATCAAAACTCACCGGACTTATTGTCACGCTCCTAGCTCAAAGGAGCCTCGCTAGAGACAATAATTGGTAGACCAGCACCTTTAGGCGGCATAGAAAACTCAGAGTTTGAATAATCGCCAAAAGCTAGAACTGGAATCTACCAAATAATGCAACCATGAGGTAGGATCAGATTTCCTTTTGAAACTAATACCCTACAATCTCCCATTCTGTCGTTCCGACTAACCACAAAGTAAGAGTTGTCAAGGAAAGATCTGCGAGGTTTGACTACCCTATCAGCGCCCTTTAAACGGTTACCACCCATTGAACGGAAGGTGGAAAACAAATGAATAAGATATAAATCTTTTGCAAACTGAATACAGTTCTCATAATTTGATGCTAAATTTTGCACATCTGAGGGGTTCAAAACAGGAGGAACATTGAATAAGAAAGTAGCGATTACGCTCAGCAGCACGGCACTTGCACTTGTGCTTGGCGCTTGTGGATCGACCAGTAGCTCAAGTACTGCGACCACTGCGGCATCGTCGTCAACGAATTGGGCCACAGTCACATCAGCTCAAGCCGGAGGCGGTATGAGCGCTCTAATAGCTGCGGCCAAGAAAGAAGGTTCGCTCAACGTCATAGCACTGCCACCAGGTTGGGCAAACTATGGCGAGTTGATCTCATCCTTTGAGAAGAAGTATGGAATTACTATCACAAGCGAGAACCCAAATGGTTCATCAGCCCAAGAATTAGCAGCTCTAAAAGCGGAAAAAGGAACTTCCAAGGAGCCCGACGTTGTTGACGTAGGACCATCATTTGCACTTCTGGGAGCATCACAGGGTCTCTTTAGCCCATACAAAGTTGCCGAATGGAGCCAGATCCCAAGTAACTCCAAAGATGCAGCGGGAAACTGGTACTACGACTACGGCGGCTACATCTCAATTGGATACAATGCGAGTGCTTTTGGCTCGAATCCCCCAACGAGCTTCGCTAGCCTTCTACAGCCTCAATACAAAGGTGCAGTAGCCCTCGATGGAAATCCAACGAGCGCAGGTGCCGCTTTCGGTGCAGTATATGCTGCTAGTCTCGCAAATGGAGGCTCCCTCTCCAATATCCAGCCTGGACTCAACTACTTCAAGAAGCTCGCTGCTGCCGGCAACTTCGTACCAGTACAGAGCTCCCCTGCTGTCATTGAGAGCGGCCAAATCAAGGTCAACATCGACTGGGACTATCTAAATGCTGCTTATGCAATAGCGACAAAGGGCAAGGTCAACTGGAAAGTATTCGTACCATCTAATGGTCAATACGCCTCTTACTATGCTCAGGCAATCTCGGCTAATGCTCCACACCCAGCTGCTGCTCGCCTCTGGGAAGAGTACCTTTATTCCGCCGCAGGGCAAAACCTCTACCTAAAGGGGCTTGCTCGTCCGATCCTACTTCCAGCCATGCAAACGGCCGGAACTGTCAATTCGACCTATCTGAGCTTGCTGCCTACGGTTACTGGGCAACCTCAGTTCCCAACTGGATCACAGCTCTCTGCAGCCCAAGCACTGGTTGCAAACCAGTGGCCATCAATAACAGGCTAGTTTAGATAACAAGAAGTAGCTAAAGCGAACAAGGAGTGTAGTTGACACTAAACGACGAGCTCCTCGATCGTTCGCCATCTCCAGCAGGTGACGGAACATCAGTTCCCGAACCTGCTGGTCGCATTTTGCGGGGGCGGCGTCGGGGCTGGAAAAATGTAGCAGGCACATTACCATTTATCGCGTATCTTGGGGTTTTCCTAGCAGTACCAGCCGTATCGGTAATTGCCACCGCATTTCAAGACGGTAAGGGAAACCTTACCCTCTCTAACTTCAACGAAGCAATCCATGGTGTATATCTAAAGAGCTTCATAGCGAGTATCCAACTCTCATTTGTCGCGGCACTAGTTGCTGTAGTGGTAGGCCTTCTGGCTGCTTTAGCGGTAAGTTCCACCTCCAACAAAATCGTGCGCTCCCTAGTCACCGCAGGCTCTGGCGTCTTTGCGAATACTGGAGGTGTCCCACTAGCATTCTCATTTGTTGCTACCGTTGGAAACTTTGGTATCGTAACCAAACTCCTACAGTCAGCTGGCTTTGACCTATATTCGCACGGCTTTTCGCTCTATTCGGTAACTGGCTTAGCCATCGTCTACCAATACTTTCTCATCCCTCTAATGATCCTCATTATGCTTCCGCCTATTCAAGCTCTTCGCAAAGAGTGGGTGGATGCTTCGGAATCTTTAGGCGCCTCACGCTCGCAGTTCTGGCGATGGATCGGCATTCCCCTATTGGCACCTCCGATCTTCGCAGCATTTATCGTCCTTTTCACTGATGCTTTTGCAGCATACGCAACCGCTCAAGCCCTGACTTCGGGAACGATTCCATTAGTTCCCATCCAATTGGGCGCACTCATCTCCGGAAACGTCCTAGCCGGACAGACCAACCTTGGGGATGCGCTTGGAGCTGGAATGATTCTCATCGTCGTAATCGCTGGTTTGATCTATGCGACAATTCAAAGGAGGACCTCTAAGTGGTTACGATAGCTCCAGATATCACCTCCAAACCAGGATCAGCCAATAACTCCAGTGACGTGTTACGTCTAGGAAGACCATTTAGATATATTGTTTTGACATTGGTTGGCCTTTTTTTCATCGTGCCAATCGTCTCATCGGCCAGATTCTCATTTCTGGGGAACCATAACAGCTTCACGATCTCGGCATATACTCAACTCTTTGGGACTGCACAATTCTGGAGCACACTTTTTCTGTCAGCAAAGGTGGGGGTTGGAACTGTCTTTCTCACCCTTTTACTTCTGATTCCCACTGTTGTTTGGGTCCATGTCCGCCTTCCAAAGCTGCGCCGTGTCTTTGAAGCTGCATCGCTGCTTCCACTCGTAGTTCCGTCTGTCGTGGTAACTTTGGGGGTCATTACCTCATTTAGGGGGCTTCCCAATATCATCTATGGCACACCGGTAATACTCTCGTTGGAATACGTCGTACTAGCACTGCCATTTAGCTATCGAGCTTTGGATTCTGCAGTACAATCTATCGATCTAAAGACCTTGGTGGAAGCTGGCCAATCATTGGGCTCTGGGTGGATCAAACTTTTACGATATGTTTTACTGCCAAATCTACGGGGTGGGATCATCGGGGCATCGATATTAACCTTTGCCTTCTGTTTGGGTGAATTTGCAGTCGCATCGCTCCTAAGCTTCACCACCTTTCCAGTCTTTTTGGTCCAGGTTGGACAATTGGCTGCAAGCCAAGCCGTAGCACTCTCTTTGCTAGCGCTGTTATTTACCTGGATACCGCTAGCCGTTATCACGATCGTCTTCTCACAGCGTCGCGCCAAACGGAGCACTCCAGTACTAGACGATCTCGAAATTTCATAATGGCAACAGCGCTGGTCATAATTCAAGCCAGCGCTGACAGATCTGAACCAAATTGCTAAGTAAAAGTAAAAGGAATTATCGTTGAAAACGAAGACAAATACCCAAGGTGGACGATACGGTCGCTCAGGACTGCCGGTCGAATTCGATGGAATCGCCCGGAACTTCAAGGACGTGGCGGCCTTAAAATCCTTCAACCTGCATGCTGACCCAGGCGAATTAATCGTCCTTTTGGGCCCTTCCGGATGCGGAAAGACAACAGCACTTAGAGTCCTAGCAGGGCTCGAGATGCCAGATAGCGGACGCGTTACCATTGGCAACCACGACGTTACCTCTCTTCCTGCAGCCAAACGTAATATCGGAATGGTCTTTCAAAGCTACAGCCTCTTTCCAAATATGACAGCAAGAGAAAATGTAGAGTTCGGCCTTCGAGTGCGCGGCCAGAAGCAGAGCGACCGAACTGCTCGATCAAATGAGTTGCTTGAGCTAATCGGTCTCAAAGACCAGGCCGATCGTTACCCTCATCAGCTATCAGGTGGCCAGCAACAACGAGTTGCACTCGCCCGTGCACTTGCAATCAAACCTGAAGTACTTGTATTGGACGAACCGTTATCTGCTCTTGATGCGAAGGTACGGTCGTCTCTTCGAGATGAAATTCGAAGAATTCAACTCGAGTTAGGCATCACAACCTTCTTTGTCACTCACGATCAGGAGGAGGCACTTGCCATCGCTGATCGTATAGCAGTCATGCACCAGGGTCAACTAGAGCAACTCGATACCCCACTCGCGGTCTATACAAATCCTGCCACTGAATTCGTGGCTGAATTTGTCGGCACCGTCAACCGCCTCCCAGGGAAGGTAATCAATTCCAACACGGTCGAGGTTGCTACGGTCGGGCCAATCAACTACGCCTATGACGGAGCCTTTCCATCTGGAAGTCAAGTTGAGGTCCTTGTACGGCCAGAGTCGATTGGTGTTCGAGATGGTGGCGATGATACATGCCGAGTTCTTGCCAAAAGCTTTCTTGGATCAACAATAAAGTTGACACTTTTAGATAAAAGTGACAGATTGATCATCGTTGCAATACCCACCTCTGAAGCTGCACTGGTGGCCAACTCTGAAACAGTCTCCCTTTACTCAAGAGGTGACGCCCTTTTGGTAAAAGATGGCGCCAGGTAGTTATAACAAATCCAACTCCCTAAGAGATCGACCAAACCAGCGATCATGGGTCGCGGTCGATCTCTCCTACTCGTAGCCTTAGATGACCCACGCCAAGGCGACAGACAACTACCTATCGTTTTCCAACAGGCGAAGACAATAGGCCGTAGGCTATCTCACTTTGTGCATTAGATCCAGGGCGCATTAATTTAAAGTACATTTATTTAAACAGTGCGCATCACCGCGATCCTTAGCCAAATCACCCATAAGGCTAACCTTCAGCTCGTATGGGAACCAAGGAGACCAAAATGATCACGAAGAGCTTTTGCAACCCTGTCAAACGGCTAAGACTACCCTCTGGCATCTCAAATTGATAGCAGGAAAGATCTCGACATCAGCCGAGCGCTCATCAAGGCCATATTGCACCTTCGATCTCATATGTCAAGAAAGCTATTCCACAACATGATTTAATCGTCTATTCATCTAAATGTGGGTCTGATCGCACTCAATCGACAAGAAAACGAAATGAACTAGATTCGAACGGCGCTAAAGTATCTCGGTCAATCAATGGGTTTCCTTGATACCATGATCGCAGCACCATGCACCATCCACAGAAGCCATTCGGGTTAGCAATAACACTAGGGACTTCGATGAGTCCATGGGATAAGATTGTAAAGATGATTTGAGCTTCGACACTCTCTCAAACGACCTACCCTTCGTCTAAAGTGACAAGGGGCCGCTGACTCTAAGATATGCAGACTCGCACTTACTAGTCGAACAAGTGACCAACCACAAAATATAGACTGCAACTTTACCAACTGGCAACTTTATCAACTGAGACGGCGTTTCGTTGGACCAGTTCATCAGGGAGCCAATTTACTTCTCTTGGATGCCGAGGTAATATTGTATAGTGGCAGTTGCATTATTGTTCGAGAGCAAAACAACCCAAGTTCTATCTGGAGTCGAATGAATGAATACTAACGAAATCCAAGTCATGTCGATGATGACACAATGATCGTTCTGATCGGCGGCCCAAACTACCGGGAATGTTCGCCAACAGAACGTCGCCAAGCTCGAAATGCAGTAGTCAAACACAGCCTCGGAGGTACGTCCAAAATCAATCAAGCAGCACTTGAGTGGGCGAAGTCCTCGGTGGTTATCAGTCTGTCGGGTGTCGCTATCATAGTGTTCTTTGGTCTATATTTGTTGGCTGTTCAAGGTAATACTCGTGGTGTGGAACTCCTCATTGTAGGAGTGATCAATCTGGCATTCACTGGTCTCTACCTTAGGAATCTGAAACTATTTCGTCGGATCGTTGCACCTCAACAGTGATTCTTTGTCACAGCTTTATCGGCAACCATTTTCGGCTCTCCTAACATAGATGTGGATCAACCACCCGCCAAATGATCCCAATTTGACTGGGCGCCTCAAAGTCTCAGACCTCCGGTAGTTGGGCCGCAATCCCTGTTTTGAACAGGGTTTCTTTTATGTTAGGAATTGCATAAGTCGTTCAATAGTGCTATGATAAGGAGATGAGAAAACGCCGAGAACAAATCGAATTGCTTCCGGGTATGCCTGCGCCATTCAAGCTCACTAAGACGATGGTAAACGGCGAGATGGTGGTGAGCTGGGGGCCTCGGGCAGTTTTCGTCTACGATCCAGCGGACCTAGGAATGCGAAACTTGGCCATCGTGGCACTTACTTCGGCAGGAGCCTCGGGCTTAGAGGTGGCTGCTCTCTTTGAGTTGCGACCCGAATACATCTCGAGATTGCGCGGCAGAGCATCCAAGGGCGGTTCCGCCGCTTTGGTCCCACCTATGGGACGACCCCGGCTTCTCAGTGATGAGGCGATTGCTCAGGCCTATGCCATGGCGGATGCAAACCGTCCAGGGACCGAGATCGCCGCTGCAATTTCGGTCTCGACCGCCACTGTGAGCCGTCTTCTGGCACGGCGAGTTCGCCCTGAGTCCGAACAACTACGCCTCAGTCCGTCATTGATGGGGTTGAAAAGCCCGATCAAGCAAACATAGAAGTCGAATCCGCCATAGTAAAGCCCGATCTTGGAAACAGTAGCGACACCGACAATCTAGTAGTTACCCGCATCAGCGATGGGATCCGCCAAAGTGCCTATGCAGGGGCGATTGCTTTTGCATGGCCTTTTTTGATCGAGTGGGTGCCAGTGCTGTGTTCGNTGTGNTNNNATACANNTNNGGCACGCNGCCNACGACGTGAGCGCCACGTTGCTTGTTGCAACCTTTGGATTCGCACTTGGTGCATCGTCACTAGAGGGAACCAAGCACCTATTGGACACTGACGCCGGAGCACTGGTCGGCTTGGAACGCTTTCCTCATCTTCGAACCCTGCGCCCCCGGCTCGCTGGCCTTGCCGATGAAAAAAAAAAGATTGATCCTCTTAGNGTACAAGTAGCTCTAGCCAAGGCAATGCTAGAGGCCGACGATAGCGCTCCGGAAGTGTTCTTTGTTGACGATCACTTCGTTGCCTATACCGGGTCTGCTCCACTGGCTAAAGGTTGGAATACCCGCCGACGACGCGGCGAGCCAGGTAGGAACGACACGTTAATCGTCGATGAGAATTGGCGGGCCATCTGTTTTTCATCTGGAGCACCGTCGTCGCTCTCCAAAACCATGTGGGGTCCTCTTGAACAGCTACGGGTCATCTGTGGGGACCGCCCGGTGATGGTCGGCTTTGACCGGGGTGGTGCCTACCCCAAGGTCTTTGCCGAGTTGAACAAGGCCGGCTTCGACTGGGTCACCTATCGCCGTGCCCCTCTTGAGGTACCTAGTGTTTTACCTAAACACTCATGGGTAACCATAGATGGATATCGACACTACATCCAAGTAGCATCAGAGACTCTTCATCTAGAAGATGTCGGAGCGCTCCGCCAGATCAGCATCTATGAGGATGGTCAGGTGGCATTGCAGATCCTCACCTCTGATTTGGTGAGCAGTGCTGCTCGCCTAGCACACACCCTGAGATCGCGGTGGCGCATCGAAAACAGCTTCAAGTACTTACAAGACCACCACGGCATTGGTTGGTTGTGTGACTATCGCATGGATCGCCGCCCTAATGTAGCCAAGGTAACCAATCCCATGCGCACTCAAGCCCATAACGCACTCAAGAGCGCTGAATTAGCTGTTGCAGAGCTTGAGAGATCTATTGGAAGAAACGCTACTACCCAAACTGTCGACATCAAAGAGAAAAACAACACTCTTGATAGTCTCTCGCGTCAACTCGAGGTGGCACGTGTGGCCTTCGAGGAAGCAAGAGTTGCACTCAAAGCTATCCCCGCCAAGATCCCCGCTACCGATATCGATCCCAATGCCACTAGAGCTTGGCCTGTCACCAATCGCCGGGCCTTACAGATGGTCTGTAGATTGCTCGCTTACAACGCAGAACTTGACTTGGCTCGAACGCTCAACAACTATCTCTGTGATCTAAATGAGTACCGGAGCATTACTCGTAACTTGCTTCATCAGCCCGGTGAGATCCGCTATAGCCCAAGAGCAATTACCGTTACCATTCGTCAGCCTGATGCTCCCCGCATCAATCGAGCCCTTAGTCTGCTCATAGAACAACTCAACGCTAACCCACCGCGCCTTAGCGGTGACAACCGACCAATTACTTATCAGATCGAGCCAAAATCTTGACATTGATGTAATTCGCTATTACCGGAGGTTTGAGGCTTGGAGGTGGACGCCGCTGGGGTCTTGCTGGCTTCACTCGGTGGAGAACTGCAGTTCGTAGCCTCCTCGAGCGAATCGATGCGCGTGCTTGAGCTCTTCCAGATCCAAACGAATGAAGGTCCGTGCATGGACTGCTACCGGAGCGGTTTAGCCGTAGTGAATGTGGCCCTCAGCGAGGCGAACGGACGTTGGCCGCTCTTTGCACCGCGAGCAATCAAGCACGGCTTCCACTCGGTGCACAGCCTTCCCCTGCGACTGCGGGGACGTACCATTGGCGCTCTCAATCTCTTTCGAACATTGCAGGGACCGATGGAAGACGGAGACATTGCCGTCGCGCAAGGCCTCGCTCACGTGGCGACCATCGCCATCCTTCAACACCGCGCGATGCTCGATGCCACCTCGCTCAATGAGCAACTCGATCACGCTCTCACCAGTCGCATAGTCATCGAACAAGCGAAGGGCATCATTGCCGAAGCGACGCAGTGCAGAATGGACCAAGCGTTTGGGCGACTCCGTGCTCATTCACGCAATCACAACGAAGGTATCACTTTGGTCGTCTCGGCCATCGTGGCGGGAACGCTTCAAGCGAATGATTTGGACAATCCGACGTAACGAAGTTCGGGGTACTGTGGAGAGTTCGCAAGATGTTTCGCATCACGGTAATCGTCAGTGTACTTGCTGGAAGTGACAATTATATATCTCAGCTACTGGGTCGAGGGCTAGCTTGTATCGAGCCCGCATAGCCCTATCTTTCATAGGAGGAATACCGAAAGGCCTCGTTTTGCTGCTTTTCTTAGCTATATATAACCGGCGAAGTGGCAGATGCTGATAGCCCCGGTGCGTCACCTGTGTTATGGCATCTGCCTTTGATTTGGGTGTTGACCAGATTATCTTGTCCACACCCGGGGTTTTATTGCCTTTATTTGTTGTCACTCATTTAGCAACAAGTGCCTTGCTGCTAAATGAGTGAGTGAGGAATCAGATGTTGAAGGACTTTCACCTTGTTCCATCTGCCTTGGAAAGTGTTGCCTTTACGACGTAGGCTTCGTCAGTAGGGCCACACTGTGGCGTTAGCCATTTTCATTTGCCTTCCTAGCCTATGAGGTTCTACGGCCCATCTCGCAACTCTGCCTATTTCACAACTGCGACCAAGGAGAAGTCTGCTTGGCTTTGCACCTGGTAATCTCTCAACAGGTAATGTCTCAAGGTGTATCCGTCTCATTACAAGAGCGCGTTTCGCGCTTTCTCTCCAATCCTTGTGCCCCCATCCCCATCGGCCTTCCTTAGCTTTGGCTTGCCCAATTGCTTGGGCTGGGATACGGGCTTAGAAATGTTCCGCCGAAATAACATACGTTGGGGTTAGGGCCTGCCTTTTCACCGGAGGGAATTGTTGTCAGCGCGCATCCAATCTCCAATGATGCGACCGTCGCAGGTACCTTTTGGTCCAAGCCCATCAGCAACTTTGGCTTGTTTGCAATAACGATCTTTAACCAGCAGTTCACAAATGTTGCTCATACCCAGCTAGGCCTACCTCCGTGCCGCCTACCTCCGTGCCGCCTACCTCCGTGCTGTCTGGCCCGTGCTGTCTGGCCCGTGCTGTCTGGCCCGTGCTGTCTGGCCCGTGCTGTCTGGCCCGTGCTGTCTGGCCCGTGCTGTCTGGCCCTTTAGGGCCTTGTGGTTGAAAGTGTTGGCTTCTCCTCACGGATTTGGCCTATTAGATTTCCCGCGGGTACTTTTCCGACCGCTCCACACCAGAGAATTACTCCTCTCGCATGTGTCGGTGGGCTTTGCCAGCTGAATGACAAGTTCCTCCTTTTGGAACAGTTTTACCAGGCAACTACATTTCGCACCTATTTATTGATGCAAGAATCAAAGAGGTCTCTAAGCCCAAGTTTCTCAGCAAGCGCGATAAGGAAGTATTAATCCACCATTGGAAACTGCGTTCGAATCGTCAAAGGTGGCCTTCAAACGGTCTAAGCTACTAGTAGATGCTTGCATCTAAAAGGTGCTACTTGAACTGGTTGTTTTTAGTCTATTTTAACCTAAAGTTTACCAGTTCAAGCAGCACCTTTTCCACGCCAAAATCAAAGTCGATTGCCTAAATTTTCGGTGTCTCCAGGATTACCGCCAAAGGAAGGTTTGAGGTCAGGCAACTTTGAAGCATTTACTCGCGAAACTAATCTCATCGAGCCGTCGAGTCATTGCTACTGAGGTCTCCGTTGTCGTTGTCATCATTGCGGCAATCGGAGTGAGTCTCAGCTTCGGTGGCTCGGCACGGATTCCACCACCGAGTCGGACTACCACGACGAAGTCGTTACCCACGACAACGGCAGTTCCGCCTACTACTACTAGTACTACAACGACGATGCCACCAACTACGACAACGCCGTTAGCCGAACCAGGAGGTGGCCTGACCTTGTTCCCAGGAAAGCGCATCGTTGCCTTCTACGGTGCTCCCGGCGGTGGGGTGCTTGGAGTGCTCGGGCAGACCTCGCCAGAAGTTGCGTGGACGGCTCTCGCACAACAGGCAGCGCCATACGCACAGCCGGGAGTACAAGTGATACCGGCCTTTGAATTGATTACCTATGTGGCCCAACATGCCCCCGGCCCCGGTGGGACCTACTCTCAGGAAATCTCTCCTCAGGCTATTCAGCAGTACCTCGACGTTGTCCAGGCACACGATGGACTTTTGATCCTAGATATTCAACCCGGTCGCGGGGGATTCTTGGCCGATGCAAAGACGCTTGCCCCATTCCTAAAGCTACCTGACGTCGCGTTAGCTCTGGACCCAGAGTGGGAAGTAAACAATACACAAGTGCCCGGTCAGGTTATTGGTCATACGACGGCAACTGAAATCAACCAGGTTGCAAGTTGGCTACAGTCCCTCACGACCGCCTATAATTTACCGCAAAAGCTGCTCCTTATTCATCAGTTCACGCAGACCATGGTACAGAACAAGCAGGATGTACAACCGCAGGCCAACGTGCAGATTGTCTTCAACATGGATGGATTTGGGAATTGGCCCGTGAAGGTCTCGAGTTATCATCTTTTGGCATCTGACCCGCGTTTCGGTCTTGGTATAAAGCTCTTCTACCAACAAGACAAACCGTTGCATCCTCCATCCGACGTTCTTGCTCTCGTCCCTCAACCCGATGTCATTGAGTACCAGTAAGTTCGATCCACCTTATGTGAAGTAAACGATTATGCGAAGTTGAAGGACATACCCGCATTTCTCAGTGTACCTACGGGTGCACTAGCTTCGCGTAACCGGGTATCAGTTCCTCAAGAACATGTCAAGAAGGCAAGGATATCGGCATAGTCCTTCCATCCGGGCAAATCTAGCGAGATCATGTTGGGACACGCCTTTTCGAGCGCTTCGCATTTAAACTCGGTATCGGCTCGGGCATAAATCTCGGTAGTGAAAATATCTACATGTCCCATGCGATCACAGATGTAGATCAAGTTCACTCCTGCTCAGAGCAAGTGCATTGCCTTAGTATGACGAAAAACATGGGGCATTATAGCTTCCGAAACGATTGGTTGCACCAATCGTTTCGGAAGCTGCGTATTTGTCGAGAATATAAGCCATCGCTACTCGAACTGCCATCGCCTCTTCATGTCGGATCCCCCTATCATTGTTCACGACGGGGGCGGCAAACAGGTCAACCGTTTACCTTAATTCTGTAAATCACTATTTTTCAGAGCAGTATTCACTTCGCTGGTTTTGCGTACCAGGCGGCGGGGATTAGGGCAGGACCGAAAACCATAGCGGCGGTAGAATAGCATCGCCGCATCATCGATGGCATCGACAACTATAAACCGTGCCGCAGCTCTAGTGGATGCGTCCACAGCCCTCTCCAGTGAATCAAAAAGAACTGACCACCCAGCTCCTGACCTTGAAGGGAGTGATCTAAAGCCAGTGGAGCCAACAAGATCGCTGGGATTACCTAGGACGAACCGTGTGCGATTCCCTTCGGTGCCTCGACTCGACGCAGGAGATGGGCAGCCAAAGTGAAGTAGCCGACAACCACCGAAGATGTCGGATCGACCCACACAAAGGTTCGTCCGCTGTTGGTGGCCTCGGCATGACGGGCGAACCGTCGGAGCCAATCATCGAGAGCCGAACTTCCACAATCAAAAACATCGAGTTTATGATCAGCCGAAAGGTGCTCCGACTGGTATTGGATCACCTTCGGATAAAGTAGCGAGGATGGCTTGTAAGCTCATGTAGAGCACTTGGCACTTCGTCAGGAGCATCGAGTGCTGCAATAAGACTGTCAAAGAAGTCCGCGGGTATGAGTGTCTCCCGTTCAATAACAAGCTCCTCCTCCTCTGCTGCCCTTGTCGCTGCTTGCACAACGAAACTGGTCACTGACTCACCCCGAGCTACTGCAGCTCGGCGAATCAGTTCCGCTCCTCTGACGAGACTCGCATCTCCATCCGTTCCATAAATGCCATACCGTATAGCATACGGCACCTTTTTAGCCTGCTGATATTGTTGCGGCAGAATCCGCTAATAACTAACCATGAAATACATCGAGAAACCTCCGCAGGCATAAATGACCTTGCCGATAGCCGGATTCCCACTATCGCTATGCACTTGGTTAGGCAGAATCCCCACATGACGCATCCAGGGAAGAAGATGGCCAAAGGTGAGGGATAGATTGGCAACTCTGCACCAAGACGAGTCTTTCTTCTTGGATCCGGCTTTTCAAAAGCAATTTCTAATCTAATGCCTGATACAAATGAATTGGGATGATTGCTTGCGGAAAACCTGGAGATACCGTCGAATTTTACGCGCGGAACCTTCGAGGACTGGCTATCGCGACTTGTTGAGTTTCAGCCAGATGTGCCACATGCAGATAACTTTCAACGCCAAAACTACTTTCACCAGATAGTCGAGACCATCGGCATCCCACTCAAGGAAAACAAAATGAGGTTGTCGTCAGGAGGGAGCTTTACAATCGTGGTTGTCCCGATTCGTTGTCCTTAAGCGCTTCTGGCAATCAACCTTGATTTCGTTCACAGTCAGGAACGCAGCAACTGACATCGTTGGACGCAGGCCTATTAGGCAACTACAAGCCTCCAATTAGAGCTAGACCACGTTAAAAACTGAAGAGCCATAAATGAGATCTCGGCCTTGCGGGCAGACGTAGGAAACCTAGAGGTGAAGCATAATCTCGACTCTTTTCTCAACTAGTGCTCCCACGTGGAGACAGATTTCTCCATGGTCAAAAGCATCTGAATCGGTTGGGATCAAACTCTTAGCTACCACACATGGGACGACCCCGAATGTACAAGTCAAGATCCCGGAATCGAGATTGGTTGCACACAAAGTGGGTCTATCAACAAAGAGACAGTGAATACAACGATCTGGGCTGTGAATAGGCAGATAGGGGTAGCTACGGGTAATACGTATTTTGCGATCTGGCAGTGCTACGCCGGGGAAATTAGTGCAGAACAAGAGAGAGACTCCTTGTTGCTCCCTGTGAGTGATGATACTACCTGTGTAACGGCTCGTATCGCCTGTTTTGCACTGACCTGAGCTGGGAAAGGACAAGGTTCAACAGGTATTGGGACCGGTATTTCCCTGTTGCCATTTTGACAGAGAACGGATCGTTCGTACTAGCATCGTTCATCTACCAGGAGTCCTACCATTTGTCTTCGATGCGTCAGGTCTTAAGCGAATTGGATGCTCTGGAGATAAATAGGGACGAGCCACTTCCCTCCACGGGCGACTGAAGGCATGACTATCGCACCGGGAACACCAATGGACGCATTGGCATCTATCGGGCATCAGGAGAAAGCGGCACCAAAACTTTGACGCCATAACGACGCAATAGGCCGCCTGGTTACAGGGATCCCGGTCAAACAGACCCTTTGGTCAAAATTTTCTACCTCAACCCATGGATCAGCCAAAACGCAACTTTTCCCAATAGAGCCAAACATCCCAAACTAGCCACTTTATGTCAGCCAAATGTCATCCAAAATGACGGCCACTGCCCTTGGACTCCTTTGTCTTACGACGAAGCTGCCGCCTAAGTTGGAGGATACGAACTGAACCCAACGCTAGCGTCATCAACACGCCCAGGATAACTGAGCCAAGGATTGCCACCGAGAGCGGGAGTGTGCCAGAAAAGGTGAGAATGCTCACCTTCACGTCCTTAGGATTCTGAAAGACAAACACCAAGATAACCACCAAGACGACCAGTGCGGGGAGTAATCGTACCCACGCCCTCGACGCTCGAGTCGACAAGATAACCTCGGAAATAGGAGTTACGTGTGAACTAGGCTCAACTACATCCTGGCTTTGGACAACTTGTTGCTCTGGCTCAACTGCAGGTATGTCATCCTCATGATCTGATTGGTTTCCCATCAAAAGCCCCCAATCTGCCCCTAAGGCGAGACGCATCAAACCAAAAGAGCCTCTGCGACCGTTCTTGCGGACGAACGACATTTACACTCCTCATTATACGGCATGGATGACCCGATCAATGAGGTTGTCCCTATCTTTTGATGATTGACAGCAGCCCACTTTTACCACGTGAACCTCCCCGCCCTTACGGACGGGGCTTCTGGCTCCGCCCTTTGGTTGGGGTTACCAAGCATCGCTCCCGTCACGCCACCACGACCAACTGGTCTGGTACCGATGAATCGGTACTGGTGGATGAGTTTGCTAGCTTCGGCTTGCTAATCTGAGTTGCCTCAGACAAGGCCCGGTTCTGGGCACTACTTCGGGCTCTGGCCTTGCGGCACTGCACCTTGGGGTGTGCTTCACGTTGATCAAGTGACCAGCGCTCGACAGCCCGGAGATACGTGACTCGGACTTTTATGTCCGGTCCAATTGGAGTGTATTCCCCGCATAACGCCTTCTGGAGGATATTGATCGCTCCTACAGCGTCTCGATGACAAGTAAAACCACAAATAGGGTTCTTGCATCGGTAGGGCCGACCTGATGGTCGATTGCGTGTCAAGCACGCTGGACAGGTCTTGGTTGAACCTGATTCGTTCAGGAAATCTAGGTCTAATCCGGTCTTGTCTTTGAGGTAGCGTTCCTGTCGACCCCTTGACCACTGGGAGAGTTGTTGACGACCGTGGCGGCCCATGCGCCGCTTGGACTTGGTCTCCTTCTCGATGCCCCTCACGTCACCAACTATAACTCTGGCGGTGTTGTGGCTAATGACGTGATTGGCCGCCTTGTTGGAAACCTGATGATCAAAGTCACGAAGCGATAGCTTTGCTTTGGAGTTGATCTTCTTCTTCGCAGTTACCAGCCTTTTATGCTTCTTAGATCCATTCTTGCACTTGCTGATCTTGTGCTGTAGTTGACCGACGGCCTTGTTTCTTTGTCGTTTGATAGCTGGAGCTTCGCGTCCATTGATAATCGTTACGTCTATGGTCTTGTCATCTACCCAAGTAGCTAGCGCCATAGAGTTGATGATTCCTTCGTCGATGGCACTCAAAGCATCACCCACCGAGACTTCTCGGAGAGTCTCATAAGGGATATGCAGACTGAATCGTCTTTTATCTCGATCCCAGCACAGTTGAATCTCACCCCATAGCCCAGGGTCAACCTCTTCGCCAGTTGCAGAATCTAAAACGGTGGGAATAGAAAGATCTATACGCGGACGGCCCCTACCTAGTGACAGGTGGAGTTGACCTTTGGAGATACGCCAGCCAGAGTTCTTCGAGAACGATAGAGGCCGGTAGTTCTTCTTACGCCAAGGAGATCGGATCTTCATACCCTGCATGCGGTTTACCCTAGCTGTGGTTATGGCCTCTGAGAGATCGTGAGCGATTGTCTAAAGTGGTATGGGCGTGTAATGGACGGTCTTGGCGAGGTATCGAGTTGAGAAACCCTTGAATGTCGTACTTATTAGGAGAGCGCTTGGCTTTCCATTCGCCATGGACCCAATTGACCGCTTGGTTCCATAACAATGCTGCCCTATGGCACGAGTCATGGGCTAGACGATAAGAGGCCCCTGTCAGAGTGACGGACACGATAGCTGTTGTATACTCTGCGCTTTTACTAGCCATTTGATAACTAAT
>NZ_JXYS01000009.1 GCF_000949295.1 Acidithrix ferrooxidans
CCTCAAGCCCCATGTCTTGGGATACTTCAACATCAGTACCGATCCGGCCTTTACCGAAAAGGTCCGCGACATAACTGGGATCTATCTCAATCCCCCTGATGCTGCACTGGTACTATGTATTGACGAAAAGACACAGATCCAGGCGTTGGATAGAACCCAGCCACTGCTTCCCATGAGACCTTTTGTTCCAGAGCGGCAAACACATGACTACAAACGCAACGGCACAACAAATCTCTTTGCAGCACTTGATGTTGCCTCTGGCAAGGTGATCACCAACACCACAAAGGCTCATCGGGCGATCGAGTTCATAGCCTTTTTGGATCAGGTGAAAAAAGAAGTTCCAAAAGAACTCGAAGTCCACGTCATCCTGGACAATTATGCAACGCATAAAACCGATGCTGTACGGGCCTGGCTCATAAAAAAACCCCAGATTCCACTTCCATTTTACACCCACCTACTCCTCGTGGATGAACCTGGTTGAGAGATGGTTCTCGGAACTGACTACCAAAATGCTCCACACATCCACCCATAAGTCACAAAAGCAACTCGTTGCTTCGATCAACACCTGGGCAGAGCGCTGGAACCAAGACCCAACACCATTTAGGTGGGTAAAGACAGCTGACGAGATATTCGCATCGATGGCAAAGTATCTGGGGAACTAGAACTCAGGGAACTTATGAGAGGGGACACTAGAAGGTCCCTTAATTAATGCCTAAATGGCTCGTTTTCTGATATTTATTTGTCCATAGTCCTCCCGCTGTTGGATTAGAAAGTTGTCTTTCGCTTTTCTGAGGATTACGGACAACTCTAAGCCAGGAATAGCACAATGGGTAGCTGATTCCAATACGTAGTCGGGTAGGCACGACCCATAGCTGAGCCGTGCCCCCCTTTCTTATGTGGCTAATAATTAGCATCAGCGGTTGTTGGGGGAGGAAGCTCCGAAAGTTCGTACAGGATACTGCGGATGGGGTGGAATTGGCCGATCATCCATCCAAGTTCCATCTGATTTGCTTCATCGAAAGTTTTCTAAAAAATAGCTTTCAATGAGATAAGACCGGTCAGATACTAATGCTCTAGGCAAACAAAGACGCTACGTCTGAACCACCACGAAAAGGGCTGGATCCTATCGGGTTCAGCTAGAGGTGATTTCGAGGCGGTGAATGCTTACCTTAGCTATATCGATCTAGAGAGAAAAAGGTTTCCTTGGCAAGGGCATGGCGATGATAGTTCGCCCAGCCCCGGATTACCGGGTTCAGTTGTCGTATGAGACTTTCCTGCTTAGCCGTCTTGTTAGAGGAGATGATCTGGCATATTTTAGATTTAACCGCAGCCATGTTGTCCTTAGAGGGCCTTTGCAGAAGCTTTCCCTTGTACTTTCGGAAGTTCCAACCCAGGAAGTCAAAGCCATCAGCAATATTGGTGATATTGGTCTTTTCCGGTGAGGCCATGAGACCACGCTCCGCCATAAAAGCTTCTATCACAGGTTTCACCTGGTATTCCAACAGCTCTTTAGAGATGCCGGTGACGATAAAATCATCCGCGAATCTTACCATGTTGACCTTGCGACCTCGAAATTGCTGCTTGAGCAGTGTTTCAAGACCATCTAGTGTCAAATTTGCCAATACTGCTGAAACTGGGCTCTCTTTCGGTGTCCCGAGGTCACTCAGAAAGAGCCTTCCTCTTTCTTGAGTATCCAGCCTTTGGCCACTTGGTCAGAATCGCTTTGTCCATAGGGATATTGGCGATTAGCCAGTCGTGGCTGATATTGTCAAAGAAGCCTTTGATGTCGCCCTCAAGTATCCACTGTGCCCGGTTGCAGTTCGCCAGCACGATAAAGCACTGTCCGGCCGCATCTTGCCTTGAGCGGGCGGTACGAAATCCGCAGCAGTTCGGATCCTCCAATGTCTCTGCGATGGGATCGAGTGCCAGCTTATATAAAGCTTGGAATGCTCGATCACCCATTAGGGGAATTCCCAAGGGTCTCTTCTTTGGGGTTTTTCTTGGCTATGTAGATGCGTCGAAGGGCCAAAGGCTGATAGCCCCGCTGCGTCACCTGTGTTATGGCATCTGTCTTTGATTTGGGTGTTGACCAGATTTGAGGTTGCCCATAAATAATGGACACATTGACTACGCCGCCTTGGCGGACTCCAATAATGTTAGTTCATAACCAACTGGTGAGACGTTACCGATCTTCGAGTACCGCCTTTTATGGTTATAAAAGTCCATGTAACTCCTAATCCCAGCCCTCAATTCGGACATACCTTCAAATACGTGCCGGTAGAAGTACTCGTGTTTGAAGATCGACCAGAACGATTCAGCTGTTGCATGGTCGTAGCAAGATCCAGTTTTACCCATTGACCGGATAATGCCATTCTGTTCACAGAGTTCCACGACGCGACGATCGGTGAATTGGCTCCCGCGATCGGTATGGAAAATTGCGCCTTGGATATCGTCTCCCCTGAGGGAGATTGCCTGCTGGAGTGCTTCAATGACAAGGCTTGTCCTCATGTGGCGATCGACAGAATATCCAAGCACCCTGCCGGAGTGCTCATCACGAATAGCACAAAGGTAGGCAAATCCCTCTCCAACTCGCAAGTAAGTGATATCCGAGGTAAGAACGGCATTTAGATATCCCTTGTCGAAGTCACGTTCGACGAGGTCACTGGGATAACAAGCCTTTGGATCAGCGGTAGTGGTTTTGACCTTGAATGATCTGGGGGATATACCCTCTATTCCAAGATCTCTCATCCGAGTTGCAACGCTGTTTTTACTGATTACCTCCCCGCGATCGTGAAGCTCAGCGGTGATTCTTGGAGCGCCATAAGTTCCATTAGATTCCCTGTGAATGGAGAGTATCTTTGCCTCAAGGTCATTTCTAGCCACCTTGGCATCGGCTGGGTTCTCTAACCGATGTAGCCAGGCATAGTAGCCAGATCGAGACACTTCAAGTAGTCGCGCCATTCGTGCTATCTCAAAGTTAGCGCACTCCGCTTCCATCAGGGCAAATCTTTCTTGTTTGCTTGCTTGGCTGCGAAGTACGCGGCTGCTTTTCCCAGGAACTCATTATCTTTTTTGAGCTCTGCCATCTCACGACGAAGCTTTATGAGTTCTCTTCTTTCATCAGCGCTCAGTGGTCCTTCATTGACACTAGAAGCTGCCTCTAGACGTATTCGTTCATCTTTTACCCACCTATATAGAGCCTCTTGGGAAATAGATAGCTCACTAGCTACCTCTGGAATGAACGTGGCGGAATCTATAACTCGATGAGCAGCTTCAGTCTTGAACTCAAGGGTGAATTTACGCCTTGTTGCTCCCATGATGACATCCTTTCTACCAACAATCTATGTTGGCTTAACAGGTGTCCACTAAATCTGGGGAACCTCACCATCGCTCCTACCAGAGGCAATGAGCAAACTCGTTCCGTAGGATTTTATTCTCAAGGATTCACAACATTGACCCTAAGCCACTGCGCCTTTTTGACTCGCTTGACACGGGACATATTCCGGTTGGCTTTGATTGTGATAAACCCATCCTGAACCACTGACTGGTTATGCGAACTCTCAGAAAACCAGACCACTGCTACCAATCGAACCTGGTTGATCACCGAAGACAGGTGGCGAGCAAGGAACTTGCATTCAGCTCTTCTTTAAGCGCTTTCATACTTCACGCACCTTCGCCAAAAAAATAACTTCGAAACCAGCCCAAAGAGATACCGGCGATTCCGTTGAACCGCTTGGCGGTCGAACCTAGATATCAGAGACAACAGCTATTTCCCATGCGTGCAAAGGATGAGAATGCGAAGGTCTTCTATGTCCACTATGGCTTTGTGGAATCTCCACTGCATCCACTGACAATGTTGAAGTTACTACCTCTAGATATCACGAAGTAGTTCCCAAAAATGACTCCCTAATCTTGGAGGATCAATATGGTATGAAAACTACGGAAATAGGATTGCGCTGAATCACTAAAGAAGTGAATTGCCCTCTCCTTCGAACTTCTGGTCCAAATAGATCCGCAGTTCCTTGGATCGGCGAAGAAGCGATAGCCTATTTTGGCCGCCTGATTAGGAGTTACCATAAAAGAGCCCTCTTTATTATCATTTATCCACCACACGATTATTTGAAATGCGCCCAATCGATATGGCATTCCAGGAGTATGGATCAGTTCGTACCTCAGCAGATGCAACTTGCAAATGGGTCCGCTCTAAAGTTCTTTGAATATGATTGGCGACTGACTTGGTTGCAACTAAATGCCATCAAGCTATCTCCTAAGGCGACAAGTGCCAACCAATCATTGTGCCAACATTTGAACCCAACCAGAATCTTTGATAGCGCCACTGGGCAAGACCCACAAAATACGACCCACATATCCTTAGTTACAATAATTGACACTCCTAGGCCTTGACAAGGGGCCAAGGATGGGCTATTATGGGACGGAAACTATGATTTCAAAGCGAATAATCTAATTTTAAATCTCCTGAGGGCTCTTGGTCAATCTTGGATATCCTGCCTGCAACACTAGAACAGAAGGTGACGATATAGCTTCTAGATCCTATCGACGAACAAGCTCTAGTTTCTCGTGGTCGCTGCTGGCACTGACCCTCGCAGCACTGATATTGGGTGCATGTGGAAATAGCACCACAACTGGCACCACCCCCAAGCAAACAACCAATTCTTCTGCAACAGTCACACTTGCAAACGTTAAAAAGACACCAACCAACCCATCTTTGGTAGCCACTACTTTGCCTGAGGCGGGGTGTTCCTTTGGAGGAATCAGGCAATCGATGAGTGGAGCAATCTCGGGCTGCTATCGAATCCCAAACCTCAGACCAGGGACATATTGGTTAAGTGTCGATCAAGGCATCAACCAAAGAGGAGCCAATGCGACAATTCAAGGCTTTCCAACTACTAACGCGCAAGGCAATTCTGGACCCCATGTTTTGCTCTCACTCGCTCCTTCAAATGGACCGCCTGGATCCGTCATTACCATTCATGGACAAGTCAGTGGAAACCTATCTCCACTCCCCTCTTATGCAAATTTTTGCTGGGCTGGCTGCGAAGTGGGCCTTCAATATGACGGAGTTCCCCTTTCTTGGAGCGGAACACACAACTTTGTGGCAAGCCTTACCCTTCCCTCAGGACCTTGGATAGCGCGAAATAACGACCTCCCTGCATATCCTAAGATTGGAAGTTACGAAGTCTCAGTGCAATGTTTAGTCTCATTTAGAGGGTGCGGACTCGGATCGTCTGAAGGTAAGACCAATTTTTCGATAACCAGCAACCCACCAAGCTCCAAGCAAATTTTGAAGCTGAGTGCAAAAGGCGTTTATCCAGGTCAAGTGGTAAAAATTGCAGGATCCGTTCCCCTGGTCAATATCATAGGATCCAACCAGTCATTCGTCTATCAATTCAACATGACCCCAAAGGCAATCTCAACCTACCATTTGATTAAATACAAGAAAAGTGGAAACCAAGCCGCCTTCGTTGACCTTGGCGCAATAAAAGTTAAAGTAGATGCAGCGGCATTCCTGAGTAGCTATCCACTCAAATCGCCAACAAACCCGCAGTTGGGGGGATTATTGGCGATTGCGATAAACCAATCATTGCCCGGTGTGGTGTTAGGTTGCACTCAAAGTGGCATCACCGAATTGAACCATGGAACTCGATCAAACATACCAGTATCGACGCTCGGAAGCCTGCTAGGGTCTCCTTCGTTTGGTCCTCACGTCTGTAGTACCGTGGTCGATTACAAGACTTCATCGGGCCAGCTTCTCGTAGCGGCTGGGTTTAGCAGCCAAAATAGTTCGTCGGCCGGTCCCCCGTTTATGCTTGTGCCAGTTATTACCTCTAACCTAGGAAAGAGCTGGAGTCAAATTCCAACGCCATCCGGCTTGGCGCCTTCCAGCTTTGATGGATTTGCTCAAAACACAAATGGAATCTCGGTATTCTTTAACACAGCTTCCAACAATCTGGCAGTTGAGACTACCACCAACGCCAAGGACTGGATTACGGGTTCCCTAAAGTGCACACAAAGCGGAGGTTGCGTCCGCTTTGGTGGAGTTACATATGGAAATTGCGCCATGAACGGGAGCTCCCAATCACTCCTATTCTCGAAGTCCTCAACTGCTACGCTAAAACAGATACCGTGGCCTAGCTCTGTCAATGCATGCTTTGAATCCGAACTTTTCAAATCGGGCTCAAACCGGTATCTCCTTTCTGGCTCTTCATCCTATTCTTTGCGCATCTCTAGTAATGGAGGTGCCAATTGGGAGGTGGTCAGTGGAGTTCCAAGCCTGCCAGGCTTACCGCCTTACGTCTCCTCTAATAGCCCTGAAACTATCCTTCCGAATGGATCATTGATTGAATATTCGCCGAATAACGCACTTTATCTGTTGAGCCGACAGCTCAAATGGTGCAAGGTAGGAACGCAAAGTACCTTGAAAAATGTAGGTCCATACCTGGTTCCGGGGCGAAAAAACGTCTATTTTGAGCAATATCTCAAAAGTGGCACAACTCTAGGCTTTCTGAGCGACAGTAAAATTCACTGCAGCAGGTGATTATTGCCTTATGGAACTAGGGCTACCACAAGGGGTTACTTGGCCAAAATATCCAGGGAATACTCCTTTTTCGGTATTGGGTTCAGGCCACGGCGACTGCTACTACACAAAGTACCCATACAAGTATTAAAGATTCCATCACGGTAACCCAATCCGAAAGTTATCTCGAAAATAGTGAAGGTAAACCCCAGGTAAGACTATCTTGACTGGTGGCCGCAATAACTATTGCCGAACGCCAGAGGATCTAATCTTGATATCGACACAACATGATTTTGGGGATCTAAGCTGGCGAGACTGAACATTCCTTACCACTCGGCACTTGCTTTGGTCAGACACATTTAAAATCACATCGCGATAGATGACCATAGAAAAAAATACAAATAAAAGACGACTTGGCAAGCAAGTGAATCGACAGGTCGCGTCTCGCGCTAGCATTTCGCTGGTTTTGCGATAGCCCTCAGTCGCCAACTTTGGCGCGTTGGCGACACTAGGCCAGTAAATTTACCACCGCAAAAAAGTTGATTTAAGTGTTAGCGTCATCGTTAACTAATTCAAAGCTGAATATCTCAAAGCTCAATGAGATGCGGGAACCGCACCTAGCAGCTGTGCCGACCCAAAGGGTCTCTGCCGTGATAATCGTACTAGAGGCAAAGCAAACGACCACCCCAACAGATGATCTTCGATATAGACATTTAAAACACCTTAGGCGACAAGTCGGCCCACGAGAAACTATATGGTGACCTCCTCCAGAGCCAGAGAAATCTGACGTTACGTTAAGAGTCAAGGCTTTAGTGACAAGGCTCGCCGACCCAAAAGCCCATTCAAGATCGAAAGTTCCGCACAAGGATGATATCCGACTTAGACAGTTGCCTCTTTTGAAAAGATTATCGCTTATCAGATGATAACCGCATTCAATCCATCGATAAGGAAAACTTTCGCTGTCAAACCACAGATAACTATGGACGCTATTTCGTTGACACTTCGTCCGCGTGAGTCGGCACTTGGGTTGCCATAAGAGATAGCGCTACTCAAAATTATCTCGATTACCTCTCGTCGAAGAACAATTTCATCTGCGTTAGTTCAATCAATCGCGCCGGTGGCGGGTCCCCATTTAATGGTCCAAAATTATTGTGATTTTTGGATCGGGCTGTTTTTAGGGGTTCGCGACTCTAAGGAAAATTCATAGAGCTTTTTGTTAATTAGTAGTAGTAGTAGCTGGTTGTTGAGCCTGTGGTCGAGATCTGGCACCTGTGTGTAAACGCGAAGCGTTTTCCACATGTGTTAGATTATTTGCCAAAAATGAGCAATGTTAGGTCTGATGCATCATTCAGCATGGTTCGTGATTAGTTCCCACCTGGGAAACCAGTTTTGAGCAGTTCTATAGGAGTTTGTCCATCGCGCACCAAAGCGCTGGTGGGAATGGATATATAACACCTGTAGTCAGTTAGATGCAATAATGATGCATCTAATAAGTTGGGTCGTAGTACATAATATTGTATCTGATGCCACAACAAGGAGGAGCACGAATGAGACGACCGTCTGGTTCGGCTGCGTTGGTTTTGGTGGGTGCTGGAACGCCACTGCGCGTAGAGCCGATGTTATTTGATGCAATGTTGTAGGGATGGCGATGTCAGCATATGGCGCGTCGGCTATCTCCTTCTATGATCCGAAGTCGTGAACGAGTGGTAAGGCGATTCGGTGATTACTGCGAAACCTAGGAGTCTCTAGGATCTTTCTAGCATATCCCTAACTTATATTTCAACAATATGATTGTTAAGTTCGCCACTGCCAGATTAAAAAGCACACCGCCCCAGCGGGCTTCAATCTAAGGCTGCATCGAGAAGATGCTACTAACGGTAACGAAATTCGCTTCATCATTAACAGAAATCTTATGCTCTAGCAGAAATGAAACCATATTAGTAGCTGCCCTTCAAAGCGATAGAGGCCATAGACCATGTGCGGTTTCGCTGAGCCATAGACGGTTACCAATCCTGGAAATCAAGGCCAAGCTGTCACATTACGTCGATTCTGTTGCTCGTATTTAGATATTCCGCCAGGCGAAATCGAATGAATTAGAATTATACACAAATATAAAATTGCTCTAGTGGTAAATATCCTGGACTTTTAGCGGATCCTATTTTAGGATTTGCTAAAGTCCTTTCCTAAAAGATCTAATACCCATGCTGGAGAACGAAATATTGAGCGTTCTTGAAGCAAGGGTGCGGGGTGCAGATCCTTCAAATAGATGGTGTGTAATGGGGCACGCCATAATGTATCAAGGAAGGCTAACTCCTTTGGACACAAATGAAGATATTGTTCCCGGTAAATTGTCTGGAACAGAGGTAGAACCTAGACCAATGGCTCCGGCCGGCCGCCAGCATCGGTTGGCCTCTGGGTCATTGGGCGTAGTTGATATTTCGGCTGCAACAATGGCAAATATTGGGCCGGCGATGAGTTTCTATTTCGGCTTTGGATTCCTAGCGGTTACCGCAGGTGTAGCATCACCGCTCACCATAGTTGCCGCTGGTATAGCCATCGCATTTCTAGCCAATACCCTTTCGGAGTTCTCTAAAGCTCAACCATCTGCTGGAGGTTTTATAACTTTCGTCGGAAAGACATTTGGACCAACTAGTGCAGTTACCACTGCTATTTTGGCTGGTGTTGGCTACATAGTAGCCATGGCCTCGGTAATTGCAGTCTCGGGAGGGTTTCTATCTATCATCCTCAACCACTACTTAAAGTGGAACGTACCTTGGGGCATCCTAACGGTAATCCTTACCATACTTGCCGTGATCTTGATGATTAGAGGTGTCTCGGTTTCGACCAAAGTCGCTGGATTCTTCTTCGCCTTCGAAATAACAGTTCTCATAATCGTGGCAGTGGTAGCGATCATCCAAAACGGTGGCCACCTTTCGCTAACTCCGTTTGAACCAAGCCATATAACAAATGGGATGTCTGGCCTTGCGGCTGGATTTCCGCTAGCAATCTATCTTTTTATCGGTTGGGAAAATTCCGCAGCCCTTGCTGAGGAGACAAACAACCCGAGGAAGAATGTCCCTAAAGCCGTATTTACTTCGGTCGCAATTATGTCTATTAGCTATATCGTCTTTGCGTATGCAACCGTGACAGGCTTCAACTACAACGTTACCAAGCTAGGAAATGCTGCGATACCTTTTATCACTGTCGCAAATGGGACAATAGGAATTCTGGCATTTCTTGCATACCTAGCTGGTATGACTTCTACCCTCGGTGCGCTGGTGGCAGGGACAAACTCTCAAGCCAGGCTCATCTTCTCAGCGGGCAGAGAGGGACTTTTGCCTTCAATAATTGGAAAGGTGCATCAAGAGCGGCGTACTCCAATGAACGCCATTTTGACCTTTATAGGTATCTCGGTCCTACTGATCGGCGGATGGGCGATCGCGCATTTGTTGGGTTCAGGGACGATGGACCCAATCAACTTCTTCGCGGAGTCATCCACAATGGGAACGATTCTGGTACTAATTGTCTACCTTTTGGCCAACCTAGCTCTGCCCTTTTATTACAAGAAATACCGACCGGCAGACTTTAGGGTTGTCCGTCACGGTGTCTTGCCGATCTTAGGTGCTTTATCAATAGTGGTACCTCTTTACTACCTTGCTAAGCCTGGACAACCAACTCCCTATAACTGGTATCCCTACATCGCACTCGCAATCGTTGTTTTAGCTGTCATCTATGCCGCTATTCTTTCAAAGCGAAACCCTGGGCTTGGCGACAGAGTCGGATCAATCGTTGCCGACGAATAGAAACTGACGATTTTTCACCGGATGGGCTCAATGGGCCAATGCCATGCTCGCTTGAGCCCATCCTCCCCCCCCTTTTTTTTTTACTTTTCAAACCCTAAAAATGGCGAATCTAACTGCCAAATATTGACTTCAAGGGCACCGTTTCGCCAACTATAGATAGAGCTAGTGTCCCCTCTCATAATTTCCCTGAAACTGAGGAATTAATCCCTTCTAAGGTTGTTCTCCTTGGTAAGGACATAACCTTGCAAGGGAGAACGATGCAAAGTCACACCGTTTCAGAGGAGCCAAACATTGATGCCAACCAGAGCAAGCCGCCCAAGAAGAGATCTGGACGACAAGCTTCGGTGGTTCCGCTCAGTCCCAAAGAACGTAGCGAATTAGAAGCAGTGGTAAGAAAGTCCACAGCTCCCATAGGACAGGTGGCAAGGGCCAGCATTGCCCTATGGAGTAACGAAGGGGTTGGACACCAACGAGATCGCGCAAAGACTTCAGATATCTACAGAGACGGTATGCAAATGGAAGCGGCGTTTTATCAACTACGGAGTGGAACTTCTCGATGACGCACCGAGAAGTGGAAAACCGAGAAGCATTGATGACGAAAAGATCGCCGAGATTCTAAGGATCACTTTGGAAGAAGAGCCCCCGCTTGCTACCCAGTGGTCGACGTCTTCAATGTCCAAGCGGATCGGGGTATCACCAGCGAGCATCTCACGTATCTGGAGAACCTTTGGCCTCAAGCCCCATGTCTTGGGATACTTCAACATCAGTACCGATCCGGCCTTTACCGAAAAGTCCGCGACATAACTGGGATCTATCTCAATCCCCCTGATGCTGCACTGGTACTATGTATTGACGAAAAGACACAGATCCAGGCGTTGGATAGAACCCAGCCACTGCTTCCCATGAGACCTTTTGTTCCAGAGCGGCAAACACATGACTACAAACGCAACGGCACAACAAATCTCTTTGCAGCACTTGATGTTGCCTCTGGCAAGGTGATCACCAACACCACAAAGGCTCATCGGGCGATCGAGTTCATAGCCTTTTTGGATCAGGTGAAAAAAGAAGTTCCAAAAGAACTCGAAGTCCATATCATCCTGGACAATTATGCAACGCATAAAACCGATGCTGTACGGGCCTGGCTCATAAAAAACCCCAGATTCCACTTCCATTTTACACCCACCTACTCCTCGTGGATGAACCTGGTTGAGAGATGGTTCTCGGAACTGACTACCAAAATGCTCCACACATCCACCCATAAGTCAAAAAAGCAACTCGTTGCTTCGATCAACACCTGGGCAGAGCGCTGGAACCAAGACCCAACACCATTTAGGTGGGTAAAGACAGCTGACGAGATATTCGCATCGATGGCAAAGTATCTGGGGAACTAGAACTCAGGGAACTTATGAGAGGGGACACTAGCTGGGAGGTATCAATTGCACCCGTGGTCATTCTTCAAGAGAAAAGACGCTTATACGGGCTCGCTAGGCAGGCCAAGGAAAAACCATTGAATCTATGGATAAGTGCCAAATGACAACACAAGATTAAATAGCACCTGGTTTAGAATTCACTTGAAAGACCGGCACTTGTAGACCCAAGGAAAAAACCAGTTTCACAAGGACGGCGATAAGGGTCTGTCGTTAATAGTAAAGTTGAATCGCGACAGATCCATATCCGTCAATCTTCTTTATTCCAGCGCACAATTCTATCTTCCAATTTATCTAAGTCAAAGGAGAATTTGATTCGATGGCAGGACTGATAACCTCTAAAAAATATTTGGATGTATCCTTTTGCCAACTTCGACCTAGAGGACTGATTCTGTAGGAACAATTGCTCGAAGTAGCAGCACAAAGGGATCGTATCATCGCATGCCACAGCGAAGTTTGGATAGACTCCATTTGTTAGGCGCAAAATTTACGATCACCGCTACAAAGCACTTTTCCCATGAGAGCTGCAATCGGAATGGTTCGCGGTTGCTCCAAATAACAACTCAAAGTTTTACGGCGACGTTTTGATAGTACTTTCGATGCATAAAAATTGCAACGGAAATGGGAGCTAGGATCAACAAGGCCAAGGCAAAAAGAGCTATAGCGGAACTAACTATTCCTGTTGTGATGCAATGGACTACAACAGGTCCTTGATGGCTAGGACCAACCAACCCTGTGGAGCAACTCGATGATCCAGAAGGCATCCCCAAAAGGGTAACGGCAGGCAGTAGCCCTCCGGGCACTATTAGAGTCGCAATCAATTTTTGGGCAGTAGTCCATCCTTGATCCATCCAAAGTCTCCAGATGCCAACGAACCATCCAATTCCAAAGACAAATGCGCCAAATAGGATCCACATAAGCGTCGCCGTGGGAGAGACATATCTCCTTTGGCGAGATTCCATTGGATTGCTATCATCTCGATTCATTGACCTTGGATTCATGATGGCTCCAACAACATAATCATTAGCATTGTCTGCACACTTCCTAAACTTGAGATAATGGGGTCTTGTTAGTTGCAGTTAGCAAAACCTAGACCTCTATTCACTTGACAGCCAGGGCCCTTGACTCTTGAGACTATCTGAAAATCTACTTTAACTCGGAGTCCAACTTTGACTAATCGACAAATTACAGTTCTTGGATGCGTCTTTGGGCGGCTGATAGGCCCTCGTAACCAAAGGTTAAAGCATTCCATTTATTCCAAAGAATATACCCATGGACGATTCGGCCGCAATAGCGACTCCCAATAGTTGAAAAAAGGGGCACATGTAAAAGCGATGTGTAGAACATCATGAATAGAGATGGCCACATGTATACATTCTTCGTGGCCGCTAGCTTGGTATTCTCAACGGCCTTTGGCATCGCGAAGGAACTAAACACCTACCAACCGGACCGCTTTGGTTCTTTGATCAAAAGACAACCGCCATAGAAAAGCTAACTTTGAAGTAAAAATCTACGATTCTTGCCTAGTGGCACTCCGACACTATCAAAATGCCCATAGGTGCCGAATTGGTTACACTTGAATGGAACTGAGAGATTTTTAGCCCAAAGGAAAGAGGAGCGATTTCGTCCCGTAATGGTCTAGGGCTAAATCCGCTAATGTCAGATCGTCTAGTTCTGCGTCGTATCCTTGCCCGCGGCCGGCTTTGCAACGTCAATATGCACCCTGGGAAGGCTGCCAGGGTTGTTATCCATTAGATAGGTGATCAAGTGCTCGCGTACGTCACAGCGTAGATTCCATGAATTTCCCGAAGTTGATGATGAAACTAAAGCTCTAATTTGAATAGCTAGTTCAGTTGAATTGACAACCTGCAAGGTCACTACTCTCTTATCCCATAGAGGATGGCTAGATACGTAGTCGATCAATTCCTTACGCAATTCAGGGATAGAGACCGAGTAATCAACGAAGATCAAAACAGCGCCGAGGAGCTGGGAAGTATCTCTCGTCCAGTTCTCAAAGGGAGTATTTACAAAATATGAGACAGGCAATACCAGCCTGCGTTCGTCCCAAATCTTTACCACCACATATGTCAACGTGATAGCCTCTATCGTGCCCCACTCGTTTTGGACTACAACGACGTCGCCAATCCGCAGTGCACCCGAAAATGCGATTTGAATCCCGGCAATCATATTACCTAGCGTTGACTGACCAGCGATTCCAGCAACGATACTCAAAACGCCAGCTGAAGCCAAGACCGTAGTCCCAAACGTCCTAATCGCTGGCAAGGTGGTGAGCGATACCAGGATGCCGATGATGATTATCGTGATCGATATCACCCGATGGATCAGGCTTACTTGGGTAACTGTGCGTCTCGCGTCTCTGTTGTCGACCACCGTAATATCAAATCTCTCCACCACCATGGTGGATACGACGGCCAATATGTTTACAATAATCCAGACAATTGTAAGAATTACCGCTATTTGAGCAGCGTAGTTAAGGCCAAGTCGCCATCGAAAAGGGGCGAATCTAATCGACTCAGTGCCAGAGAGCGCAAAGGAAAAGGCGATAACAGACTTTCGGGTGCTATTTATAACCATAACAAAGTGTTTGGAATGTCTTCGTTTGGATAGTCTTGAGAGAACTCCATAGACGACAACCACCAAGACAACAGAGCCCACCATCGCAATTAGTGCTCTGAGCCAGTTGCTAGAGAGAACGTTGTTAGTAAAAGACGCAAAGATTTGAATGGCGGTCATTGTCTTAGATCCTATCGGGAATACCAAAGAGTAAACGAAGAGTGACGAGATCTCTGAGCGTGCTAAAGCCATCTATCTATCGGTTTGAACCTAGCGCCAACAAAAAAGGATTCTTATTGGCGCGATAAATATCGAGACCCAACCTGTTGCTTTGAGGTAGGCAAAACGCAACAACCAACCAAACCCCAACCCTAGGTGTCAATGAGCCAGAGAGACCGGCTAGGTAAGCCCTATGGAATGCATGGCAGGTCGATATGGTACATTCCGACCGAGGAGTAGGCTCGGTCCATGCATTCAATCCTGCCCTTGAGGGCGCAGATGGCGTCTCACTCGAGTTGACTTTGGCTTGATCTTGGATCATCAAAGTGTGCGATACGGCTTATAGGAACTATCCTTCCTAAGCCTGCACCATCGGTAGTGGATTCAAGGAGGACTAACCATCGCAAAACTCGCTTCTTCATCATTGGTTTGGCTAGTTCTTCAAAATCAAATGGAGCTGCGAGCCAACTCCTCAAAAGGCAATCTTTAATTATTTTGGAATAGCTCAACTTCAAAGAGGGTTCCTCAAACGTGGCAAACGCGAGTGATCATGATCAGCTAAATATTTCATTCGATAGATATGTCGTGCCAGAAATCGAAGTACTAACGCGCGTCGCATTATCCATTACTCGAAATCACAGCGACGCAAGCGACCTTGTCCAAGAGACTTTGTTAAATGCCTACAAGGGCCTTGGCAACTTTGATGGCTTATACCCTCGCGCTTGGCTCTTTACTATTATGCGAAATACTCAAATTAAGCGTTACCGCAAGCGACGGCCTTCGCTTATCACAAAAGAGGAGCTTGAGGCATTTGAGAATTCGAAGAATTCCTCCCATTCCGGGGGCTCCGCCGAGGATGCATTTCTCGCGAGCCAATTTGGAGAGGAAGTTCTAACCGGCCTAAACGCTTTGGTGCCAGCTCAACGCCTCGTCATTGAACTTATAGATGTGGTTGGCCTATCTTACGGAGAAGCCGCGGAAGCCCTTGGCATTCCGCAAGGGACGGTAATGAGCCGCCTACACAGAGGTCGATCGTCAATTCGCCAACACCTTAGCGATGCTGGCCTTGCACCAAAGAGAGGGTTGCGATGAATCCATTTATCGAAACCGCAAAGCGGATCGAATGTATGCACAACATACGAAGACTGCAGCAATATTTAGATGGAACTTTGCCTGAACCATCCCGCCGAAAGACAAAGGCTCATCTAGAGGTTTGTCGTCGTTGTGGCCTTGAGGCGACCGTCTACAGCGACATAAAAAAAGCTTTGAGACAAAGCGCTCCTGAAATAGATTCAGTACTGCTCAACGAATTGAAACTACGCGGTGAGCAACTACGTAACCAACCATGAAGACCAAGAACCACTAGACAGCCTTGTCTTGGCAGGCACTTTAGTCTCTTTCGAAAGAGCAAAGGGTCAAGGTTCGAAATAGTTTAGCGCTTGTTTGCAACCACGAGCTTGGTTACAAACCATCCTGAGACATCTTCGCTATGGCCATTATGGCGAAAGTGAAACTTCAAGGTCATCGCAAACGATGCCAACCTTGAAATGGGTTGTCATCAAAGAAACCAACAATGCAACCGACGTAAAAGAACTACTTATCGCTCAAAAACTATTGGATCGACAAAGAATCAGGCGCCAAACGTCACATTCGTGATAGAGAGTTCATTGTTAGATATCGATTCAGTTACCGAAACTAGCCGATGATTCAGTCCCCCCGAGAGGGTTACGCCCGTCGCAGTTGTACCATCGATGTCTTCTGTAATTGAGAGCGCCGAGGTAGACGACAAGTTCACCCCAGATAACGAAGTTGGATAGGTAACTGAAGGCGCGAGCGATCGCCACCAACTTTGAGAAGAGGCCTCCAATGCGTGAATGACACCAAACCACCCCTGTAACGCTGTTGCCTCAATCACAAGGGGCGCATTCGACTGCTCAAAGTAGCTTGATGGGGTTCCGCTAAATTGCATCTCACCCATCATCTGAGTGTTATTTCCGAGAATGAGTAACGCAGGGTTAAGACCTTGGGGAATGGCAAAGCCAATCTTTACAGTTGGTAGAGATGGAACAGTTGAGCTGGTATCAATGGAGCCTTGAGGCTTGGTTCCAACGTATCGCGCTGTTACTACGTATCTGTCCGGGGTATACCAAAGGGCATTGGGCGGCCAACAGGTATCGAGAACCACTCCGCCGCCTTTGGGTATCGGTACCGAAGCACCCGGTTTTGTAACCACTGCACCCGTTACAGCGAAGGTATAGGTGGCACAGGGCACGGTGTAGGTAATAGTGTCGCCGGGTTTGAGCTGAGAAAGATGTGAAAAGAAGCTTACATCATGAGCCGCAAATAGGGCTGTCGTCGTGGGTCCCGGCCATGGCGTTAGAGGGTCATGACCAATCGAGATATCCAAAACCGAGTTACCTAGCCCTTGTTGAACGGGAGCAGTTAGCGAGATCTTGGCAACTTGCAGAACACCGGGTCCTGGTGAAGCTATGCAATCCTGTCCCAGCCTTTGACGATATGCGGTTGCAATTAGTTGTTTCGAGGTGTTTTTTAAAAGTGCAGCAGCTCCGCTCGAAGAACGATTATTCCACCACAAGGGATAACCCACACCAATCGCCGCGACGGCTAAAAGGCTAAAACCAATGGATACACGAATCTTACCTCTGGGACGCCTAGGCATCCCATGAAGCGGCTGACGCGAAGGCTTAGGCATCATATGAAGCGGCTGACGAAAGTGCTTGCCCTTTTTTACAAACATATAGTGATCTGTCCTACTTTTTTGCCGCGCAAATTATTCGTTTTAAGTCCTATAGTTAAATCGACCTAACTACCAGCTAGTTTGAATTGAATTTCATCGAATTTTTTACCATTCCCAACTCTGAATCTACCAGCAATTTCAAGCAAGTACAAGACTCCTGTACCACTCTAAGCTAAATCAAGGTTCGAGGCAATGCCCTAAATTACTATTGGCGGCTCACTCTGTATTTGTCGGCGTCTACCCCAAAAAGAAAAAAGTTCCAGGGTTGTTGGTAGCACCTGGTCCGATATCGAATCCAAGTTAGCAATCCACAATAGAACAATCGAATGCATATCTACCTGTTGAGAAGTTAGCAATCCCAACAGGTAGCCAGAGTTGCATCCGAACGGGATGAGCATCTCCGACAAGAATTCCACCCATCTGTCAAGCTTCACGTGGTGACGCTTACCTGGCGCCAATCATATTTCTTATTTGAATCTCTAGATAAGGCGCACTATAGAAGATACTTCAATTAAGCAGAATAAAAGTAGACGAATTGGGCGTCTACCTTTGCTTTCTCGAAGTAGTAGATCGTTGAGGAAAATCTTAAATCCTATCGATAAGTAAGGTAAATTTCATCACGTAACGATGCCTCAAGTCACTAACGATTGGGGGTTCGCCCGAGCTTGTCCTTGGTATGGCGCTTGATTCGCTCATTTTCCAAAGTCTGATAAGCGGGGTATTTACGATCGAGTGGCAACCAAATAGCTCCAGCACCTCCAAGACATCCTCGTAAAGCCAATAGTAACGTTTATGCTAGAGTTGGTTGCTGAATGGTAGTGTCCAAGATGGATCGCCGAAAGAGTCGTCTTGCAAGGTTACAAGGCGCAAAAACCTCTAGTGCATCGCGATAGCTCTGGCCCAACATTCACTACCTTCAGCTTATGAGCGCGGACACAAACCACGCAAGCAAGCTAATGGATCGGTTAGCTAAAGTGAGGTAATCCAATCATTAGCCCTGCCAAAACTCACTATATACAAGATTGAACCGATCACTAGTTGATAGTTTCAACGCCTTCAATCTTGGCTAAACTAGATGGGTCTAGTGAATCAACGAGATGATTGACGCCATAACTAAGTGCGATCATCCCATACGACAGGAGCAATGCTGTCTTTTTTCATCCAAAGTTTTATTGAGCCAAATGGACGGATCGTCTTTTGGTTCGAACAGACCCGATGGTCCGAAACAAGCGCTATCAATACTCAAAGCGCACGGCACCCTTTCTCTTGGTGGCCAACCAAGACCCGATCGGGACTCAGAACAGCAATAGAGGGCTGTTTTAGTGGAGTCGAAATCTTTCTGGCCGAAGATAGCCTGCGACTACCCATTTGCGCAAAAGGAGTCCCAAAACCATCGCCAAATAATTGGATAGAGATACCTTCGGACTTTCCCAAAAAGTCCGGGCTATCGAATTTCTCGATTCCTATCTTGGGAACAATGCCTCTGCTTGGCGCAAATCAGATTCTCACGGTCCTAGACAAGCTTGGCGAGTTGGAAGTTTCTGTCAGTGGTTCAGATGAGACCCTTCGTTTCATGCAGTCACCATCTACCCAAACCCTTGCCATAATCGCTGAATTTGCCCTCTCGTTGGTAAAGCGACAGCAATTTATTCCTTACGCTTCGCCGATAATTGGCAACCCGGGTGCCGCTAACGGTCGATGGAAGAGTATTTTGGGACGCCAAGATGTTCAGTTCGTTCGCCACATTCTCGAAGAGGGAACCGGCGAACTATTCGCAAAAGTCCTATCTACAAGGGATCAAAGTGCAGCGCTACCACCCAAATTGCTTCGTATCGCCATCGACATCATGCTGGATCAAGAGATTCGCGAGGCAATTAGCGATCCGATTTGGTTCTCGTACTACCACGCCACAGGTTCCAAACCACTAGATCACTTCTTGGCCAAACTAGCCGATAATCCACTTTCGCCTATTGTATCTAACTTCACCCTTCAAGGTCGACTCCCCGAGATATTAGATGAGTGGCGAGAACGAGTAAAAGGCGAGCTCGCTCCATTACGACTAGCCCTAAGGATCTCTCCACCTGGATATTACGAAGCCGAAACAAGTGACGAAGACGCCGACCCAACAGAGGACCTATGGGAGGTTGCATTTGGCCTCTCTCAACGTAATGCGCTAGGAACCTTCCTGGATCCAAGCTCGCCGAATGACCTTGAATCGGTTCTCGACGAACTCAAAATCACCCCGGATGAAGCTGAGCTAATCTATCTGAAGTCCCTCACTCGCATTGCCACCTATGATCCTTTGATTGAGCAGGCTGCCCAACTTGGTAAAGGTGGTCGGATCTTAATTCCAAGCAACGATGTAATTACATTCGTGCGCGGAACCGCCGCCATCCTCGCAGAAAAAGAGGGCGTTGCACTCCTGCTACCTCGCACGCTCCGCGATGCGATAAAGCCCAAGGTGCATATTTCTAGCGCGCCTGTAAAGTCCAAGAATCCCAAGATGGGCCTTGAAGCGCTCTTTACCTTCACCGCCAAAGTTAGCATTGGCGAAAGGGAGCTCTCGCGGGAGGAGATAGAGTCGCTGCTAGCAAGTCAAAGTCCGATAGCCAAAGTCGATGACGATTGGTTCTTCGTAGACAGGCGTGGATTGACCCGGGCTCTGTCGTATCTAACACGCCACGAGCAACAATCCAAGCGAACACTCGCATCAATCCTCTCTGAGACAATCGGCGATATAGATGACGATGATCTCATCTCTATCGAGCGACCAGACCCCCAAACACTTATCGATGCTATGGCCAAGGGACGCAAGCGAGCACTGGAGTCTTTCGTAGAACCCAAAGGCTTCACACTCCCCCTTCGAGACTATCAAAGGCGCGGGGTGGATTGGCTAGCTTCCTTAGAGGCAATAGGCCTAGGCGCCTGCTTAGCTGACGATATGGGCCTTGGAAAGACCGCACAGATAATAGCGCTCTTAGCCCAGGAACATCAAGATTTACTATCGGCGGCAACCTTTGAAATTTCAGAGTCCCCATCATCGACATCTTCCTCTGATTCTCCTTCCACAGAGATCACCGAGACTCATGCAACTCTAATAATTGCTCCGGTTTCGGTCGTTGGAAACTGGAAGAGAGAGCTCGCACGCTTTTACCCCGCCCTCTCGGTAATGGTTCATCATGGATCCAATCGGTCAGATGGAGTCGAATTCACCGAGAGTGTAAAAAAACACGACGTCGTCATAACGAGTTACTCCCTATTGGCTAGAGATATCTCAACGCTATCTGCGCTCAAATGGCACCGCGTCGTCGTTGATGAAGCCCAGAATATCAAAAATCCCTCCGCAGCCATGACAGTTGCTGCGAATTCTCTTATCTCTAGCCGCAGGATTGCACTAACAGGCACGCCGGTAGAGAACCACACCGGCGAACTCTGGGCGATTATGAACTTCATAAACCCAGGCCTTCTTGGCTCTAGAACTGGTTTTAGAACTAAGTTTTCGATTCCCATTGAAAGGGAGAACAACCAGACGGTTGCAACCCACCTTGGCAAGGCTATAGCTCCCTTCCTCCTTAGGCGGCTAAAGACAGATAAATCCATTATTGCTGACCTCCCAGACAAGATCGAGATCAAGGAGTACTGCGGCCTCTCTCAAGAACAGGAAGCACTCTATAAGAATGCAGTTTTAAGACTACAAGAGTCGTTGGAATCAGCGAGTCAGATGCAGAGACGCGGAGCGATTCTGGCTTCGATCACCAGGTTGAAGCAGATCTGTAACCACCCGACCCTGGTAAAAGAAGCCACCTCGCTTAGAGGTAATTCGGCCAAAATGCAAAGGCTAGAGGAGCTGCTAGAGGAGATTTTAGAAGGTGATGAAAAGGTAATCATCTTTACTCAATTCACGACATTTGGCAATCTCCTACACGAACACCTCCAAGAACGATTTCGACAAAGAGTCTTATATCTACATGGCGGGTCAACAATGCCACAACGTGATTCGATGGTAAGTGAATTTGCCACCCCAGGCGGGCCATCAATCTTTTTACTTTCTCTAAAAGCAGGTGGTACTGGCTTAAATTTAACAGCGGCCAACCATGTGATTCACTACGATAGATGGTGGAATTCAGCAGTAGAGTCACAGGCCACAGACAGAGCATTCCGAATAGGACAACGTAAAGACGTCGTGGTTAGAAAGTTGATCTGCGAAGGTACTCTCGAGGAGCGAATTGATGCCATAATCGAATCGAAGAAGGCTCTGGCGGATAGTCTGATCTCAACTGGAGAGACCTGGATCACCGAACTAGATGACACCGCGCTAATGGACCTCCTCAGCCTCACTCCATCCGAACAAGATTAGACAAAGAAACAGGTGCAGTTGAATTGGTTTCGTCGCCTTTAAACCTGATATCACAGATCCTCTATTCCAAAAACTTTCATTCCTTGAACCTCGAGGAGCAGATGGCCGTCCTTGCAAATGTGCGTCGAACTCCAGAAGCCCCCTCGAGAAGTAACGCCAAACGAAGTTGGTGGCTCCAGATAATTCTAGATAATCTAGAGCGAAGTTCTGGAAAAGATCGGGCCGCTCGAGGACGATCCTATTGGCGCAAAGGCGCCGTATCCAAGCGATTGACGATCGAAGATGGTGCTGCATTGGGTCATGTACGAGGGTCCAATTCAGAAAGGTACAAGGTCGCCGTCGGAGTAGACGAAAGCTTCTCCGCTCATGCTGAAGTTCTAGCGAACGCAATCGCTAGCGACGCAGCTTGCTACGTAGACTTTCGTGAAGGACGTCTTAATGAGGCGCTAATGGGAATCACATTGAGTGATGGAACTAAACTCTTCCTCGACCATCTCGCCATGGAGGGAGTTTGTAACTGCTATGACTGGGACGCAACCTGCAAACATCAGATTGCTTTGGCAAATGCGATCGCTGACAAGATAGAGAACGATCTCGATCTCGCGCTAACTTTTCTTGGAATCGAGCCAAATGAGCTACACGCTCTTGTTTCGCAGCTGAGAGATGGTGATGAAAGGGACTCTCTTTCTAACGACCCAGACAACATCACAGACACATTTGGTTGGCCAGACTTCCATGATGTAGTTAGATTTACCACTGTGAAAAGGTACGGGAAGAGTCCAATCGCATTGGCTGAACACCTCGGCGAACTTAGCAAAGAAATCCTCGATCCGATAAGCCTCATACCTAAAAATAGAATTAACGGCACCCTCGGCTCCCTCAATTCATTCTTTGACGAGATGTATGAGCTGGTTAAATACCACCTGAACGGAAACGAAGAGCCCGACTTTTAATGACCCCAAACGCGAAAGCTGGATACAACTATCCCCGTTTTATCGATAAAGAGATAGTTATTATCGGCTGTCGATCTAACGCTCTATCCAATAGCCAAGTAGCATAAGGTGAGAATGCGCGTAAAAAAACCAAAGTCTTAAGTCGTCGAACCTATGCGTTAGTCGATAGAGGGTGGGCCCAGTAAAGCCATAAACAAAGCCGGGAAATCTTTGGGTGAGACGGTAAGCGCAAAGAACAAACGTCCCTAGCTCCTAGCAAGAATCAGATAATTAGGCAGTGTTTGTGGAGCATTCAAAGACCACTGACTTTTCGTTTATCTTTGGACCACCTCGCCGGAATCTTTGGACCACCTGATTCTTTATCTGATTAACTTGCTTTGGCGTCTTAAAAAAGCGGACACCAAAGGAGGAATCAACATAAATGGCTTCAAAGAAATGGAAGGTGGATATGAAGGATATCCGTAAATTATTGGCTCTTGTAACCAAGGGTAGTTACAGCAATAGAGAGATAGCAACATCGCTTGGTATATCACACCAAAGCGTAAGTCGACAGCTCGATAGGCTCGCCAAAGCAGGCGTTATTAACCAAGGACCATGAGATTATCCCGAGGTTTTAGTTATCTCGAATCAATTGCCAAAGTCCTGTTCAGGGTCTCAAGAGTAGGCAAACCTTCGGAATAACCAAGTTCGCGTATTTCAACCCAGATACCTGCATCAACAGCATTTCATCGTCTTACCACAGTGGGATCTCTCGAGGGGCATCGCCGTTTACAAACTTTTTTTAGAAGTGCTTGTTTCATCATCTTCAAGTCAACAGCGCCGTAGCTGTCGGTAGCATTGACACATACATGGCCGAGAAAGTCCTTGATGCACGAGAGCGGCATACCTCCTTGGTACAAGTGCACTGCCCGGGTATGACGAAATAGCTTGAATTTCCATATCTTTGGCGCATCTTGTTTGTCGGTTACCCTGGCCTCATCAACATAACGACCTGCCAGGTCAATCAAAAATGAGTCGTAGCCATGGGCAATAAAATAAAAGCGCAGTTCTTCCCAGCCGTAGTTATATTGCCACAGCGTTGACTTGCTGTGGTTAAGGGGAGCAATCGCTTCTCTTCTACGAACGATCAAATCCTCAAGTGAAAGCTGTTTCTCCATCTGGTTCTCCATAGCTCGAACCGGCGTTGTTGTCGGTGTCATAAGTATGGATGATGTTGTGATTTGGGTAAATGCACTTGGGGTTTGATCTTTTGGTTATCCCGAAGATTTGCCTACTCTTGAGACCCTGACCAGGACTTGGGCAATTAATTCGGGATAACTAAAACTTCGGGATAAAAAAGACAAACGACAACCGGAAAAGCAGCAGGTGAGATCCAGGTGATAGCTAGACATCAGGGTCTATATCGCTTAGCCCATCTTTCGCAGATTTCCCGAAAAATCGCCCTAATTGGTCCCTTTTGAGGGGATTTTGGGCGATTTTCGACTTGGGCGATTTATAGATGCCCTGGTAGATGGGTATTAGGTCTTTTTGGGTCGCGAATGTAGTGTCCTAATTTTTGAGTAGTTTTGATTATGACTTGCATTAGCTCTGACATGGTGCTATTGTCTTGTTGTGTTTATCCGTGAAACTCCAACAGTTAATAAAAAGACCGGCGTTAGCTACAGTAAGTACCAACTCGTTGAGTCCTACCGCTGTGAAAAAGGTCCCCGTCAACGTATAGTAATGACCTTGACCGAACTGGACCTGGATAAGTCATTGTGGCCAGCTCTGGCCAATGCTATAGCCCAGAGACTCTCTGGAGTAACCTCACTCTTTGAATCAGATCCTATTATTGCCAGATACGTCGATCTGGCAATCACTAAGTATGCAATTCGTTCCGAAGTTGCAGCCGCTAAAGAAACAAGAACTACTGAGGCTGACCTTGAGATGGTGGATCTCTCTAGTGCTAAGACTATCAATAGTAGAAGTATCGGTCCAGAACTCATAGGAAACTCGTTCTATGAAGCTCTTAGCTTCGATAAGATCCTAGAGAGTGCAGGTCTATCGGGTGAATCCCTTGGTATTGCCAAGGCAACGATAATAGCTCGTCTTATTCATCCTGGATCTGATCGAAAGACCTATTCGTATATCAACTCCAACTCTTCATTACCTGAGATATGTGGTA
>NZ_JXYS01000010.1 GCF_000949295.1 Acidithrix ferrooxidans
CTCCTTATGGGCATCGTCAATTACGTAGCTGAAAGCTTCTCCTCGTCTATGGCGTGCTATTTCGCTAACATATCCGCCGGCTTTATCTTGAGCTACGATGACTATCTCGTCTAAAACGCTGCGAACATAGACGACTTCGCGACGATATTTCGCTGGTACTGAGTAACCGCAGTGGTTGAATCTAACGATGGGCATATTTGGCTCTACCTTGCGCATCACTCCATAAGCTGCGAGATAGGGAACTTTAGGAAGGCCATGAAAGGTCATGGCCTCGGATTTGAGTACTACTGATGGAATCTTGCCTGAGGTTGAGTGAACAACAGAATTGATAGAAGTTGTATAGGCGGCACATGCAGCTTCAAGTTCAGCAACGTCTGTGTAGCTTTGAACCAAGTTGGTATCTTTTGGACAGATATCCTCTTTTGCGACCCTTACTGCAGCTTCTACTCCACCTTTTGATGCTGGATCGTAAACAACGCAAGTTTGAATACTAAAACCATACGCACTAGCGAAAGAGACCATCTTTGGGTTGATGACAGCCACCCCTGCGATATGTTTTACAGCAGCAGTCTTGGCATTGTCAGTAAGTACGTAGGCTGGTACTCCTCCAATGTATCTAAAACAATAATCAAGAGCCATAATCACATTTGGAAGCGACTGATCCGGAATTGGCTTTACAATCCTCACCTTAGAGAAGGGTAGGTAGAAGTGAAAGAGCGTGGTCTTTTTCCCGTCAATCACGGGACCATCGGAAAAGTCATACTGTGCCCATTTTCCGATCTCACTGATCCAAGGCCAATAGATTCTTATCGTAGCTTTCCTCCAGGCGACCTTAGCTTTAGCAACCGCTCTTCTAGTGCTTCGCATTGAACCGCTATAGCCAAGTGCTACAAGCCTGAGGTGAATTTGATTAGCCCGGACCCTAGCCTTGGATCTGTCAACGGCTTCTTCGATTACGGCTACATACTTATCAGTAGCCTTGGGGCGCCTCTCGTAATTACCCTGTCGGATAAGTTGCCCGGCACTTCGCGCCTGAACAAACTTCTTAACAGTGTTTGGAGAACAGCCAACGTACTTAGCTGCTCCGTTATACGATCCAAAAAGATCGTAAGCCTCGATGATATCCATGGATTCTTTGCTATCCTTCACTTCAGGGCCCTTTCTCGGCTTATTGGATGTTGTTCAAACCCAATCATGCCGCAGACAAGGGCCTCCATTCTTCTTTTTTCCCTAAAAGTGATAGCCAGAAGACCATGGTGTCAACAACTCTTGGATCGATTAGATCTAAAAGCGGTTGATCACGCTATGCGTTCATCTCGTATGCAATTTTCGTGGCCATAATCATTCATTCCGAATGGCCATATTCATGCATTTTCTAATGGCCGTTGACAACTCAATATGAGCATTGTCGTTAGATACCCGAGGCCGTGACCTTGATATATTTACATCTAGCTCGTATAAGTACTCAACTAGTGACCACCCCTTCATGGGTGATCCATTGTCACTATGGATCACCTTCGGGACCATATTCTCTCTAGCTATCGCTCGCTTTACAACTCTCTTTAGCTGCTCAGAGCTCTCGGATTCGTATACTTCCCATCCGACTATCTTCCTCGAATAAAGGTCGATGATCACATAGGCGTAGTAATAGATACCCCTAGCTGGTCCATTTAGCCAGGTGATATCAAGTGTCCAGATGTCACCTGGTTTTACTGCTGTGTGCACTGGTCTAGCTCTCTTCTTCGGCGGTTTCGTCCTGCTCCTGCGCTTGTTTAGATTGCTATCGGCTAGTACTCGATAGAAGGTCCTCTCAGATGCAATGTATCTGCCCTGATCAGCGAGCTTTGGAACTATTTGGGCAGGGGTAAGAGAGGAGAACTTACTCGAAGTACATACTTCGATGATCTCATGTCTCTCTTCCTCCGATAGTGCGTTAGAGCGACGTTTGTGTACAGCTCCTCGCCGGCGATCTGTAGCACCAGATTCCCATCGCCTAAATGTACGAGTGGATATCTTCAAAACTTCACAGGCTTTGTAACATCTAGCACCTGCATCTACTGCTTCATTGATTAGAGCTACAGCTTGAGCTCGAACGTTGTAATCTAGATACAGAGGGGAGAGACTAGACGTCCCCTTCTTCCCCCGTGGATCATAACAAGCTCTGTCTCTCGTACTTTTTTTTGAAGAACCAATAGAGCAGCAGCTTCTGCTAGCGCCTTTTCTTTCCGTCGAAGTTCAGCTTCAATTCGTACTCTAGCTTTACGTTCTTTATCAAGTTCCGCCTGGTGAGCCCTATTAGCAGCACTCTTGTTGTCAAAGGCTGACTCTAGGGTGTTGCGCCACTCCTCCAGGTCTACTGCTAGAACTCCATTTGATCTCAACCAAGAACCGAGTTCGTGCTCATTCATCGACGACGTTTCGATGACTGCCTTGATCTTATCGATTGATTCGCTTGAGTTGATGACTCTGGCTTTACGTTCCGAGTTCCACTGGTAGACAACGTTTGCATTGATACCGTGATCTTTTGCGATCCTTGCAATAGCGCCAGCTTTCGCTGGCTCTGAGTTATCGGAGCCTGCCAAGGAAGTTGTCACTTTCGCACCATCTAAGCTACCTCCTTTCGTCTCCCTTTTGGTCCATCTCCAACCGACTTATTCGTAGGAATAATAGGTACCTCTGATACTGGATCCCAGTCTCTGCATTTGCCCGAGATCCACCGTCCTGGTTTGGATTTGCGAGCTCCCTCGTAGAGCTCGCGCCGTCTATTTAGTAGCTCGATATGCTCTCCGCTGTGTGCCTGTTGTGGGGTTACGAATTTGATGCCAGAGTGCTGATGGTCGTTGTTGTAGTGATCAACGAAGTCACTCATCCACTTACGCGATTCTTCAATTGTCGCAAATCCTCCGTAGGGATAGCTTGGAAAGTACTTCACGGTCTTGAAGAGTGATTCGATATGAGCGTTGTCATTTGACACCCGAGGCCTTGACCTCGATATATTTACATCTAGCTCATATAAGTACTCAACTAGTGACCAGCCCTTCATGGGTGATCCATTGTCACTATGGATAACTTTCGGAGCCATATTCTCTCTAGCTATAGCTCGCTTTACAACTCTCTTTAGCTGCTCAGAGCTTTCGGATTCGTATACTTCCCATCCGACTATCTTCCTCGAATAAAGGTCGATGATCACATAGGCGTAGTAATAGATACCCCTAGCTGGTCCATTTAGCCAAGTAATATCAAGGGTCCAGATGTCTCCTGGTTTCCTTGCTATATGGACTGGTCTAGACCTCTTCTTCGGTGGTTTCGTCCTGCTCGTGTGCTTGTTTAGATTGCTATCGGCTAGTACTCGATAGAAGGTCCTCTCAGATGCAATGTATCTGCCTTGATCAGCCGAGCTTTGGAACTATTTGGGCAGGGGTAAGAGACGAGAACTTACTCGAAGTACATACTTCGATGATCTCATGTCTCTCTTCCTCCGATAGTGCATTAGAGCGACGTTTGTGTACAGCTCCTCGCCGGCGATCTGTAGCACCAGATTCCCATCTCCGAAATGTACGAGTTGATATCTTCAAAACTTCACAGGCTTTGTAACATCTAGCACCTGCATCTACTGCTTCATTGATTAGAGCTACAGCTTGAGCTCGATCTGAGGGAGAGACTAAACGTCCCCTTCTTCCCCCCAGATCTCTCGTACTTTTTTTTGAAGAACCAATAGGGCAGCAGCTTCTGCTAGTGCCTTTTCTTTTCTAGCTAGTTCAGCTTCAATACGCACTCTGGCTTTGCGCTCTTTATCAAGTTCCGCCTGGTGAGCCCTATTAGCAGCACTCTTGTTGTCAAGAGCTGACTCTAGGGTGTTGCGCCACTCCTCTAGGTCTTCTGCTAGAACTCCATTTGCCCTCAGCCATGAACCGAGTTCGTGCTCATTCATCGCGGCTGTGTCAACAACTGCTTTAATCTTGTTGATCTTATCGCTGGCTGAACTTGCACTAATCTTGCGCTCTGAGTTCCACTGGTAGACAACGTTTGCATTGATTTCGTTATCCCTTGCAATCTTGGCGATGGCACCAGGTGTAGCATCTCCTGAATTGTCGAGCTCATATAGAGCTGCAACTACTTTATTCTTTAGTTCTTTGGGGTACCTTTTCATGACCATTCCATCTTCGCCCTCTTATAAACAAAAATCAAGCTAGGGTGACAACAATCTTGGCAGAGAGGGTTATCGAGCTCATATAGAGCCGCTACTACTTTATTCTTTAGTTCCGCAGGATACCTTTTCATGTCAATTCCATCTTCGCCCTCTTAGAAACAAAAATCAAGCTAGGTGACAACACTCTTGGCAGAGAGGGCAACCCTCGGAGAGCAAAGAAGACTTCCGGTGAGACTACACCGGACATCGTTGAAGAGAATCTTCGTCTCCGCAAGGAGATAAGAGCAAGCTCGTAAATGGAAAAAGAAATAGTGACTCTCTGTTTTCGGCCTTCTGGATAAAGGACACAGACGGGAACTAGGGTGCTTCTATCATAGATATCCAGAAGGCCGATTTTCCAATCAATGTGCTCTGTAGGGTCTTAGCTGTATCGCGTTTATGCCTATTACCGCTGGTCGGTGAGGAGGAAGTACCTCGAAGAGCTAAATAGCGCTCGTGCGCAGCTCAAGGAAAGGCTCCTTGAGGCATTTGTAGCTAACCGTAGGATCTACGGAGCACCGAGATTGACTCATGAGCTCAGAGATAGCGGTATTAACGTCTCAAGAGCGACCGTAAGTCGCCTGATGGCAGATTTATCCATTAGTGGGGCTTGTGGAAGAGCTAAGACGATCACTACTAGGCCAGATAGACACGCCAGGAAGAGTTCTGATTTGGTTCAGCGCAACTTTTCCATCGCCGAGACAGACAAACTATGGGTTAGTGACCTGACCTACATCGGCACAAGAGAAGGCTGGTTGTATCTGGTATGCATCATGGACGCGATTCAAGTAAGGATCCTTGGGTATTCGATGAGTGATTCAATGGACACCCAGATGTTCATCGATTGCCTCGATAAAGCAAGATCTGCCAGGGGAAAGGTATTGATGTCAGATACCATTTTTCGCATCGACCATGGATCTTAGGTACTCAAAGTAACGAGTTCAGGGAGATGCTACGACTCTCTCAGTTCTTATAAGTCGATGGGGAGCGTTGGGGATTCACCGTTAACCGGCTAATCGTGAGGCTCCATTCCCGCGAATCAATTTGCCTCGATTAGCAGGTTAACAGGGCATTATCCGGGCTCGAATCGGAGGTTCGAGCGCACTAATGTACCCATTAGCCGGATAATCCTACGATAACGCTATGGCTGAGGCGCTTTTGCGCCTCATTGAAGAAGGAGCTCGTATATCGAATAAGTCTTCGACACCAGAGAGGAGGCAAGAATAGAGATCTTCGACTGGATCCAATGGTACAACCGGAAGAGGAGACATTCAAGTATTGGTGACATTTCGCCAATTGATTTTGAAAAGTCAGCTATGGTGAAAGCTGCATAGATAAGCAGAGTTCCGTGTCGCGTTTGGTGAGTAATTCCACTTGCCTACTTTAGCAAGTTGGGAAAAAGCACCTCTTAGTGTATTTGGATCTGAAAGGAGTGTCCTTATTTTTCTGATAACAGCTTCTTTTTGATCCTTTGGATAAAGTATCATCATTCGCCGGAGTTCTCGCCCTATGGGGTTGTACATATTTTACTTGAGCAGATGCCAACCATCCTTACACCTAGGGGCTAGCGATACTCTGGAGCAGATTCGAAAGCTATAGTCACTCGCGGCAGAGAACCAGATGGTCATCGCACCAGGCCACGATCCAACGGTATGGCCAACTATTGAAGAGGGTCTATCTAGGGTATTGAAGTAGGGATATCACAAAAGTTATAGATTGGAACGGCTAAGCAGCCAATTTCTTTTTTGCCAAATCGCAGTGATACTCTCTCGCATGTATGGATAGTTTTCACCTCATCGCTATCAATTTCGATAGAGTAACTTGTAAAAAGGGATCGGTGAGCACCTCTCTACTCCGCCGTTTCAATCTCCGTCAAGTTTACTGAATGATCATGAAGGGCATTGATCGAGATCTGCTTATCCTCAATTAGCGAGCGAATCCATCTCTCGGATTCGGTTACATGGATCGTGGATGCTGCGGAAGCCAAGGTAGGGTTCCGGTCAGCCAGCGCATCTACGATCCTTCGATGCTGTTCCAGTGTAAACGACTGTACGCCACCGATATAAATTCCCCTCCAGATACGTGCCCGGATTGCTTTATTTGACAGCCCTCGCATCAGGGCACACAAAGTCATATTTCCAGTAACCGCCATAATTTGTTCATGAAATTCGTAGTCGAGAACGATGAGATCTTCCACATTGCTTGCTTCGTACATAAGATCAAGGCTTCGACGCAGCTGCTCAACTTGCTCATCGTTTATCTTTAACGCCGCATGCGCGGTTGCAACTGGTTCAAAAAGGCGTCTTACTTCGAATATTTCGAGCAGAGTATCGCTCTTGGCCAAATCGACAACAAGTCCAAATCCACTCATCAAAACTTCTGGCCCCAGGTCTGAAACGTAGGTTCCGCTTCCCTTGCGTACTTCAAGAACCTTCAAGTGGACTAAGGCGCTAGTGGCCTCCCTCAACGAACTCCTAGAAAGGCCAAACTTAGCCGCTAGTTCAGTCTCCGAAGGAAGACGCTGACCTGACGCAAACTCACCGTTTGCTATCAAATCCATAATTCTTTCTATCGTCTGTACAGATAAGCTCATTTAGATGTCTCTCCGAAGGGCTTTTGGCATTCACTTTGCAGCGAAATATCGACACTCGGATCGATACGATAGTCTCGGGCAACCTCGCTGAAAGCCGTCACCTTCGAACGTTAATTATATTTTCATCGACTTGGCTAACACCATCACTAAAGACGCGAAAGCCGAAACGCATTTTTCAACTCGTTATCGTCCAAGAACTATAACCGTAGCTGCAGCAGAGTCATTTCGCAAATATCCCCCGGCATTTTCAGCCAATCCAATTCTTGCACCAATTACCTGCCTGTCACCGCAGCGTCCCCTTAACTGATCCGAAAGTTCCACGAGCTGAGCACAGCCAGTTGCACCGATCGGATGGCCCCTCGCAATCAGACCACCGCTTGGATTGACTGGGATCTTTCCTCCGATGGTCGTATCTCCCGCTCGCAACATGCGCAGGGCTCCTCCCTCATCAGCTAGACCTAATTCTTCAATTGTGATGAGCTCGGCGGGGGCTGCTCCATCGTGAACCTCAACGACATCGATATCAGCAGGGGATACACCTGCCTTCTCATACGCTTTGGTGGCGGCACGACGTGCCACCGTAGGCGTCTCTTCAGCTCTCTCTTGTCCAGAGAGAAGGACACTCGCCAAAACTCTAACTCTGGAGTCAGTCCTTCGAGATTTTGCAAATTCGGAACCGGTTACGACTAGAGCTGCTGCGCCGTTACTAATCGAAGAGCACATAAGGAGTGTCAATGGACCGGTAATAACGCGACTTGCCAAAACCTCTTCAACCGTTGTGCTCTTTTGAAATTGAGCACTGGGGTTACTCAATGCGTGACGCCTGTTTTTTACTACTACCTCTGCGAAGTCGTCCTCGGTAGCGCCGTAACGACTCATGTACTCCTTTGCCATCGATGCATATACATCCATAAAATACGAACGATCAATCGATGCCTTGTCACTTTCAATTGGTGGTGGCCACTCCAAGTCGATCGCTGTGCCAATGGCGGCAAATGATGTAGCTTTATCGAGATGTGTCATCTTCTCAGCGCCAACGACGAGAATAACTTCGTAGGCGCCGGAATCTATCAACTTATCTGCCAGAAAGAAGGCTGAACTACCCGAGGCACATGCATTTTCAGTGTTGATAATAGGCTTACCAAGGAGGCTGCTTCTCTTGAGACTTGCCTGTCCTCGGATCATCTCTTGGCCTGTAATTAGTCCACCGACTGCATTTGAGAATATGACAGCGTCAACTTCGTTGGTGTCAATCTCTGCATCTGCCAGGGAAGCTTCAATCACTTGAGAGCACATCTGTTCCAACGAACGATCCTCTTTGGTGAATCGAGTCATCGAAGTACCGATGATGTAGTTAGAGCCAGCCATTTCGACCTTCAATGCTCAGCAGATGGACGAGAATTGACCTATGCAACGATATTTGAAGGCACGAGTGATCACTCGCGCCTTCAAATCCGAAAGTTCGGACTACTGACCTCACGGCGAGCAAGTCATTCCTCCATCGATCACCATGACGGAGCCGTTGCAGTACGTCGCTTCATCGGATGCGAGGAAGAGAATTCCATTTGCAATCTCTTCAGGTTTGCCCATCCGCCCCGATGGATTCCATTGGAACCTATAGTCTTCACCATTTAGGTAGTCGATGTACTCTTCCACCATCGGCGTCTCGATATATCCCGGACAAACGACGTTAGAACGAATGTTGTCCTTAGCATAGGCCGTAGCTAGTGAGCGGGTGAGATTTATTATTGCCCCTTTAGCAGTGGTATATGCGTGCGCATCTGGATTTCCTACGATACCAAGCACGCTCGAGACGTTGACGATCGCTCCGCCACCACGCTTGCGAATCTCTGGAATCGCGCGCCTCGTGCAATTTACAACCGAGTCCAGGTTGATCGCCATAACGTGGCTCCACTCCTCAACCGAACTCTCATCGATAGCAAGCATGCTATTCGGACGTACTTCTCTATATGAGTAGCCAACTCCTGCACAATTTACTAGGATATCAAGACCTCCGTAGGTCGAGATCGCAGTGTCGATCGAGGCCGCCGAACCCGCATCTTGCGATAAATCAGTAGCCACTGTGACTATCGTGCCACCGTTCTTCTCTATTACTTTCTTCAGGTCGGCGAGCTTAGATTCACTCCTTCCAACCCCAACGACTTTGGCCCCCTCTGCAGCAAAGCGTTCAGCGGCTGATCGGCCAATGCCACTACTTGCCCCCGTGACAACAGCGATCTTGCCCTCTAGTCTCCCCGTCATATATCCCCCTTCAATTCGAACATGTTCGATTCTGCATATGGCTTAATGTCCCATCTTTCGTAATGGCTTGACGAGACCACATGCCATATGTAGAATGAGAAAATAGTAGTCATCCTACAACTTGCTGTCAAGACAAATTGACTACGAAGGGGGAGTTGAATGGGTTTCGATACTTCGGATGTACGTCGAATACTTGAGGCATTTGAAGCTTCTAACTGGGAATACATACACCTAAGTACTTCGGATTTCGAGATTAAAATTAGTTCAAAATCAGGTACGATCGACGAAAGAGAGGAGATCGTATTCGAACGAGAAGTAACAAAGTCATCGGACAGCTTGGGTGAAAGAGCTACGATTGGCAATGACGCCGAAGCCGAATCAATTCCAGCTGAATTACAAATCTCCCAGAGAAACTTGAACAGAGATCACAGTGCGTCAGATCTGGTTCGAATCACGGCGCCGACTGTAGGGATCTTTTGGGCTTCACCCAGTCCCGGAGCACCCCCCTTCGCAAAGGTAGGGCAGCTTCTAGAGCCGGATAGCACAGTAGCGATCGTTGAAGTTATGAAGCTGATGAACCACATTAAAGCAGGCGTTTCAGGAAGGGTAGTCGAGACAGTTGCACAAAATGGAAAGGCAGTGGAGGCAGGAGACGTTCTCTTCCTAATCGAAGTCGAAAGCGACGATCTCTCACGGGGCACAAATTGATTTCGAAGGTTTTAGTTGCAAATCGGGGAGAGATCGCGGTACGCATCATCCGTGCCTGCTTTGACGAAGGATTGATAAGTGTTGCTGCACTATCCGAAGCAGATCTCGACAGCATGCCAGCACGGTTAGCAGATGAGGTAATTTGCATAGGTGAACCGAGCGCGAATGCGAGTTACCTCTCCGTTGGAACCCAAATCTCTGCCGCGATACTAGCTAAGTGTGACGCCATCCACCCCGGATATGGATTTCTCTCTGAACAACCGGCGCTAGCTGAGGAGGCGAATCGATGGGGAATCACCTTCGTTGGTCCGAGTGCCGATGCCATTCGACGCGGCGGGGACAAGGTAGCAGCACGAGAGCTTGCCCGTTCCCTAGGAGTTGCCGTGGCTTCGGGTTCCGACGCAGTCTCTTCAGTAGATGAAGCTGAAAATATTGCCAAGGAGCTCGGATATCCTCTGCTGCTGAAGGCAGCTGGAGGCGGCGGGGGGAAGGGGATGCGCCAAATCCACAACTTGGATGAATTACGAGCCGGATTCGAACAAGCATCCAATGAAGCACGCGCCGCCTTTGGCGATGACAGGATTTACATAGAGCGTTACGTCGAGAATGCACGCCACATCGAAGTGCAGATTATGGCAGATCGCTTCGGTAAGGTAGTCCACCTCGGTGATCGAGACTGCTCCTGCCAGCGTAGATTTCAGAAGTTGGTCGAAGAGGCGCCGGCAACGATCATAAGCGAAACTGTTCGACGAGAGTTAGCCGAAGCTGCGATATCGCTGTTATCAGCCCTCGATTACGTTGGAGCAGGTACGGTCGAATTCCTCTATGATCTCGACCGCGAGTCGTACTTCTTTCTAGAGGTAAATACCCGCGTTCAAGTGGAGCATCCTGTAACAGAGATGGTTACCGAGATCGACATTGTAAGGGAGCAACTTCGGGTTGCAGGAGGGGCACCCCTTTCCTTCTCCCAATCTGATGTAAAGATCTCGGGCCACGCTATCGAATGTCGAGTCAACGCAGAGTCGGCCCTAAACGGATTTACTGCATCGCCTGGTTTGATCACCTCATGGACGGCGCCGATGGGAAGCGGTGTGAGGGTAGACACTCACTGCTACAGCGGATATAGAGTCTCCCCCTACTACGACTCGATGCTAGGAAAGCTAATCTGCCACGGCAATACCCGATCAGAGGCGATAACCAAGCTTCTTAGGTCCCTAACACACTTCGAAATTGAGGGAGTGGCTACGACTATCGACCTGCACCGCTCGATTATATCCTCTAGAGAGTTTGGAGAAAATCAGTTCACCACCGTTTGGCTAGAAAGAGCATTTCTACCCAGATTTTTAGCTGCTAATTCTGGGTCGAACTTCGACCCCCTAGGAAAATAGGAACTTTAATGAGCCATATCGAATTCGTTGATCAGACTTTAAGGGACGGCCAACAGAGCCTTTGGGGTATGCGAATGCGCACCGGAATGGTAGCGGAAGTAGCTGGATTGATCGACAAGGCCGGTTTTAGGACCGTAGATGTAACGGGTAGCTCGATGTTTGAATGCATGATCCGCTACTCCAGAGAGGATCCTTGGGAAGGGTTAGATCTTTGGCGGAGTTGGATGCCAAACTCTAAACTACGTGCTGGTTCAAGGTCAAACTGTATCGCAAAATTCGGCCTGACACCCGATTCGCTGATGGACCTTTGGATTCAGACTTTAGTCAAGCACGGCATCAATTCATTTTGGATCTACGACTGCCTCTTCAATATGGACAAGATGGAGAGGTTATGCAAAGTGGTATCGGATGCCGGGGCCGAAGTCGTCCCATCGGTCATGTATGGCATCAGTCCAGTGCACACCGATGAATTCTTTGCAGAGAGGGTCGCCGAGATGGTGTCTTGGGGCTTTGTGGACTCAGTGTACGTAGAAGATGCTCCAGGAATTCTAACCCCCGAACGAGCGACTACCCTTTTTCCAGCTTTAGTAAAAGCTGCTAGCGGCACACCTCTCGAGATGCATTGCCACAATACCGTCGGAGTTGCGCCAAGAAATTACATTGAAGCAATTGCAGCAGGAATCAATATCCTCCACACGGCCTCTCGGCCACTCGCAAATGGTCCATCACTTCCGTCAACTGAATCCATGGTTGCAAATCTAGATTGGCTAGGCCACACCCATGGAATCAACGAAGAGCTCCTTGAGCCTATTGCCGCACACTTCGCTCGTGTAGCACAGCAAGAGGGGCATCCAATTGGCCACGTTAACGAGTACTCCGTCTTCAACTACAAGCACCAATTACCAGGTGGGATGACTGGAACCCTCAAAGCCCAACTTGCTCAGTACAACATGGCGGACCGACTCGATGAGGTACTTGAAGAGGTAGTTCAATGCCGAGAGGACTTGGGCCATCCAATTTCAGCTACTCCATTTTCACAATTGATGGGAATTCAAGCAGTACTAAACGTAGTGACAGGGGAACGCTACTCGATAGTGCCCGACGAGGTAATTATTTACGTCCTTGGCCACCTTGGTAAGGCACCAGCACCATTCAATGAGGAGGTCAAGGATCGAATCTTGGATTCGACTCGGGGAAGAGAGATGCAGGATTGGGAGCCTCCCCAACCCTCTATTAAAGAGTTAAAGCGAGAATACGGCGATGAAAAGATCTCTGATGAGGAGCTTCTTATGCGATACCTAGCACCTGCAGATGATCTTGAAGCAACCAGGTCAAAGGGTCCTGTTCCTCGCAACTACATATTCAACGAGACATCCTCCCTGAAGGATCTTGTCGAAGATATGTTGGCAATGAAGAGGCCTAAATACCTTCGAGTGAGCAAGGAGGATTGGACTATCACGTTGCGACGATAGAGCTTTACAGTTACAAAACACTTATAACAAGCCTAAACAAGACGAATATCGAGGGGGAATATCGATGGGTCAACCAAATACAAACGACTCAAAGTGGGGGAAGAAGGCGATGACGCCGACTGTGGAGTTCTACCACAATCGCATCCGCGAGCTAGTAGCCGAAAGGTTTGCATCGTCAGGCAAACCATGGAACGATGCCGTGGTAGATCCAAATCTTGAATTTACAAAGGCCGACTTTGAAAAGATCGAGGCCGAGCTACTCGCAACTGGGTACCGATTTGAGATGTCAGCTCAAATATCGCAACAAGAAGAGCCCGATAAGTACAAGTCGCTGGTCGGAGTTCAAGATTCCGGAAACCGCGAAAGGGACGAAGAGGGGCGAGAGGTCGTAGGAACCGGGGACAACGTCTTCAACGCTAAAGCCAACGTCATTGGTACGGCACGAATGATCTCCAACGTCGAGATCGTCATGGAGATGCTCATAAATGGCGTACCCGATGGAACTATCGCCATCATCGACGACTCAGGTGGCACTCTAACAGCGCCAATACTAGAGGGCTTTGCTGGTGTCGTATGCATGGGGGGAACCGTGCGATCACACCTTGGAATCTTGACCCGAGAATACGGGGTTCCTTGCCTGATGGCCGCCGAACTCGACGGTCTAAACGATGGCGACACCATAGAGGTTGAATTTGCTCGGCAAGGGGAACAGGCAAATGGAGGCGACAGCAACTCACGCCGTCGCATCTGGAAGATTGAAGAAATAGGGGGAAAATAATGCCTACAAAGAATCACAGCTATGCCGAGTTGCTCGAGCTCAACTCATGGATCAGAAAGTGCAGCGACACCTTCTTTTGGCTTTGTACCACGCGTACTGTTCAAGAGTCAAAGCTATTTCCAGTCAATCCCTATATCGCCCTCTCCTATTTAAATGCATGGTATCGCTACCCACAACTTCTGCGAAAGCTAGAAGAGCACATGTCTGCAGAAGATATTGGTGATAGAGCTCGAGAGGTAACGACCTACGCCAACGCTATTGCAAATGGAATCATCCCTCAATTCTATCTAGGCGGGCGACAGATCCTCATTGACATGGGGATGATTAGTCCTACGGACGCCCTCGACGACGTTGCGTACGTTCTGGACTTTTCTCGAAGACTAAACCTCTCCTATCACAGAAACCATGCCCACATCCTCGCTAGCGATGCAAACCAGAGAATGCAACTTTTACCTGAGCGTGTAGTACAAGTCTTCGAAGCAGATGCTTTTCCTGTAAAGCCGGGCGACCGCCTACATACGGCGGTAGTAAAGTTCCTAGCTCAGATCTCTCAATATGCGTTTCTCTCGCATGCAGAGTGTCGCCTAGGTATCCACAACTCTGGCCCCTATATGGTCGGTGAAAACTCGGAGATGCTGGTAAGGGATTTTGTAGACCTCGCGGAGGGAGATCTACCGTGGCTCGATGGGGTCGCCTCTGCTGTCTCCTATAACAACCTGACAATTCCAGTAATCCTGAAGGACACCCACTTTCATATCGTCGACGACTGGGCATCATTTGAAGCAACTCCAGCTTACGACCACGCCAATATGGCCGCAGTGGGCGTCTACACCTCTGACTATCTTTCGGGGGGATACCTGCCAGTAGCAATGGACAGTCCCGATACCTTGGCTGAATTCCTTGAGAATGAACGAGAAGTCCTTCGAAAGGCCACCTCTGACCTTTGGAAGGTCATGGCAACATGGAGTAGAGATCAATTGATCGACGCCGGTCTACTCGTCTACTACAACGTTCCAAAGGACCTATTCCACATAGCAGGCATCTATGAACAGGAAGATTGGTTCACAGTCGAGGAGAGGGCTCAACGCTTCAAGCCTCTTATGAACGACGAATATGGCAGGGATCTTATCGCAGAGCTAGTTGGATATATCTCCCTTTCATCTCAGCAAGGGAACGAGTACGTGATGAGTAAGTACTCGATGGCGAGGGGCGATATGTGGTCAACCATTCCATATTCAGTACTTAGTGATGATGAATTTACCACTTCAGTCGGACAAATCAGAGGGGGAAGTACCTCGCTACCGGCAAAGGCTGGCCTTTATACGACCACAAAGGGCAAGTTGACGCAGGAGCAGGCGAATGCTGAGGCTAAGAAACTCGACTGTCTAGTATTCGAGGATAAGTACCGCTTTCTAGATGACGAGTGGATGAAGTTGCATCCAAACGATCCGAGGGCCCAGGAACTGTATCTTTATTCGCAGAGAAACTCTCGAACCCTAAAGGGTAAGGGGGCCTCGCTTCTTAGGGGGGACTTTATCTCGCCGGAGGATAAGTAGTAGTCAAGTACGAAAGGCTCTAGATGGAAATTGGAGATCTAATACGTCAGGCGGCTCGTCGGCACGGCGATGCGCCCGCCATAGAGTGTGAGGAAAGGGTCTTAAGCTTCAACCAGTTCAACGACGCTACCGACCGGCTTGGAAACTCCCTTCTCAAATTGGGTCTTTTGCCTGGCGACCGGGTGGGAGTCCTTCTTCCAAATGGGATCGAAGGACTCATCGTCTACTACGCGCTAGCTAAATCTGGACTCGTAAGAGTCTCGCTAAATCACAGGGACTCCCATCAAGATCACCTTCACCGTATCGCTGACTCTGAAGCGAGGGCCATGATTTCGGAGGATGCTTCTAGCTTTCCAGTTGAAGTATCGATCGACCTTGAACAACTCGAACAATTGATCTCGGATGGGTCGCCAATCGCCTGTGACGTGGGGCGTTCTGCTCAAGCACCCTATCGAATTGGCTACACCGGAGGTACTACTGGTCCACCGAAGGGCGTAGTACTTACGATGGCAAATGAATACGCTGAGATAACCAACTATCTCATTGATCTCATTCCTGGAATCGGAACGGGAGATGTGATGGTGCACGCAGCACCCGTTACCCATGCGAGTGGATCGTTCTTTCTCCCACACTTAATTCGTGGCGCTAAAAACATCATCCTTTCCAAATTCGAGCCGTCTCGTTACTTAGAGGCGCTCGAGCAGATAGGAGCAACCAGCACATTTTTGGTACCGACGATGATATCGATGGTCTTAGAAGAGCCCAATATAAATGACTTGGACTTTTCAAAGCTTAAAAGACTCTGCTACGGTGCTTCCCCAATCGCGCCCTCTGTGGTTGAAAGGGCGGAGGCGGCATTTGGTAAGATCTTGACGCAAACGTATGGCCAGTCCGAGGCGCCAATGACCCTAACTCTACTCAGGCCAGAAGAGCACCATCGCGTCGGCTCGGCTGGGGAGCCCTACTCCATGGTAGAAGTTCGAGTCTTCGACGAAGAGGACAAGGAACTCCCCATCGGGGCCGAAGGAGAGATAGTTGCTAGGGGCCAGATCGTAATGAGTGGCTACTGGAAGCGCGCAAATGAAACCGAAGAAACTCTTCGGGGAGGGTGGTTGCACACCGGCGACATCGGTCGAATTGACCAAGACGGCTTTGTCTACCTTCTCGATCGCCGCCACGACATAATCATTAGCGGTGGTTTTAACGTCTACCCCCGTGAGGTGGAGGATGCACTTCAGTCTCATCCGATGGTGAAGGAGGCTGCCGTAGTCGGTGTAGCAGACGCCAAATGGGGCGAGGCGGTTAAGGCAGTGGTTTCGGTTCGGGGCGATACGAGCGAAGAGGAGCTACTTAGCTTCGTTCGTGAAAGGGTAGCTAGGTACAAGTGCCCACGCTACGTGGAGATCTGGGAGGACCTCCCCAAAAGCTCCGCAGGAAAGATCCTCCGTAAAGAGGTAAGAGGCCGCTTGAAGGCCGCAGAGGTCCAAGAAAATTAGATGAAATAACCGGGGGTATATATGGACGTCGATCTTCTATCTTTGCATGGGTTGGGAGTCAAAAAGGCTGGGGGGATCGAAGAGATCGCCAAGATCATGGGGCTAACCTCCAATCAAGTCGAGTCGGCCTTCAAAACGGCACAGGCCGAAGGATTGATCGTTGGGGCACGAGGAAACTTTATGTTGACGCCCTCAGGCCATCAACATTTGAACGAGAGCTATGCCGTTGTCTTCAAGGATCTTCGCGAAAACGAAGCCCTTAATAAGTCGTACGAGAGGTTCGAGGTTATCAACAAGAGGCTGCTCGCGCTATTTACGGCTTGGCAAAGTGTCACTAAGGCTGGAACCTCGGTTCCCAACGATCACAGCGACTTCGAATACGACAACCGAATATTCGACGATCTAGGTGGTATTCACGAACGTTCACAACCAATTATTGCCGCCTTCTCTAAAGAAGTTCCCCGCTTCGCCCTTTATGAAGAGCGACTAAGCGACGCATATGACAAAGTACTTAGCGGTCAAAGCGAATACGTCAGCGGCGTTCGCATAGACAGCTACCACACAATCTGGTTTGAACTACACGAAGACCTTCTCCGCCTCCTAGGTCGAACCCGAGAGGAGAACTAACTATGCCTTTGGCTGAAAATCCAATCGTTCTCGATGGTAGCGTCGAGCTTTCAAAGAATGACATAGGGGGAAAGGCGTGGAGTATCGCTCACATGGCTGCCCTAGGAATACGAGTACCACCGGCATTCGTCCTACCAACTTCTACTTGTTGGGCATATCTAAATGGAGGAATGACGCTCTCTGAAGATTCCAAACGCGCGCTTCGAGAGGGGATTGCGTACTTAGAGGAATCTCTGCATAGAACCTTTGGCCTAGGACCTAGCCCCCTATTGGTTTCAGTAAGGTCAGGCGCACCGGTCTCCATGCCGGGGATGATGGATACAGTTCTAAACCTAGGAATCGACCAAGTAGTTGAAGACAAACTTGCCGTAGAATTTGCAGACGAGGCCTTCGCACGAGAGGTTCATTGCCGCTTCATCGAATCCTATGGAAGGATCGTTCTAAAAGCTGAGGTCGAGCGCACTCAACAGTCATCCCCTAAGGAGCTAACGGAGCAGATCGCTAACCAGGTGGATCTTCAGGTACCCACCGATCCATGGGAACAACTCTTTGGAGCAGTAGCTGCGGTCTTTGAATCATGGCAATCACCGCGAGCGCGCACCTATCGCCGCCATTGGTCGATCTCAGATGAACTTGGAACCGCTGTAACAATACAGGCGATGGTCTTTGGAAATCGTGATGAAGCCTCTGGTACAGGTGTGATCTTTAGCCGAAACCCGATGACTGGCGAGGGTGCGCCGTTTGGAGAGTACCTCAGTAGAGGCCAAGGAGAGGAGGTGGTCTCGGGTGAGCGCACTCCACAAAACCTTTCACGACTAGCCGAGCAGATTCCCGAAGTTTGCCGCGAACTTCTAGCTACTGCATCCAAATTGGAAAAGGACGCGCGCGATATCCAAGACATTGAATTCACGGTTGAGTCAGGGACTCTCTACTTTTTGCAATCACGAGTAGCTAAGCGCTCGCCCCGTGCTGCAGTTAAGTGTGCAGTCGAGATGGCTGAGGCTGGATGGATAACCCGCGAAGAGGCACTTTCAAGGGTCAGCGCCGACCAAGTGAAGATACTTCTACGGCCCTACTTAACCGAAGAGTACCTCGTGAATGCACAAATCGTAGCCCAAGGCCAACCCTCCTGTCCAGGAATTGCCCAAGGCATAGGGGTAACCGGAGCCGATGAAGCGGTCGCAAGGGTGGGTGATGGCGAAGCCGTGGTACTCCTCGCGCACAACACTAGCCCGCAGGATCTACATGGCATGATCGTCTCGTCTGGAATATGCACTGAAGTTGGCGGATCAACGAGCCACGCCGCGGTGGTCTCAAGGCAACTCGGTCGTCCCTGCATCGTCGGATGCGGTAACGAAGAGCTCTCAGCCCTTGAGGGTAAGTTCATAACCGTAGATGGGTTCAACGGAGTTATTTACGTGGGTGTAGATTGGCTCCCTAAGGCAAAGATTGACGAGGACCCTGACTTAAGTACCTTGCTTGCGTGGGCTCGCGAAGTCGCGCCTATCAAAGTGTCTACGCCAGATGTCACTACGAATTTTTTAGATCTAGACCTTCAAGGGATAACTGAGTTAGACCAGGTCGTATCCTACGTCGACGATCGACGTCAGGTGAGAAGCACTCTTTTTGAGACACTCGAAGGTATCGAGGCGGCGATGAATATCGAAGGCATCGAGATAGTCACCGAACAACCCTTGGTGGCTCTTTTGATGGCTATGGAAGTAGCAAATAAAAGGAGCTCACAGAGATGAGGATAACGCCACCAATAGGTCTTCGATTATGACGAGAGCGGCGGTCGTTGACGTAGTCCGCACCCCATTTGCTAAAGGTCGAGAAAGTGGCTCCTTGGCGGGCGTACATCCCGTAGATCTTCTAGCAAGGTGCCTAACTGCGATCGTCGAGCGCAGCGGAATCGCTGCAGAATATATCGACGATGTGATTATTGGGTGCTCTTTACCGGTCGCCGAGCAGTCTGGCAATATCGCTCGGAATGCAGTACTTGCAGCGGGCTATCCCGAGACCGTTCCCGCAGTCTCAATCGACCGCAAGTGCGGTTCGTTCCAACAATCTATGCACTTTGCGGCCCAAGGGATTATATCTGGGGCATATGACGTCGCAGTTGCCGGTGGGGTTGAGGTAATGGGGCTCGTACCGATGAAGGCTAATCGAATGGGAAAGGATGAAAAAGGTCCAAGCTTTCACAGACGCTATCCCGCTGGACTCATTTCGCAGGGCGTCTCAGCAGAGCTCATCGCTTCTCGATACAATATTTTGCGGCAGCAGCTAGACGAGTACTCCCTGCGGTCACATCAATTGGCAGATGGCGCCATGAAAACTACCTCCAAGATTGCATCGATGGTTGCAATTGAAAACTCCGGACGAATAGTCGAGAGTGACGACGGAATTCGTCCCAATTCAACTTTTGAGGCCCTATCGTCGCTTCGGCCCGCCTTCTACTCACACGAAATGGCCGAGCGCTTCCCCGAGATCGAAGAGTGGAGGATCACAGCGGGAAACTCCTCTCAGATCTCCGATGGGGCTGGGGCTGGGCTAATAGTAAGCGAAGACTTTGCAAGGGAAAATGGCTTGAGTATAAAAGGGTATCTCTCGAACTTTTCCGTGGTAGGCGATGATCCAATCATGATGCTAACAGGAGTAATTCCGGCTACTCGGAAACTGCTCGAGCGGAGTGGTTTAGAGATAATGGATATCGACCTTTTTGAGGTAAACGAGGCCTTCGCCTCGGTGGTGTTAGCGTACGCCAAGGAGTTAGAGGTGCCCCTGGATCGCCTAAATGTAAGTGGCGGTGCTATCGCCTATGGCCACCCAGTTGGAGCTTCGGGAGTCCGCCTCTTCACTCAGATCTTCGATGATTTGGCTCAACGCGGTGGGGGGAGGGGAGTTGTCACCATGTGCGAAAGCGGAGGGATGGCAAATGCCACTCTAGTTGAGGTAACTGACGGATGATAATTTTGAACGAAAAGGAGTACGAGTAATGCTTGAAGGAGCTTTCAACTTTCGAGATTTGGGCGGAATAAAGACAGCAGATGGGGCACAGATCGCCTACGGCAAGCTCTTTAGAAGCGACAGCTTGCAAGAACTAACTGCGAGCGACGTAGAGGTTGTAAGTAACGAGCTTAAGGTAAGGTGCATCGTAGATCTTCGCTCGACGCGAGAGGCTGTTACCGAAGGTAGGGGACTGTTAGGCCGTATTCCACTCTGCTACATTAATCTTCCACTCATAGACGTAGATAGCCCACATGGAGATCCGGGGGAACTAACTGTAAATCAGTACCTTGATCATCTCGAGACCGATGAGAACCTCGTCCTTGCCATTAACCTACTTGGATCATTAGTCCAACTTCCAACTGTCGTTCACTGTGCAGCAGGTAAAGACAGAACAGGAGTCCTAGTCGCCCTAGTTCTCCTCCTACTTGGAGTTCCACAGGAAGCTGTAGCGCACGATTACCTAAGAACCACCGAGAATATGGACCGTATCGTTGAACGCTTTAAGAAATGGCCGCGATATGCCCACAACATGGAGACTCTTCCCCCAGAAATATATAGTTGTGAACCCAAAACCATAGAGATATTCTTTCGTGAACTTAACTCTCGATACGGTGGAGCTGAAAAGTGGGCTGAGCAAAAGGGAGTCTCCTCTGACGCAATCGAGCAGCTGAAGATAAATCTTTTGGGGTAGAGCACAAAATAGCCATCGAAGCAGCGATCGATTCCGATATCAACCACGAACAAGAGAGAGATAAAGGTAAACAATTTAAATTCAGCCGGAAAAGCTATTTGGCCTCAGGTTTTGCACAAAGGTATTACTTATCGTTAAACAGGCGACCGAGCACTTTCGACAATCAATAGCAAAAACTTCGGATCTCAAAGGGAACCACCCTAATACGGCACCGGGTCTCATATCTGTAGCTTACCCAAGGTATTACGGATCTGCCAAGAGCCTAGGTCGAGACAAAGGTCCAATTTCAAAAGAATGCAAACCGAGCCAATCGTCTTTTCACATCACTTCGCATTCAATTCGTCCAAGTACTCACGTAAAGAAATACCTGCGATCTTATGCACCTAACGGGGTCCTGTCAGTAGATTCTTCACCTCAAATCACAGAGCCGATTAGATCCATCGCACTTGGTGTGGAAGTTCGGTGTTAATCGAAAGTACGGAAGTCACCCTCTCACGCTGCTTTCGTCAGATCAGCTGATGACGACAAAGACGATAGACAAGGCGCGCGAAGATAGGAAGCATTAAGGGTTGAAGTTCAGACTTCAATAATTCCCCAAGAATAGATAGTCAACGAAAAAAGATGTCCTACATCTGTACTGACTCATAGGTTCAACTTTTGGGTAATTGCGACCTTCGATTTATAGAGATGCCTAATAAAAAAATGACACAAGGGCACTTAACACCATTTCAAGATGTCTATTCGCCGATTGTGTAAAAGCGAAACAACTTGGTGTTGAACTAATCGTAGATAAACATAATTTCTCACTTGACACCAAGTTGTCCGATCACTAAGCTTCAAACGCGCGGTAGGAAAGGTCATTCGGATGAGGAGATCACCAAATACGCGGACCCTATACCTTCTTCGCAAACCAAAAATCTTTACATTCCGGGGGGAATTATGACTGACACCGTTCAGGAGACCGTAGTAGCACCACCAGCACCAACTGGTGATCCAGCAATGATAGGGTTACCGTCATTCATTGTGGGAGCGACCGCATTCGCACTTGGAGCAGTTGGCTACATACCAGCAGCTGGTTCAGGAGGGGTGTTGCCAAACATCATTACCGCCACGGGCATTGGACTACTCGTTGCAGCAGTTTGGGCAACGCGTCTAGGACAATCGGCTGTTGCTAGTCTCTTTGCGATATTCGCAGGATTTTGGCTTTCGTATGCTGCGCTACTACTCGGCCTAGATCATAATTGGTACGCAATTCCAGCCGCTGACGTAAAACAAACTATAGTTACCTACCTTGTGGCATGGGCAGTCCTGATCGGAGTCCTAACGCTAAGTACGCTGAGATTACCTATGGTATTTTCAGCAATTCTAGCTCTAGTGGAGATTGCACTTCTATTTATACTCGCGGGCACGATTCAGGGATCGAATACATTAACCCATATCGGAGGATACATCGTCTTTGCCTTCTGTGCCCTTGGACTTTACGCCTTTGCAAGTGCTGCAATGATTTCAACTGGGGGGAAGGGTCTTTCACTTGGCAATCCAATCGTAAAATAGCTCGGAGGATGAAGGGCAATGGTTTTCCAATTACGAGTATTCGCCCACTTAATAGACCATTGCCCTAATCGTATTACCGCGACACGGCGAATAACATCAACATACTCGCAATGCGCGATCCTACCGCTGAGTAGGATCGCCACCGATAAAGTGTCAGAACCCGAGGAAGAAATCACCGAACCCGACGATCTGATCACTGAGCACCGGCGGATCCGGTCTCGAGCCGATCAGCATTCGGGAGGCTAATTGGGTAGCAGATTAAGGGCCAGTGCCGACGTCGGACGGATTGGGTCATTGAAGATCTGATTCGCGCGATGGTAAACAATGCAACTTCGGCTAATCGAATTGCTCAGATCGAAGCCTGATGTACGCTTTGAACAGTTAACACACTCAGCGCCGTTAGGAAAGCAATGGTGAAATCAGCATCTATTGAACATGCAGAGGTCCGTACGCGCGACATCGAGCGACTTTGTCGTGCCCTTGATTCATCAGCCTTAGAGTTATCTTTTAGTGCCAAGTTGCCACGAGCAACTGCCGAGAAGGTGCTCCCCCTCCTGGCTGATTAAATCAGCTTCTACTTCTTTTTTCCATTGGTAGATAGTTGCACTTGGTATCTTGCTTTCTTTAGCAAGTTGGGAAAAAGCACCTCTTAGTGTACTTGGATCTGAAAGGAGCGTCCTTATTTTTCTAATAACAGCTTCTTTTTGATCCTTTGGATAAAGTATCATCGTTCGCCGGAGTTCTCGCCCTATGGGGTTGTACATATTTTACTTGAGCAGATGCCAACCAGCCTGACACCTGGGGTGTCTGTCTTGTGTGCCGAGTTGGTGCTGGCCTTGATGCTGCGGGAACGAACCGCATCAAGGCCGAGAACAGGGGCATCCTATTCAAGACGGAGGCGGTCCGTCGCCATCTTATTGATTTTCAACTCGATGATGTACTTTTTAGGAAATGTAATTGGCACTCGGGCCGTGTTGCTTCTGATTTTACTCCCCGTAGACGCTCTGCTCTTAGCCATCTACTTCGGGTGGGTTTGGTCCAGTAATTTGACCAAGATGAAACTTCCTAGGGAAAGATCTACGGCCAGTTCTAGTGTCCCTAGTCATAAATTCACTTAGTAAATGGTCCGAGGTACTTTTCCATGGATTTGAAGATCTCGTCAGCCGTCTTATGCCATCTAAAAGGACGAGGATTCTCATTCCAGGTTTCAGTCCATTTTGTAATAGCTGCAATAAGTTGCTTTTCTGACTTGTGTGTTGATCTCTGCAACATCTTGGTAGTTAGTTCAGAAAACCATCGCTCTACAAGGTTCATCCACGATGAATAGGTGGGAGTAAAGTGAAAGTGAAAGCGTTCATGCTCAAGGTTCCATTTACGCACTGTATCGGTCTTATGGGTAACGTAGTTATCCATAATGAGATGGACCTCTAGATCTTTTGGTATTTCTTTGTCAATGAGATCTAGAAATGAGATGAACTCAACCGCACGATGTGCGGTTGTCGTCTGTGTTATGACCTTTCCAGATGCTGTGTCAAGAGCAGCATAGAGATTGGTTGTTCCATGTCTTATGTAGTCATGTGTTTGACGCTCCGGTACAAAGGGAGTCATTGGAAGAACTGGTTGTGTCCGGTCAAGTGCTTGTATTTGTGTCTTCTCATCGACACATAGCACAAGTGCTGCTTCTGGGGGATTGAGATAGAGTCCAACTACATCTCGAACCTTTGAAGTAAAGTTAGGGTCGTTAGATATGTTGTAGTACTCAATGAGATGGGGTTTTAGTCCAAAGGTTCTCCATATACGAGATACTGTCGATTGAGAGACGCCAGCAACTCTTGCCATCTCAGTTGTTGACCACTGTGTAGCGTTCTTTGGTTCTGTAGTTGTAGTAAGACGAATGATCTCAGCTATCTTGTCATCGTCATGGATTCTTGGGGTTCCACTTCGTGGAGCATCAGATAGAACTGATACCCCAAAGAGAGAGAACCTCTTCCTCCACTTAGAGACAGTAAAGCTTGAGACACCGGACAATTCAACGATCTCTTCGTGGCTAAGGCCATCAGCTGCGCCAAGAGCAATCTTGGCACGAGTTACATGAGACTGTGGCGAGGTTGTAGCACGGATTACACCCTCTAGGAACTTTCTATCGTTGTCTGAAAGAACAACCTTGTATGCCGGTCGACCGATCTTCTTTTCCATTACTCTCCTAAGTGTAGTGAAATGTACCTCTGTATAGGTAAAACACTACAAATAGGGATTAATTCCTTATTTAAATGAATTTATGACTATGGACACTAGTTCATACAAGTACTCAACTAGTGACCACCCCTTCATGGGTGAACCATTGTCACTATGGATCACTTTCGGAGCCATATTCTCTCTAGCTATCGCTCGCTTTACAACTCTCTTTAGCTGCTCAGAGCTTTCAGATTCGTATACTTCCCACCCGACTATCTTCCTCGAATAAAGGTCGATAATGACATAGGCGTTTCTAATAGATTCCCCTAGCTGGTCCATTTAGCCAAGTAATATCAAGGGTCCAGATGTCACCTGGTTTCCTTGATATATGGACTGGCCTAGACCTCTTCTTCGGTGGCTTTGTTCTGCTCCTGCGCTTGTTTAGATTGTTATCGGCTAGTACTCGATAGAAGGTCCTCTCAGATGCAATATATCTACCCTGATCAGCGAGCTTTGGAACTATTTGGGCAGGGGTAAGAGACGGGAACTTACTCGAAGTACACACTTCGATGATCTTTTCTCTTTCCTCCTCCGATAGTGCATTAGAGCGACGTTTGTGTACAGCTCCTCGCCGGCGATCTGTGGTGCCAGATTCCCATCGCCTAAATGTACGAGTCGATATCTTCAAAACTTCACAAGCTTTGTAGCTTCTTGCACCGGCTGCAATTGCTTCACTGATGAGGGCTACAGCTTGAGCTCGAACGTTGTGTTCTAGATACAGAGGGGAGAGACTAAACGTCCCCTTCTTCCCCCGTGAATCATAACAAGCTCTGTCTCTCGTACTTTTTTTTGAAGAACCAATAGAGCAGCAGCTTCTGCTAGCGCCTTTTCTTTCCGTCGAAGTTCAGCTTCAATTCGTACTCTTGCTTTACGCTCTTTATCAAGGGCTACCTGGTGAGCCCTATTAGCAGCACTCTTATCGTCAAAGGCTGACTCTAAGGTATTTCGCCACTCCTCTAAATCTTCTGCTAGAACACCATTAGCTCTCAACCATTGACCAAGTTCATGTTCGTTCATCGACGACGTTTCGATGACTGCCTTGATCTTGTTGATTGATTCGCTTGAGTTGATGACTCTGGCTTTACGTTCCGAGTTCCACTGGTAGACAACGTTTGCATTGATACCGTGATCTTTTGCGATCTTTGCAATAGCGCCAGCTTTCGCTGGCTCTGAGTTATCGAGCTCATATAGAGCCGCTACTACTTTATTCTTTAGTTCCGCAGGATACCTTTTCATGTCAATTCCATCTTCGCCCTCTTAGAAACAAAAATCAAGCTAGGTGACAACAGTCTTGGCAGAGAGGGCTTGGCGGACTCCAATAATGTTAGTTCATAACCAACTGGTGAGACGTTACCGGTGAATGTCAGGATAGTTGACGCATTTGCCTGCTTTCAGATTAATGGCTATTTGGCCATTTTGAGCCGTTTTTGACTCTCTGATTTCGCGGTTTCTCGCAACGATTATTTCATCGTCGCCGATCGGTTCGCAAGCGATTATTGAAATGTGCATAAACGCGGAGCGTTTAAACACAATCCAACAATCTTTGACCGCTTTCACCAACAGTTTTCTGCTGCTGCTACCAACTAAATCAATTAGTCATTGAAGATACTTGATGGAGCTATGTAATCAAACTTTGACTAACGACCGATCTATCTCGCGGTGGTGTGGTCCATGTTCTCGCCAGGAGGAGTCCAATCTCTCACTTTAGAGTTGACCCACCTCCTTGGACTTAGCTCTTATCCCTTCTTGTAGAGCTCGGCCCGCTTCGAGAGTACCTCCATGTGGTTACCTTCGTGGACATCATGTGGAGTGACGAACTTTAGAGCACTATGGCGATGGTGATAGTTGTAGTAACTGACAAACTTCTCCACCCAGATCCGACTATCTGCTAGGCTTTCAAATCCTTGAATATGGGTATCCTGGCCAGTACTTGGTTGTTCGAAAGAGCGCTTCGATGTGAGGGTTGTCGTCTGATATAGAAAGGTCGAGAGTTAGAGGTGGTGATCCCCATCTTGTAACAAAGCTCCAGTAGGGACGATCCCTTCATGGGAGACCCGTTGTCGCTATGTAATATTTTGGGAGCTCTTCCTCCCTCTAGGAGGGTTGCTCTTCTTACTACGTCGCTAAGTTGCTGAGACGATTCGCATCCGTAGACCTCGTAACCAACTATCTTTCTTGAATATAGATCCATTACGAAGTACAGGTAGTAGTAGATGCCACTAGCTGGACCACGTAGCCAGGAGATGTCTGTGACCCAAATTTCAAGCGGACAAGTCGCTAGGTGACTAGGTGTACCACGCTTTACTTGCTTTTTAGCTCTACCCCTGTGGTTGTTTTGCTTCTTGTCGCGAAGGATACGATAAAAGGTAGATTCTGATCCGAGATATATACCCTTGTCAGCTAAAGCTGGAACTACTTGACTTGGTGGAAGTGATGAGTACTCCTCTTTATGTAGAGTATCTAGGATCTCTTGACGCTCAGATTCATCAAGAGCAAAGCATGGTTTAGCCTTAATGACAAAGGGACGCTTGTCATGGGTATCCTCACCTTCAGCCTTGGAACCTCTGGTAGCTGCGTAGTGACAGCCCGAGTTCCTTTACCGCTAGTTTGAGCCGGGCTCCGGCACTATGAGCTTCATCAATAAGTTCTACTGCGAGTAGGCGATCTGAGGGAGGAGATCATTGTAACCCCTTTGTCCCTCGCCAGAATAGCCTCGGCTTTTCCTTGGCTATACCAGCAGTGTGTATGTCTCTTGCAGTGCCTTTTCTTTTCTATTTAGTTCAGCTTCGAGCTTCTTTGACTTAGCCTTCTCACTTGCTAGTTCAGATCGGTATTTAGAAGTGGTTTCACCACTTCTATCATTCGCCTTTGAACAGGTGATTCTCCAATTATCAAGCTCTTGTTTCAAAATGCCATTTGATCGAAGATATTCACCGAGTTGCAACTCGCTCATTGCTGCT
>NZ_JXYS01000011.1 GCF_000949295.1 Acidithrix ferrooxidans
TCCTGGCAATTTTCCACAGAGTTAGTCAATCTTGGCGACGCACAGGTCCCGCTGAGGGCCAACAACCTCTCATATCAGGACCCAGGGGCTATTGCGATCTTATCCGTGGCACTTTATCGTCGCACCTGGGGCTTTAATTCAAGATAGGCCTTAGTTCAAGATGAGTCATGGATCAAGCTTGCTCTTGTATTCGAGCAGTCTCCGACAACCTAATTCACACTAAACGTGGTGATATGCCAATTCTCAGATAGTTGTAGATTCATCAAATGGGATAGATGTTCTCGTGGATGTTTGGGTTCGCCAATGGCGAACCCAAACATCCACCTTATGAGTTTTAGAGATTTCTAGTCGATAATTGATCGTCGTCCAAGGAGCCATTAGACGTGCCAACCCCTATCTCTATAGCCCAAAGCCAGAGGCTTTATCTGATTTAGATGCTTACTTTCCACCGTTAAATCCGAAGACCCAGTTTCATTCGCCCTCGTTTGACCTTGGTTACGATTTCTTCGGCGGACTTCTTCCAAATGAATGGTCACGGATCTTCGTTCCAGTTCTCCGTCCATATTTCAATCGCCTCCTCTAGCTGAGCGACTGATGAGAATGTGCTTTTCTTGAAATGACGGTTGGAGAACTTTGCGCAACCGACCCTCGACGAGGTTCCGTCGCGACCGACTCGTGAGGGCGAGGTCCTGGTGCCAACGCGCGCTCAGTGCGCGAGCCATCGATCCATTTTGCGAACTCGATCTACTACACGATGGGTCGACGATGCATCATCCCACAAAGATGTTCCAATCCGCATCAGTGCCACGGATGAAACTGGCGCTTCGGATCTGAGTGGGGTCCCCGCACTCGGCGTAAAGCAGGGGCCCTGCCGATCTATCGGTGTCTAACGCCTGCAGAATAGAAGAGTCTTTAGAGAAGTTTGGATTGTCTGTTGCGGCTCCGGCAGTCCCACTCGAATCACCGCGCTGGACGGAGCGCGCTAAGTGCAAGAGTCAGCAGTTTGTCTATTCCGGCGTCGCCTTCAATCGTGCGCGGCTCACGCAGGTGTCCGGTGATCTGGAGTTGAGCCAGACCATGCAAAAATGCCCACAATACGGTAGCGAGTTCGCGTGGTGAGCCTTCGCCCAGCTCGCCTTCTGCCTGAGCACACTCGACAAGTTTGCCAAGGGCATGCATGCCGTCGTCTGCGGCTGATTCGATTTCGCGACTCGGCTCAGCGATTGGTGCGTCACCAAAGATCAGCTGATAGTGGTGAGGCTGCTCCACGGCATAGCGAAGATAGGCGCGACATCCCCGGTGAAGACTAGAACCACCGCCGCTATGCCCGCCGGTATCGCGGATGCTCGTAGCAAGATCGGTCAACGTTTGCAGCGCAAGTGCTGCGAGCAGGTCGGCCTTGCCCTCAAAATGCCGGTAGGCCGCAGATCTCGATACCCCGGCAACGGCGCCTACCGAGCGAAGGGTGACTGCGTCAGGTCCACCGGACTCGAGCAACGCACTTGCGGCGGCAACAATTGCAGAACGCGTCGGGGCGCCATTGCGAGGGCTCATGAGTACATACTAGGAACGTATGTTGACAGCGTCTTCTCTCCCTGGTATGCTGACGATGTCAACATACCTATCAAGGGAGCCATCGCCATGACCAATGAAACAGTGAATGACATCGATCAGCAGGAAGACCTTCGGGCGCTAGCGGACGACTACATCAAGGCGTGGAGTGCCACGGATGCGAATACTCGGAATGACTTAGTGGCCGAGGTTTACGCCGAAGATGCCGAGTTCTTCTCGTCCGAAGACGGCGATCTCCGATTGCAGGGACGTACTGACATCGCTGAGAACATCGGCCACGTCAATGAGCGAGACATCCAAGGTCGCGGACTCGCCATCAAGCACATGGGAACATTTGTGAATCATCGAGTTGCCAAGGTGACGTGGCAAATGGTGACCAATGATGGCGGAGTTGCCCTTGCTGGTATGAATGTCATCGTGCTCAACAGCTCCGGCAAGATCGCTCAGGATTTCATCTTCATCGGCTAGCTGGATCGACCACGGACGTTGTTACGCGAAAGAGCGCGTTCGCACTTCGAATGAAGCGCCCCCCCGACTTCTGGATCGAAACCAACCGACGTCTGAACCAAGTAGGTCACGCACTCTCAGACACGAGACTGTGCGTCGGGTGCCCACTGCTCCCCCGATCCCCTCCCCCAAGAGTCGTCTGGAGCGCTGCGTCGCAGTGCGCTCCACGCAGTGAGACCACCGAGAGCAACGAGCACGGCTGCAACGAGAAGCCCGGACTGGTAGCCCGACAAGAAGGCGCTAGTTGCGGGGTGACCGTGTCGACGTTCGAATCCTTGACGAGCGGAAATGATCCCACCGATGACCGTGATGCCGAGGAGACCAGCAACCTCTCGAGATGCGTTAAAGATTCCCGAAGCAACGCCCGCCTGCCCCGAAGGCATCTCACCCAGTACGGTCGCGTTTAACGAAGTCGTGAGGCCACCACCCATGCCAATGGCGGCAAAACTGGGCATCAAGGCGAGGAAACTCGCGCGGTTACCGAGCAGACTCATTGAGGCTATTCCCAGGGCCATGATGATCATGGCCAGACTCACTGAGCGGTAGGCGCCGATAGTTCGCGCGACGGGTTCGGACGCGATGGCTCCGACCGCAATGAGTAGCGCCATCGGCACGAACGCCAGTCCCGCCTTCGTCGGAGAGAAGCCCAGCACATTTTGCAGATACAGCGAGGTGAAGAAGTAGATGCCGAAGAGGCCGAAGGCCCACATCATCAGCGCGATCGATCCGCCCGCGAACACCCGGTTGCGAAAAAGGGACAGTTCAACCATGGGGTCGGCGCTACGCGTCTCGATGCGGACGAAGACGAAACCAGCGAGCAGTGCCACCGCGAGTGAACCGACAATGATCGGCGACGACCATCCGAGATGGGGACCTTCAATGAGCGCGTAGGTGAGGGTGAAGAGGGCAACCGCGGACGCTGCCAGGCCGGGCAGGTCGAGTCGACGTTTGACGACTTCACGTGATTCGGGAATTGCCCACGCGCCGAGCGCAATCGTCGCTATGCCAATAGGCACGTTGATCAAGAAGATCCACCCCCACGACAGGTGCTGACTGATCAGACCACCCAGGAGCGGCCCGAGGGCCAGCGCCAGCGCACCAACGGCACTCCATGCCCCAACGGCGGCGTTGCGTTCGCGAGGGTCCGTGAACGTGGCGGAGATCACTGCGAGGGTGTTTGGGGTCACCAAAGCAGCTCCGAGTCCCTGCACTGACCGGCTCACCATGAGCAGGTCGAAACTACTGGATAGCCCTGCAGCGAGCGATGAAAAGGTGAAGATCGCGAGCCCAATCAGAAAGAGCCGGCGTCGCCCGAACGCGTCGGCCAGGCGCCCACCCACCAACAGCAGTCCGGCGAACACCAGAATGTAGGCACTGACGGCCCATTCCAGTCCGGCCACCGACAGATGGAGTTCGCGTTGCATCGCGGGAAGGGCCACGTTCACGATGTTGTTGTCGAGGTAGGTCATGAACGTGGCCAGCGCCACGGCAATCAGGGTCCATCGGCGGTGCACGATATTTATTGGGTTTATCTCCTATACGTAGTACATGTACGTCCTAGAATAACCTATACGCTGTAAAGTGTCAAGTATGAGTAGTCACCAGTCCAGCGAGGTCTCGCCACCGCAACTCAATCGCGAGGCGGTAGTGCACCACGCCTTGGCATTGGCCGACGCCGAGGGCCTCGTTGCGGTCACCATTCGTCGCCTAGCCCAGGAATTTGGCGTCACTCCTATGGCGCTGTATTGGCACTTCAGCAACAAGGAGGAACTCCTTGCGGCGATGGGCGACCAACTGTTTGTTGGGCTCCCCCCAGATACCGATGTGACAGCCCAATGGCAAGATCGGTTGCGCGAGCTAGTCCTCGCGCTGACAACGGCGCTGCGTGCGCACCCCGCTATGGCAATCCTCGCCGCCCCTCGAGTACTGCAGAACGACGAAGGTCGCCTGCTGACCGAGCAGGCGTTGGAGATACTTCGCTCCGCTGGATTTCCCGTTGATCGGGCCGGCGAAATCGCCCGCCACATACTGCGCACCGCGATTTCACTCGTCATCGAACAGGCTGCAACCGGAGCAAGTACCGATTCGGTTGAACGTGCCCACGACATCAACACCAAGCGGTCAGCCCTGCAGAGTCTTCCGGTCGATCAGTTTCCGCGCCTGGTCGAAGCAGCTGACGCACTCGCCAACTGCTCGGATGAGAACGCGTACTACGGCTTCGGCGTCGATTTACTGATTGCCGGAATCGATTCGGTTCGGCTCCACTCACCACCTCGCGCCTGACGACGACATTAAAGCAAGCACTATGTGGGTGAACCGTCGAAGCGGATTCAGTTTTCGAACATCGGGGAGACAAACTATGGCTCTCCCAATCGCAGGTCAAACACCTCGCCGTCAGCCCCTCGAAACTGGATGGTGGCTAGACCATGAAACAAGTCTTGGTCTAGCCAACTGTCGAGCCACGAATTCAAACGTGAGAGGACGTCAGTGGACGTCAGTGGACATTCCACTTCGTCCGACCAGCAAATCTGGACGCTGAGCGACGCCCCTGGACACTCTGGAGACACTCTCAAGTTAAAAGTCCCTCAGTCATTTTGACCAAAGAGCTATTTCGCCCAACACGAAAACCCATTTTACGATCATGACACCAATCGAATTAGAAGATTCTTGCTGTCATGACAAGCGGTGAAGGAATACTCCCTAGGAAACAGTGGCGCAATCGGATTATTTACCACCCTCGATGACATCAACACACCTACTTTTAGATTTCTAACGCCGCATCAAAGGTCGAACATGGCACGACAAAGAGCATCTGAATCTACCTTCGCCAAATGTAATAACTGACTCTGGATTTGTCCAGTTGTCTCATGGGTCATGAGATTACCCCAAGTCAGAAGGAATGCCATTTGTCACAAATGAACCACATGGACATAGGCAATCGATGAACCAAGATTCAAGGCTCCCGAGGCAAGATCCACTTAAAACTCTTTGAGGTACCAAAAGAGCTAACCTTATTCAAAGATATGACCATCAAAGGCGATGGTCATCCAGCCAATCCAGATCGGCTACCTTCAGCTTTCTTCGGCTTTCTTCGGCTCTGAAGTACCCCCATATTTTGTCGCGACATACAACACCACGACTCCAAAACTACAATTTTGAAAATGTGTCTAAAAATTCCGCGCCTATGAGCCAAGCGAGCGCCCTAATAAAGCTATAAAAGCACCTCTAAATATGGCGGCCAATCGACTCCGCCTATCAAGAGCAAGATCTTGCGAACACACCAGCGACTCTGTTAATCTCGACAGTCCCTCATTGCTTTGGGGTTGGGTTATGAAGCGATGCAAGATGGCGCTCAACGTGGCGCTCAAGCCAAAAACTCCTAGGAGCTACAGGTCTGACCTGCCCTAGTGAGATTTACCTTTTGCTAACAGCTCTAATATGAATCGCCCAGCCCATCAAGTCGCAATAAGGTAAAGATTTACGCAAATATCGCCGATAACACTCCGGTGAGCACAAGGATGGCAATCAAAACTTCCTCGACACGCTACAAAAAAAGCGACGATGGACTGAGCATAATAGGGATAGTTATCGCTGTCACTATTTTGCTACTCACGTTAATTCCAGCCACCAAACTATTAGAGGCCACCATTGGAGTCTCTGGGAACAACAGAGATCGTGTAGCAGCTGCTGGATTAGCCAACTCGTCACTAGAAACAATCAGGCTTCTAGCGAATTCGAACTTCACGGGTTTCGTCAATGCCAATCTAGGGACCAAGATCACCACACAAAAAGTTGGTCCTACAACTTTTACAATTCAAACAGAGCTAGCCTGGTCGACTGGAACACTTACCGCGCAAGGATGCGCCGTCCAAGGTACCTCCAAAACATACAATCAACCGATAGTTGAAGCCACAGTATCCATCTCTTGGGTCGCCACACCACCAACCCCGCCTGAAATTGCAAACGAAATTATCATTCCACCTCCTCAGGCCTATGGTGGACCATCCCAATCAGGTTCATCCACCACGACTAGTCCATATTCGCCTTCGAGCGGTAATCTTTCCATCGACATATCCAATGCGGCCAATGGACCAAGCTCGGGAGTTTGGGTTCAAGTTTCGAACTCCACACAAACTCAAACCGTCGCAACTGACGCCAATGGGTGTGCCTTTTTCCCATTTCTCACGGCAGGCGCTTATACCGTTAGCCTTCCATCCAGTCTCAACCCTGGTTATGTCGACAACTCAAACAACCCGAATCCTTCTGTCTCTGCCACCGTTACCTTAGGAAATACTACGTCGGTACAGTTTGCCTACGATAAGGGTGCATATCTCTCCTTGGGCGATCCCAACAGCGAGCAACTAGCAGTTGCATCTGGACTAACCGCTGCAAATTCACAACTGCCCGTAGGTGGCTCGTCGAATGTCACGCAATCGAACAACCCCTCAAACAACCTCCTATGGGGTCCTCTCTTTCCCTTTTCCTCAGGCTATCAAATTTGGCTGGGAAGTTGCTACACCCTAAATGCAGTTCCACGTTACCCTGCGCTTTCAAGTACACCGATAATATCAGTTACCCCAGGTGGAACCACCGCTATATCACCGACATATGCAACCGTGACAATAACCGCGACCATCAACGGTTCACCTGCCACTGGTGATACAATTCAAGCAATTCCAGTGGCAGATACAAGCGGTACACCTTGTGGAACTTCGACGCCAATCTCACTGGGGCAGATAGGAACTTCACCTAGTACAGCTTCAAGCGTAACTTCATATCTTCCTCTTGGCTATTTCGACCTCCAGGCGGTCGATTCTAACAATACTGTGGTCATTCCACCCTCATCTCCCGTTTCGATATTGGGTGGTGGTCCAATTGCTTTCACAATCGGAAACTAAAAAACGAAGTCAATGGCGAACCAAAAAAATAACAACCACACAAAAAGGAGGTGTGGGCTTTGACGACGCGGGCCTTAGTTTGGTAGAAATCCTTATTGCTACATTTCTCTTTGGGATTGTATCGGTTATGACTTTCCAAATCATAAACACCTTTGCGTCAACCCAAGCTTCGATCACCAACAGTTCAAAGTCAAGCGCGACCGCGATGACCGCGATGAATCAAGTTACCCGTAGCATCAGGAACGCGCAGACCCCAAGTAACCAAAGCAGTCCGTTTGTCTCGGCATCCGCCAATTCTATCGATTTCTATACATACGATTCAGCAACTAATTCCGACGTCGAAATGATAATAAGCGCTAATCCCATAGCCGGAACTTCGTGTCCATGCACTTTAACCCAGGAGACCATCAATCCTGGCTCATCCAATACGACTTTAGTGTTAGCAACGCATCTAGCTAATGACTCCATCTTTTCATTTGGGACGATTACCTCTCCAACCTCGATCTCAATCTCATCTCTTGCGATCTCCGGATCAGCAACTAGCGCCAGTACGCTCGCTCAGATAGCTTCAGTCTCGATAACTTTGGTGGAAGCGGTCGGCACCACAGCACAATCATCCACCATTACCAGCACTATTGGAGTTTTTGGCTATGGATCAAATCAATCGATCGACACTACAACAACTACGAGTGGATCAGAAAGCGAATCTACTACAACAACTAGTGGATCCTCGGATAACTGATGACGAAAGAGAACGCAAACCGAAAGTTACTAACACCACGAAGAAACGGCCCCAAACCTCGCTCTTTCTACCAAATTTATTGACCCAGTATCCCAAATGAAACGATAAAACATCTGCGGATCAGCCACATAAGTTTAAAAAAGAGAATTAAGAAACTTGAAGCCACGATCCGTCATAAAAAAAGGGAAAGAATAATGAAGGTCACTTCCAGAAAAGATCGGATGACGAAGCAGGCCTACCGCGGGAGATACTTATCCAAAAATAATCGTCACATTCCAAATAGTGAACGAGGAGATTTGGCCGTCATTGTGGCGATATTGGCAGTACTCCTACTGAGTGCAATTCCGCTGGCCACTTATGCTGCTACCGTAAATCAATTACCCCTTACGCGAGGATCACAAGACTACCAAAGCGCTCTAGGAGCGGCAGAATCTGGCGTTACTGACTACCTAAACAGGATGAACCAGATAGCACTAAATCAAGCTGGAAACTACTGGAAGTACTCTGCATCTAATCTACCGCCTGATGGAAATGGCGCATTTACCGGGTGGGTCGCGGTACCCGGGTCAACAAATGAGTACTTTCACTACACTCCAGACGCCTCTAATACGGCTTCAACAGGTATCGTCTATCTTACGTCTACAGGCATTGCCCTTCACGGAGCCCAAACACAAACAAGAACAGTTAAAGTAGCTCTGCGGACGAACGGCTTCTTAGACTACCTCCTCATGACGGACACTATGATGGTAGATCCCTCGCTAGCTCCTAATTTCGATAGTGCATTTAACAGCGCTAAAGCTGCCGCCACTGAATGTGGATACAAATTCTCACAACCCAATGATAACGCCGCCGGATCGCCGGCTGATTCCGACTCTGACAGTTATTCCTATGATCAAAATACCACCGGACCAGAGCGGTATACATGCTATGGACTCATCAATTACTACGGTACCGGACAAATCTTCAATGGGCCGTTGATGACAAATGACATGTACTACCTATACGGCACCCCGCAATTCAACGCTCGGGTTTATTCTGGATCAACAACAACTAGTGGATACTCTTCCCACCCATACTGGATCGATCCACAAAATGCATATTTCGGTATGAACTCTAGCGACAACCCCACCTTCATCCATCCTGGAGATCCCAGTCACCAACCAGCACTTGTCTTTCCTACCAACAACAGTTCATTAGGGAACGCAGCAAAAGCTGGCGGTTGCATCTACTATGGACCAACTTCGATTGTCTTTTTAGGATCATCAATGAGCGTCTATAGCCCTGAGACATCATCCTCAGCAACAAACGCTGGATGCACCGGCAGCGGCAATTTGCCATTACCAGCTAATGGTGCCATTTACGTAAATTCGCTACCATCCGGTCAAAGTTGTCCAGTAAATACACAAATCACCGTTGGAGGAAATTCATTCGACTGCAGCCAGGGAGAAGTTGCAGTACAAGGTACAATCACCGGAGGGATCACAGTTGGCTCTTACAACAATATCTATATCGATGGAAACCTCGAATATACCAACTGCGGGAGTTCTTCATCGAATGACGTCCTCGGTCTAGTTGCGCAAAGCTTCGTCAAAGTCTCCTCGAATTTTGCAAACGACAACATTACGCCCGATAATTGCTTTTCTCAACCAAGCACAAACCCTGTGATAATGGCCGCGATCCTAACGTTGAACGATTCTTTCGAGGTCCAACACTTTTGGGACACATCTAGAGGGGTGCTCGGGACAATATATCTTGACGGATCTCTGGCTGGCAAATACGCAGATATCGAAGGTTCGTTTAATAATAATGGCGCAACGGTTTCAGGCTACAACACGACCTATACCTATGATCCTCGTTTGGCGTATCTCACCCCGCCCTTCTTTCTTTCACCAGTAAATTCTGCCTGGAAGACGGTCTCCTCGGTGGAGACCGTCAATCCAAGCGGACTTCCAGCAATACCCTAGACATAAAAGTATGAGATTGTTATCTCGGACTATCTAGAGGCGGACTACCATCTTGCCGGTATTCAAACCAGAAAACAGGCCCATAAAGGCCTCAGGAGCATTTTCTAGTCCATCCACAAATGTCTCATCGTAGGTGAGCTTGCCATCGCTAATCCAGCTAGAGACATCTTTCAAAAATTCATCTCTGCGACTGCCGTGATCACTAACTATGAAGCCGGTAATGGTCAATCGACGCTGGATTGCCCGAAATAGATTTCCAGGTCCGGGCTGATAGGTCTCGTTGTTGTACTGTGAGATAGCGCCGCAAAGTACCAGTCTCGCAAAATCATTGGTTGCTTCAAGAGCAGCAACTAGGTGATCTCCTCCTACGTTATCGAAATAGACATCGACGCCATCGGTAGCGGCCTCCATAAGTTGGTTCATGATCGGTGCTTCCTTGTAGTCGATAGCTACGTCGAAGCCCATTTCAATCAGACGCGCGCACTTCTTGGAACCACCGGCACTTCCTATGACTTTGGCCCCAGCAATCTTAGCCATCTGACCCACAGCCGATCCGACAGCGCCACCAGCACCTGAAACAAAGACGGTCTCACCTTTCTTAGGCTTGCCTAAGTCAAACAATCCCACATACGCAGTCATGCCAGGCATTCCCAAAATGCCCAAATAGGCACTTGCCGGGATACTCGAGGTTGGAATCTTTAGCAGGTGCTTAGCCTCGGCAACGTTATAGTCACGCCAGGCAAGCATTCCGGTAACCAAGTCTCCGACTGCAAAGCCTGGTGTATTTGACTCTATGACCTCACCAACTCCTCCTCCGGCTAGTGGAGCATCGATAGCAAATGGAGGTACATAACTCTTAGCATCATTCATACGACCGCGCATGTAGGGATCAACCGACAAAAAGAGAGATTTTACCAAAACTTCACCCTCACCAAGTGAAGGCAATTCAACGTCGCTACGGCCAAAATTATCCAGAGTTGGATGACCTTTAGGGCGCGAACTAAGTACTATCTGATGTGCTTTCATAATCTCAACTAACTTTCCTTATCGGGTAATTTCAGGTCCTACCGAAGCTTTGGAGCTAACGCAGTTTCTTCAATCACTCAACCACAACTTTTCCAATACAACGATAGTCCTTAAATTGTCCCCAAATTGCTCAGATTGAAATCCCGAAAACTTTTAGAGATCGAAATCTCCATTACGAGGTTTGAACCTTGCTCCTCTTTTCAAATGCAAGGTTTCGATAAAATCAAAGACATAGCGGCAAAGACATCATGCGATTTCTTAAATACCCAAGCGAAAATTAGATGACATCCGCGTACTTGGATGCAAACCCGAAGTTGTAAAGCCATCTTACCTAGATATCTCCGAGTGAGTAAGAAGTACTAATTTGACAATCAGTTGCTAACAATAGAACCCAGATAGATTTCACCATGCCAAAGAGGCAAAAGCGACAGAAGCAAAAGCGACAGAGATGAAGGAGATGAGGGACTAAATCCACCCTATGCTCGAATTACTCAAACCATTAAAACCAAGTTTGCATAATACTCTCTCTGCCAAAAGAGGTAGCAGGCCTTGGCACGCTGGGAGAATGTAGTCAAATCTCAACATAAGATAGACCATAGCTGTCGCTCTCGGCATCAAACTAAACCATGCCTTGGGGCTCCTAGCGCGCCAGTTCGTTGGAATATTCAATAAATAAATTGGAAAACCTACAATACCTACCACCCTTATCTGTCAAGATTTACCAAGAAGCCACTCGTAGCATTCTGACATCTGACACCTAAAGCCGCTCCGAAGGGACATAGAATCGCGCTTAGGAGATATTAGGTGTCCACCTTCTGTAGATTTTCACTAGTGACAAGACGAAAAGGATCACACAATGCCAAAGAGAGAGCTCAAACCAGGAATGGCCTCCCAGCTCGATACCGCGTCTTACCAGGGTATTGCCACCTTTGCCCAGAGACCGCTGCTGACAGAACCCTCAGAGCTCGATGAGTGGGAGCCAGATATCGCCATAGTGGGTGCACCTTGGGACGACTCAACTACAAATCGCCCAGGCGCACGATTTGGCCCACGATCACTGCGTGCTGCTGCATATGGGCCCGGAACATATCACATGGACTATGGGATCGAGATCTTTGAAGAGCTCGAAGTGGTCGACTTCGGCGATGCTATCTGCTCGCATGGAATGTGGGAGGCATCTAGAAGTGCTATCGAAGAACGCGTCTATGAAGTTGCATCTCGAGGAATAATACCTATAGTTATAGGAGGGGATCACGCTATCACGTGGCCCAGCGCGACGGCCGTCGCACGAGCTCACGGATGGGGAGAGATCGGGATAATCCACTTCGATGCCCATGCCGATACTGCCCTTGAGATAGATGGCAACTATGCGAGCCATGGCACTCCCATGAGACGCCTAATAGAATCAGGTGCTGTCCAAGGACGCCACTTTGTCCAAGTTGGCCTTCGAGGCTATTGGCCACCAGCAGAGACCTTCGAATGGATGGGCGAACAAGGTATGCGATGGCATACCATGAATGAAGTCTTTGAGCGCGGCCACCATGCTGTGATCACAGATGCAATCGAGGAGGCAAGCGCTTCGCCCAAAGGAATATACCTCTCAATCGACATAGATGTCCTTGACCCTGGATTCGCTCCCGGAACTGGAACCCCTGAGCCAGGAGGAATGGCCCCAGTTGATCTATTGCGAATAATTCGACGCATCACCAGGGAAGTCAACGTGGTCGCTATCGATATCGTGGAAGTCTCGCCCCCATTTGACTGGGCCGAACTCACGATAAACAATGCTCACCGATGCGCACTTGAATCGATCGCTGGTATCGCTATGCGCCGTAAGGATCTTAGATTCGCCCAAAAATAGGTAGATTCGCCTTATAAATTGGCGCTCCTTATGTTCGTTCCTGGAGCACAATGTTCTTGGAGCGCCAAACCAACGAACCACAGCTCAAACCAAAAAGAAGCGCCCAATCAAAGATCTATCAGCACGAATACCCAACCCCAAATTTTGAGGTCGTCTAAAACCCAAAAGATCTATAGCCATGCCAAAGAGCGACTTATCCTCGAACAGACCGTATGGCCAGCTCCAAGGTCAATCAACCACGTAGCAATCAACCACATAGCCGACTGATCTCACCTGCCTCGCCCGGCAATTGCCTCGTTGACCAATTCCGAAAAGTTAGCGGCGATATAAGCCGGCTTGGGCGCTCCATCTGGTACGCCTTTAGATACACCCGAGAGCACCAATCCAAAGCCGCAGGCAAGCTCATTGGCAAAGGCGCCATCGGTCTCAAAGCGATCTCCCACCATGAGGGTAGGCTGACCAACTAAATCCCTGATAAGTTTCGCCATAGGCGCGCTTGGCTTTCCAGCCACCAACGGAGCCTTTCCTCCAACTGTAGCTACAGCTGCGACCATCGATCCGGCACCTGGCAAAAGACCACCAGTGATTGGAAATGTAGCGTCGGTGTTAGTAGCTATAAAGGTTGCGCCATTTCGAATTGCATTTCCAGCCCGGCTCAACTTATCATATGAGATCTCTCGATCTAAGCCAACAACTACCACATCGACATCATCGTCATCTACAACCTCTACGCCCCTATTGGCCAATGCGTCGTTGATTCCAAATGCTCCAACCACATAAGCCCGACTCCCTGGGGCCACCATAGAGGCAGCAGCCATTGCGGAGGTAACAAGATTTGTCGCTTGAATGTCAATTCCGAGACGTTCAAGCTTTTGAGAGTATTGTTCCTTGGTCAGGGTTGAATTATTTGTAGCAAAGGTAACGGTTATACCGGCCCTTACCAGCTGAGCGACCGCCTCGATCGATCCTGGAATTGGATCATTCAATAGCCAAATCACTCCATCAAGATCTATTACCCAATTCTCTTCCGTCACCGCTTAGAGCCTTTCTAAAGTTGCTATCCGTTACGTCCACTAGGTCTAGCTCAACAAAATTCAATAAAAGTTGCAGGCGATCCATACCGAGCAAATGGCCCTTGGAGACCAATAACCACTCCAACAAGTGCAACTAGAAGCTATAGAGTCTATAGTTACCATGACACCAAAGCCAAGCAAACGGCCCTTTTAAAGAGTGGAGCTACACAATTGCATAACTTTCGCGACTTTCGTGCCATCCGCGCCAACACAGAGGAACTCTCCTTTGCACGGCTAAGTTCAAATGAAGCCTTCGAACCAGATGATCTTGTCGAAGATGAAGAGTCAAGTTATTACCTCTATGAGATCTCCAAATGGTCACAAACCTGTGAGCCACTAAGGGTTATGGGGGTAGTTGGAATACTCAGGATAACAAATCTCCCAGATCAAAAGGGTTACGAAACCGAAATAATCACAGATGAAGCTCTCTATTCATCAACAGATCCATTTTCAGAGATCCTCACCCACGAACAAACTCTAGATGAGGCGACAGCTAACTTTACTATCGCTCCTTCTCTAGCTAAAGAAGGAGTTGGGCCTATCTGGGCCTTAATAGACAGCGAGATAATCCAAGAGGTAGCGCCCATGAAAATCGGTCCAATCTCTCGAACCCAAGATGACGATTCATACGCTCATAGAATCTTCGTTCTACCTCAGCCAAGTGCTAAAGCACTCATCAAAGGGGCGATCGAATCCTCCCAAATAATCCTAGCCGATGGCCATCACCGCATCCAAAGAGCAAAGGTCGAACTAGCCAGTCAACCAGCCGGATCCGCTATTGAAATGATTGCCTTTGTCTGTGCGATCGACCAAGCCTCCCACCTCATCCGGCCAATTCATCGGATATTCTCAGTATCTTGGAGTAACGATGAGATCGAATCAGCACTTTTGGAGCTAAAAGAGCACTTCACTGGGGCCTCCATCGATCTACCTGGGCCATACGTCACACTGATAACTTCAAATACAAAAATGAAACTTCCAATTTCATCGTCAATATCGACTGCACTTAGCCTTGTCGAAGAACGCCTTGGCGCAGACGAAAGCGCAAAAATAGAATATTCAAGCGACGAAGACTATGCGATCTCAAAGGCAACGGCACCTGGGGTGATAGCGATGATCTGTCCTAAAACTCCAATTGAAGAGATTGTAGATAGTGCAATCAACCACAGGCCACTCAGAGCGAAATCGACCCTCTTTTACCCCAAACCACTTCCAGCTCTCATACTCAAAGAGGCAGATAATCAATAGTCAAAATAGCTAGTTCCAAGGAAGTGACAACCACTTCGTAGACGAAGGAGATCCTCGGTGCCTTCTCCGGGTCGATCCCATCTAAAAGGCCTGTCCCCTCTATAAGGTCAGTCTCCTCTAAAAGGTCAGTCTCATTTCGTAACTCGGTGCCTTCTCATAGGTAGGTCTGGTAGAGCAAGATAGAACTGACGCAAACACCAAAAATAACAATAGAGATACGCAAAACTCTCGCGCTGAGACGACTAGCGATCTTAGCGCCTAAGAATCCACCCAAAATGAAGCCGATCGCCATCACACCAGCGTCCAAGAATGCAACGTGGGTGACTAAAACATAGATCAGATCGCCCACTGAAGCTATCACTACCGAGAGCGTGATCTTTAGAGCATTATTGTTCTGCAACGTCTCATCCGAAAAGATGGAGAGAATGGCTAGAAGGATGATACCTAACCCTGCGCCAAAATAGGATCCATAGATCGCCGAGATACCAATGGCCAAGGGCATGACCCATTTGCTCTTTGAACTCACCTTTGAGAAAGAGACGAACACAGAGATACGCTCTTGAAAGACCAACAGCGCACACGCGCCTAAAATCAAAAATGGAACCACAGCGCGAAAGTATGATACCGGCGTTGTGAGCAGTATCACAGTACCAACGACAGATCCAAAGACACATGCAATCGAAGCTTGAATCAAACGATGCCGTTGATGAGGCAGGGCCCGGCGATATCCAATGGTCCCACTTATATATCCAGGAAGCGAGGCCAAAGAATTTGTTACATTGGCCACTATCGGACCCAGGCCGACGAAAAGCAGTGCTGGAAAGGAGATCAGCGATCCACCACCGGCAATCGAATTAACGGTACCCGCAACCAAACCAGCAGCGACCAAGAATAGAAGGTGTGCGATATTCAATTAAATTTCCTGGAGTTCACCAAATAGCATTCGAAAATTACCGCTCTTTACAAAAAGAAGACCCAAGCATCTCACTTGGCATCGAAAATGGAAGTTCCAAATTAACGACAAAGATCGAGATAGATAGGGTCTGCTAATAAAAGTCGGCGCCCTCAGCATTAGGGGGCGCCGACGTAAGCGTGAGAAAAGACTCTACTTTGAGGGCTTATGCAACATCGATAGATGTGTCTAGATAGACATCTTGGATTGCATTCAAGAGCTCAACACCTTGGTTTCTCGGACGTTGAAAAGCCTTTCGGCCAACTATCAAGCCACTACCACCTGCGCGCTTGTTGATAACAGCCGTTCTAACTGCCTCGGCTAGATCGGTAGCACCTTTGGATTCCCCACCGGAATTGATCAAGCCAATTCGACCATTGTAACAATTGACTACTTGCCAACGCGTTAAATCGATTGGGTGATCGGTAGTGAGGTCACTGTAGACCAATGGGTCCGTCTTCCCAAAGCCGACCTTGATGTATCCGCCATTGTTTTCCGGTAACTTTTGCTTGATGATATCAGCCTCGATAGTCACACCCAGGTGATTCGCCTGCCCAGAAAGGTCAGCAGATAGGTGATAGTCAACCCCGTCCACCTTGAAGGCATTATTTCGAAGATAGCACCACAAAACAGTAAACATCCCCAAACGATGAGCCTCCGCAAAGGCGTGGGAGACCTCCTGGATCTGACGAGTAGATTGCTCTGAGCCAAAGTAGATAGTCGCTCCAATGCCAGCAGCTCCTAGATCCCACGCTTGGCGAACTTGTCCAAACATCACTTGATCAGGATTGGCTGGATAGGTTAGAAGCTCATTGTGGTTGATCTTGACGATCATTGGGATTCGATGCGAATAACGACGAGCAACAATTCCCAATCCACCCAAGGTTGTGGTCACTGCGGAGCACCCTGCTTCGATAGCAAGGTCACATATGGCTGCTGGGTCAAAATATTGTGGTGCCTTAGCAAATGAGGCGGCACCCGAGTGCTCAATCCCCTGATCAACAGGAAGGATCGAGATGTAGCCGGTGTTGGCCAGACGACCATTCCCATAGAGAGAAGCGAGCGAACGCAATACCTGGGGAGATCTATCTGAGAGCGCGAAGATCTCATCAAGAACATTTGCTCCAGGAAGAGTCAAACTCTCCTTAGGAATTCCCACACATCGATGCGAAAGGAGATCTTTCGCATCGTCACCCAACAATGATTCAACGTCTATCGTCAACGTCAATTCCTCCTCAACAGCTCTTGGCATCCTCGCCAATATCCTAGCGAATCAACTAAATGCGACTACAGGCTAGCGCAGGTCAGCCAGTCTCTCCGCGACGTCATATATTCCTGGCTCCCATGTTGTAATCTTACGAAACAGATTACGGGCATGCTCTAGATCTCCGACCTTTTCATACAGATCAGCCAGCACATACCACTGGCGAATATCGATCAGTCGTGGCTTTACCCGCCGAACGGTCTCAAATCGAGAAAGCAGAGCTATACCTTCGGTATATTTCTTTTGATCCGACAAAGATCCTGCCAAAACAATCCTAGCTTCAGCCATAACCTCAGCCGAAGGAGAGACAAGGCCGACTTCCTCATAGATCTCGCGCACCTTATTGTGGCGACCCATTGCTCGATAGCAGTCCGCTATCACAGGTCCTTGATCGACAGAGCCAGTCGTTGAAGCAGATGCCTCAAGCTGCTCAATCGCAAGCTTCCACTTGCCCTGGCGATAATAGGTTAGACCTAGCACCTCTCTTATGCTCTGAGATACAGGAAGATGCTCTAGAACAGCTACTAGGTTCCGCTCAGCGTCTTTGTATCGATCTGCTTGATAGGCTCGGATACCCTCTGCGAGATCACGTCGAATTTGATTAACCTTGAAGGTAGAGAGCCCCTTTGGAGACTCGCGCAGAATGATCTCATCAACGTTGTATCCAACAATCCCACCAACAATGCGCCTCTGACTCTTTTGAGCCGGAACCTCAACTTCAGGCTCTTGTGCCACCTGAGGTTCCCACTTTTGCAGTGGTTGCGGCTGAGTGTATTGGCTCTCGTCGATCTGATCTCGAGTTGAATGAAGCTTTTCATCTTCTCGAGGCGCTACATGGGCAGCTCCCTTTTCGGCTACTCCGCCCCAGGATTTACCTTTAGTCTCGTTATCTCTAAAGGATCGATCTCCGCCTGGACGATCTCCGCCACGACCTTGGTAACCGCCACCTGAGCCGCCACCAAATCCACCTCGGGATCCGCCACGGTCGTCGCGTTCACGGAAGGAACCACCACGGTCTCCCCGGTCTCCACGGTCTCCAAATGGCTTGTCTCTACCTGGTCGATCTTCACGGGATCTAAATGGACGATCTCCGCCTGGACGATCTCCGCCTGGACGATCTCCGCCGCGACCTTGGTAACCGCCCCGGCCCTCTCTGTCTGATGTGGTGTTAGCACCTGGGACATATGGGGCTCTAGGCTTACGTTCAAAGGAGCCGCTCCCCGAGTCGCCTTCACCCTCGGAAGAACTTGATCGAAAGATCCGCTTTGTTCCTGGATCGCTCGATCCCCCTTCGCCGTCAGGTCCGCTTCGCTTACTAGCTCGACCATCGCCCTTGTCATTTTCAAAATCTTTATTACTACTCACACTGATTCTCCGTTATACGACTTTCAAGGGACGATGGGACAGATTTACGGTCGATGTTTGACGACCTAGTGGCTCTGACCATGCCAAGTTGGCAAAGTTAAAGATTCTACCATCAAAAAGCCAAGTCCCCTACCACAACGCATCGACAAGCAATCCGATCGAAGGAAATTACACCGCAAGGGGGCCTTCGGCCCTGGCATCTAAGTAACAATTTAAAGCTACGAGTGCTTATACAAAAGTGAACTATTCAAGTAGGATCGACCAATAAGAAGGCTCTAGCGGCCAGCGCAATTGAGCTGTGTAATTGAGCTGTGTAATTGACTAGCGCAACCAGCCAGCGCAATTGGCCAACCGGTAGATAAGTAGCTCTAGTGCGCCGCCAAAGCGGACAATCAGTCAGCTTCCAAAGTGATAAAAGATATCTTATGGTAGATCTTGAGGTTGAGCAATTTTGAGATTTCACCTCCGAGAAATCTCAAAGCTACACCGCTGACACCTTCCCTCAATCTCGATGGTGTGAGAGATATCGGTGAATCCAGCCTGTTTTGCAACCTCATTAGTCCAGCTCTCAACTAAAGCAGCTTCGATCTCAATTGCATCCCCACAATCTCGACAGATTAGATGGTGGTGATGAGAGGAGAGGGAACAAAGTCTATAAAGCGTCTCGCCTGAGGGAGTGAGGACAGAGTCAATGTTCCCCGCCTCCGCAAGAACTCGAAGCTGCGAATAGACCGTAGTCAGCCCAACTCGATAACCTCGCTCACGCAATTTGGAGTGCAATTCTTGGGCACTTGAGAAGTTTGAAGCCTCTTCCAAGAGCTCCGAGAGCGCCTTTTTTTGACGGGTCGCACGCCCCCTTGCCTGAGTAACCTGACCGCTAGTTAAATTTGCATCTGCCCCAAGTTCATCACCTGAATTTTGAACTTCCATCACCCCATCCAATCATCAAATAGGGTCTGTTGGACCCAGCTCGCTACCCAATAATGCAACAATACGGCAAAATCAACTAGAACGCTCGGACAATCCTAGAACGATCATGACGAAACCATGAAAATCCTCGCACACCTAGGTAGACCAAGAAACCTATAGCAGTTATAAAAAAGCTGACAGGATATGGCGAATAAAAGGCCAAAAATAGGCCAATCCAAGTGATCAATAATCCAATAGCTATCGAGTAGACGAGACCCAACAGGGGACGACCAGTCAGTCGCACTCCTGCAGCCGCAGGCGTTACCAAAAGCGCAAAGATCAAAAGTACGCCAATTACCTGAACCGCAATCGAGACGGTAAAGGCAACCAAAATCATAAAACCAAGCGAGATAAGAGTCACATTCGCACCAGATGCACTTGCGACTTCTTCATCGACAGAGGCAAAGAGCAAAGGATGGTAGATAATGATCACTACCGCCAATACCGCCACACCTGAAATAACAGTAAAAATTACATCTGAAGAAGATATCCCTAAAATCTGTCCGAAAAGAATGGAGTAAGCCTCTGAAGAGTAACCCTGATAGAGAGAGATGAATAAAATTCCAAGTCCCAGCATGAATGCCAAGACTATCCCGATCTGAGTATCTCTAGATGCTGCCTTCTTGCCTAATGCTCCCATGAAGACCGCCCCACCCATGGTGAAGGAGAGCAGACCCACAATAGGACTCAAACCCAGATAGACAGCGCCGGCTGCTCCAGCAAATCCCACGTGAGAGAGTGCATGGGCTGCAAAGGCAGACTTACGGATAATGACAAAATAACCGACTACTCCTGCCACAATGGCTACAATCGTTCCGGTTTCAAATGCATTTCTCATGAACGAAAAGGTCCACATAAATGAGAAATCAGAGAACAAGTTGATACCAAAAGTTGAGCCACTCGTAATAGAACCAAAGATATTAATGGTGGTTACCTCCTTCTAGCTCGCTAAAGATCGCAATTCTGCCCCGATCGTCCCTAAAGACCTCGACCGACATTCCATATAGCCTCGAGAGGTTCTCCGAGGTAAAGACTTCATCTGGAGTTCCCGTAGCGACCTTATGGTTGGCGATGTAAATAACCCGATCCAGATAGGGCAAAAGAGGGTTCAAATCATGTGCGACTAAAAGCGCAGTAACGTTATGACTCTTCACCAAATCCGATATGGCTTGGGCTAAATTGGCCCCGGCTCTCATGTCGAGATTTGCCAAGGGCTCATCGAGCAAGAGCATCGAAGGCGATCGAGCCATCGCTTGAGCCATAAAGACCCGTTGAAGTTGACCCCCAGAGAGTTCGTGAATCCGTTTGCCTATGAACTCCTCAGCGCCTACCAGCCGTAAGGATTCCTCTACCAGTTGTCTTGCTCGAGCCTTCTTCGCGCGAGAGACGGGACCAAAGTTACCTCCAAGTAGCGCCAACATAGCAAACTCTCTAACGTCAATCTGAATCTCAGAATCTATGAATCGCCTCTGGGGCACATAGCCAATTTGACTTCGCGCATTGGATGGAGCTCCTCCAAAGACTTTAAGATCACCCTCCAATATTTGAATATTCCCAAGCAAAGCACGAAATAATGTTGTCTTGCCGGCACCATTTGGGCCAAGTATCGCCACAAACTCCCCTTGGCCAACGCAGATATTGGCACCGGACCACAATAGGTCTTGGCCGTATCCGACTCCTAGGTTCTTGGCCTCTACAACCATCTTTGAATCGTTTGACGTCACATTAGACATATCGATCTATCAACCCTTCTGGCCTTGGTTTTTAGTAGTTATCGATCGACCAAGTGCACTTGAGATACGATCGATCTGAGATCCCATCCACGCTTCAAATGTCGCACCTACGGGCTCGATGATCTCAGAAATCCCCACAACACCGATTCCTTTCCTGATAGCCATGGCCCTGATTGAACTGGTAAGTGGAGTGATTGTTTGGGTATTGTAGATCAAAAGGCGTGCGCTATGGCTACGTAGCTGCTCCTCAAAGGTGACAACAGACGAAATTGGAGGATCGTTTCCATTGGCTATCGCAGCCATAAAGCTCAAAGGTGAGATCAGATTGAGGCCCGAAGCCCGCGCAAAGTAGACAAAAATATCCTCCGTGGATGCAACAGCCATGGAGTGATAGCGCCGAGATAAGTTAGCGAGGCTTTGATAGAGCACGTCCAATCGCTTTGAGACCAGGCGAAAATTCGCCTCAAAATACGCCCTATGTGTAGGCATGGCCTTTATCAAGTCGCCTTCCATAACAGCCACGATTCGACGCACGTAAGTTGGGCCGTACCAGAAATGTGGATTCGCTCCAACACCTTGTTTTAGCACTGCAGCCACATTTAACTCCTGTCGAGTCTTCGACGGTGTGGCGCCTAAGACCTTGGCAGCCCAATCATCGTATCCAGCCCCATTGATCACAACTATCGAAGCGGAAGAAAAGGCTCTAGCTACAGAGTTCGAAACCTCATAGGCGTGAGGGTCGGCATTTGGATCTGTGATGACACTGAGAACATGCAGATATCTGCCGCCAAGCTGCGACAGGAGACTTCCCCACGTATCCTCAGCAGCTACAGCAGTAATGTAATTACCCTTGGACTGCGTCAAAGCTGATGTCGAGGTGGTTCCACAGCTAGCAACCATCAAAACAGCCAACATTATAACGATCGCCCTAATTAACTGGAGCCGGAACGTCTTCACCATTACTTAGCACTCTTATCCGAAATCATTACGATTAACACTATCCATAATGATAACGGTTACCGATAAAAAAAGTCCCGCATGGACAAGCTTAAAGATCAATTCCGGGCCAAATTAACCACTCCATGAGACAACGAATCCAACGAGGCAGATAAATTGCCTGCTAGTAACGTATTCGATGGGGTTCCATGGTGCTATGAAGCCTTGATCGTCTGCAGCCGACGATGCTTGATCTATAGATCGAGGGAGTTACTAATCAACCAGTTCGCCCTAACACATGGCCCCGAGGCCAAGATGATCGCTGAAAAATCAATTATCTGCTTGATAGTCTCGGCTCCTAAAGTCACATCCATCGATAAATTGGACAAAAAACCATCAAGTTGGCTCCCCTGTTGGCTTGTGATCATCAATTATTGGTAAGACAAAATAATATGGCATAACTGCCATTTTCCAACTAAAATAAAAATTGCCAAGATCTCTCAGATCAAAGCGCCAGCTAACCCAAAATCCATGGACCGCCCAACTATCACAAAGCGAGCTAATTTGTCTGAGTTGAACAATAATCAAAGTAGCGCACTCAAAACAATCGTGAAGAATCCAACTCGGGTAGATGAAGTCATAGCGTATTTTCTCACACCGAGTCTGGCCGGAACTGCCCAAAGAGCGGCCGCTAAAGAGCTAGAGTTGAAAAAAGAGCCATCTCTACCAGCGCAAGCATCAACAGCTCGCGCGATTCGTCGAGCACGGATCGACGGTGCAATCTCAGGCACCTCGCTCTATGCGGCACTCCCTGGGGCGTTTGTATCGGCAATTTGCGCACAAGTTACGCTCGTGCTCGAGATAGCCCAAATCTATGGCCACGACCCAAACGATCCCGCCCGTGTCGGAGAACTTCTATATTTTCTCGGGAAATATAAGGACATAGACAGTGCATATTCCGGGGTGGAACTCGCCTTGAATCCACCCGAAAAAGAAAAAACAACTAGCAGCATCTACGGCCTCCTTGCCACAATCAAGCAACTACCCGAACTAGCTGGGGTCACCTTCAAATCGTTCAAAAGCGCGACCAGGGCGCAAAAGATCAAAATGATCCTCACCTATAGTTGCATGGTATTGCCACTTGTAGGAATTCCCTTTTGGAGCTACAGCTACTCACGCCAAACAAGAATGCTCTCTGACGCCGCCCAAAACTACTATGGCAACCCAAATTCATCTTCACAAAAAGTAAAAGTCAACTACGGCTCGCGAACCTTTAGCCTCTCTGATCGTATAAAAGTTGGCTTGGCATTGGCGAGCATTACTATCATTCTGATTGCGGCCACCATCGCGATAGCCCTCAGTGGTCTGGGACTAAACCATCGAACGCTACTTAAACTATTTGTTGGAGAAGCACTTCTAGTGGTCTTTTCGATACGCCTATTCTGGTTGACCAAAACAATTGAATTTCAGAGAAAACCAATTCACTAAATCTCTATAAACCAAGCTCCACCTCGAAGGAATCGATTCACATTTGAGGGTCCCAAGAATTATCCCCCACTTCTATATAAAATCTCAATCAAAAAAACCGAAACCTAGAGATGACTCGGTCGAAAAATTGCAGAGAACAAGATGAAACAGAGACTGAATCCAACTAAACCAAGTCATATCCAGCTGTAATCGGCCCTAGTCACCAAGCAGGGCCACGATAAAGACAAAGCTAAATCTCAGGCTACCCTCCCCATAAGTATTGAAATAAAACCAACCAAACATAATTCAAGCGTCATCTAAGCTCGATATCTAAGCCCAATACCTCAGCTGTAAACCTAATAATTATAAATAACTCTCATGATGCAACCCGTCGATAGATCACTCGATAAAAAAACCAAAATCGAATTGATACACCACTATGATAAACTTTGCACTGATTTCAAAGACGGTAACCGTCAGTGTATTTGCTGGAAGTGACTGTTATATATCTTAGTTGCTATCCACTCGACCGGGGTAGCAATAAGTCAACTATCCCCGATTTATTTTCTCGCTTGTGTCAACTCCTCCCCAAGTAGATCGATGATGGAGATTGGTTCGTCACAGGAGGGACAATATCCCCCTATTCCTACTCGAGCCATAAAGGTATTACACTCTAAGCAGCGTTGTTCTCCGAGGGATCTTTCACCACAACACCTACACTCATAGACGGTGAAGCCTCGATGTGACTTTGACCCTGGAACTGTGACTGGAAGAATGCCACCTATATCGTGACGTCGTCGATAAGCAAGAGCCCGACAAGCATCTGAGCAGTAGGTTCTCCTCCCTGACAAGGGGAAGTTGCCTCCACAGACAGGGCACGCTATCGTGACGCTATCGTGACGCAACGGAGGTCTGGCACTCATGGCAGACTCGTTAGGTTCAAATCAGACAATGCATCAGACGCTGCAGTGGTGGACTTTGATGCTGTCGTTGTCTGGTTTGTTGGAACAAGTGACGTAGAGACAACTGGCTGCCAGTTCCGGGTGTTGGCATTGATCCATCGTTTGGGATTCTTGGCCTTGGCCTCCTCGTAGACCTTGACTCGCTTGGCGAGGATCATGACATCTTCGCCGTTGTGTTTTTGGTTTGGGGTCACAAAGTTCAAGCCAGAGTGATGGTGCTCCTCGTTGTAGAACTGGACGAATCCCTCGATCCAGACCCTTGCCGCCATGAGGGAGGCAAAGCCATCGTGGGGATAGCTCGCACAGTACTTGACTGTGCGAAACATCGATTCCATGTGAGCATTGTCATTCGACGTCCTGGGACGTGAGTAGGAGGCAGCTATACCAAGTAGGTAACACAGTGCCACTAGGGTTGTCCCCTTCATAGGTGAACCGTTGTCTGAATGTAGTACAGAAGGAGCGAGTGAACCCTCATTCAAAGTGGCCCTCTTTAGGACAGTTGCTAGATTTTCAGATGATTCATTCTCGTAGATCTCATAGCCGACGATCTTCCTGGAGTACAGGTCCATAATGAAGTGCAGGTAGTAGAAGAGACCTTTGATAGGCCCTGGCAGGTAGGAAATGTCGGTGACCCAAACTTCACGTGGTCCCTTAGCTACATGATTGGGCTTGGAACGCCTACGAGGCAGCGCTACCCGTCCTCGTCGCTTATTGAGTCCCGCGTCTCCTAAGACCCGATAGAAGGTGGACTCTGATGCTAAATAGACTCCTTGATCCGCTAGAGCTGGGACAATCTGAGCCGGTGGCAGTGAGCGGTACTCAGGACTGGCGCACACCTTTAGGATCTCGGCCCTCTCTTGATCACTCAGGGCATTAGGTGGGGTTGGATAGACCCTGGTGAGTCGTTTATCCTCGAGGATCGCATCTGAGATCTCCTTAGGTGATGCTTTGGTGGCATCCACTCCACCTGCCTTCCTCCAACGCTCATAGGTGCTCTCGCAGATTCCCACCTCCCTTACTGCGCAAGAGAGGTTGACACCAGCGCTATTGGCCTCAGCAATGAGAGTTACGGCTCGTTGGCGCTCTGAGAGAGGGATCAATCTTCCCTGTCCCCCCAGAACGCCTGGGCTTTTCCTTAGCAACACCGCCAGAGCCGCAGTTTCTGCTAGTGCCTTCTCCTTACGAGCAAGTTCTCGTTCTAAGAGTGTCACCTTTGCTCGTTCATTGGCTAAGTTAGCACGGTACTCCTTGGCAGCGATACTAGAGCGGTCATTGGCTTCTTGACAGGCCGACTTCCAGCTATCGAGATCCTCCGCAAGAATCCCATGTTCTCGCAGGTAGGTACCAAGTTCGAGCTCGGTCATGGATTCAGTTCTAACAACAATCTCGTACTTTGCCTTCGACGAGAGCGTAAGCGACGGATTCCCAGATACTGAGAACTTGCCAACGGCACCAGTTCGTTTCAGTGACGCGTTCCAGGTGTAGAGCGTATTGAGTGGAATTCCTTCAGCATTAGAAAGCTCGGTAATAGCACCCTCTGCGCATTTCCACCATCGCCTAGC
>NZ_JXYS01000012.1 GCF_000949295.1 Acidithrix ferrooxidans
GGAACAGGTCTATCACCGACGGATTCATTCTGAAACCGGCCAGACACCACTTGAACGGTTCTCCATTCTGCCAAAGATACCAGATCTTTCTCTTGTGAGGGAGGCATTTCTATTCTCTGAATCAAGAACTGTTACAAAAACTGCAACGGTTTCCCTCTATGGGAACGACTACGAAGTAGACCAGGCTCTGGTAGGTAGGAAAGTAGATCTGGTCTTTGATCCATTCGATCTCTCAGCTATCAATGTGCGGTATATGGACAGAGACTTTGGTAAGGCTGTTATTCATAAAATCTCCCGCCATTCGCATCCGATGACCATTGCCCACTCGCCAGAAACCATAAAACCAACCGGAATTGACTATCTATCCCTGGTGGATAAACAGCACAGGAAATACCTTGGATCTCCAATTGGCTACAGGGAGCTAAACGCAGAGGAAGAGAAATGAGCATAGATCAGATACGTTCACATTTTGGATTTACAAAGATGCCATTTACAAAAGAAATATCCCCGTCTGATCTCCACCCCAACCAGGGGCACTTAGAAGCAGTTGCCCGGATTGGCTTTTTAGTTGATGAATCAGCTATTGGAGTGATAACCGGAGAAGTTGGATCTGGCAAAACAGTAGCAGTGAGAAAAGCAGTGTCACTGTTAGAGCCATCGAGACACAGTATTATCTATCTGGCTAATCCGGCACTTGGAACTAAAGGGATATATTCAGGGATCGTCTCTCATTTAGGCGAGAGTCCCTGTTTTTACAAAACACCGCTTATCTCCCAGACAATCTCGCTGCTTGCATCTGAATCGGAAAAGGGACGAAAGGTGGTAGTGGTATGTGACGAGGCTCATCTCTTGGAAGGTTCCCAGTTAGAAGAGCTGAGATTTCTTACCAATAGCGATATGGATTCATCCAGCTCTTTTGCTCTGGTTTTAGTTGGTCAGCCAAATCTAAAGGCACGGCTGCGACTTTCAACCTTTAGCGCACTTGAACAGAGAATATCGCTTCGCTATAGCGTTCCACCAATGAAATCGGAGGAAACCAAAAGCTATACGCTACATCACCTGAAGCTGGCAGGTCGAACGGATGCTCTATTTTCAGATGAAGCGTTGGGACTGATTCATCAGGTTTCCAGAGGTCTGCCGAGAGCGGTCAACAACCTTGCCCGTCAAGCACTGATAGCCACATTTGCAAATAAAAGCGCAATCGTAGATGAGAAATCGGCACGCCAGGCAATATCAGAAGTTGATTCAGAGTGAGAATGAGAAAGTTAGCGACAACCAGAGGACCGCCGTGACCACCATCAGTGTCACTGGCGACATAGCGATCACACAACATGATCAGTTACTATGTCGTCTGCATGATCAGCTTGGCTGGTGGGCAACACCACATAAACGCCTGATGTTAAGCTCACGCCACCTACACGCCGGATGCCCAAGGAGCACTAATTGGGTTAGTCTCCAAGTTGTCCCGAAAGTTCGACGTCCCTCGGTTTCGACATCATCCATACCAATTTCGAACGCTTCGTCAGTGGTTTGTTTTCACTCGTCTTCTTAACTCATACCTGAAAGAGTCATTGCTCTAACTTTTTTAGTACCGCTTTGGACAACAGTCTTTAGCTAATGCCCCGTGCCATTATCGATAAGGTGGTTTGGAATCTCCTCCCAAAAGGCGATCCCGGAGGGCCTACCTCCATCATCTATGTAGCATTGCAGTGTGATTGTTATCAGCTTGTAGGTGATTTACAACCTCTTTCATTCATGACGCACGGCGAAAGATGGGGCTAGTTACGTCTAAGCGCTTTTTCTATTTTCCTGCCAAAAGGGCGCAACGCTGTGGAACGATCTCTGCGTCGCTACCAAGTTCACCATCAATTAGGCCAAAGTCCCTAAAGATGGCAAGTGTCTCATGATCGCTAGATTCATCCAATACTGTCAACGCGAATCCGACATGTACCAGAACATAGTCTCCGACCTTTACATCTGGCCATGAAGCAAAACAGACGTCACGACTAACACCTGCGAAATTCATATGGCCGACAAAGGGTGTCGGGAGCAACCCCAGCCCATCGGTTCTCACCATTTGAGCTAAAGTCCTTTTGGCCAATTGACCCATAAGGAAGGTAACTATAACTCTTAGGCAGCTTATCGTAAAGAAGCACCCGATTATTGGCGGTATCTGCAACCATAAATCTGTCACCATCTTTGGCAATGGCATATGGAAAACGATAAGCATTTGAGGCTGAAGGCCATAGGGCCACTCGCTATTTGAACAAGGATCAACTTGACCAATCACACAAAGCGCATCGCAATCTTTGTCAATCTTTAGATCAAACATAAGGACTGTATGGTTTCCCGCATCAGCTACATACATTCCATCACAGTCACCGACTACGGAGTAGGGCCACCTAAAACTCGATGGCCCTACCTCTCCTCTGTTTTCATTACGTGAGTTAAAGTCACTTTGCCCAACTATCACCTCGGGCAGTTCGCCATCTAGAGGAAGATGATCCCAACCCAAAATTCGACGATTGCCAGTATCCGCAATAAAAAAACGGTCTTCTACAAAGCCAACACCAAAGGGCCAATCCAAGCTGGCAGTGCTACACTCTCCGCCCTGGTTGGGTTCGACATCCTCCATAGTGGCTTGTCCGATTACGTGATCGGCTCCGGTCCAATCTTCTGTCGAGATGGCGTCCCATATGAGAACCCTGTGATGCCATACATCGCCCACAATCAACCTATTATCCCTAGTTGCAACCCCTGTAGGCAAAAACAACCCTTGAGATCCGCCTCCGTTGCTGTGGCTCTCTGAATAAAAGTCAGGCTGTCCAAGGATCGTTGACGCCTTTGGACTGACAATCCCATCGCACAAATCTCTGAAGACCAAAACCCGATGATTTCCCGTATCGCATACGATCAAAGTCGATCCGATCAACACGAGTCCACGGGGACCATAAAATCGATCGGGCGCGAAAGTTGCAGCGGGAGGTGCTAGCCCTCCTGGCGACTCGGCCCCGAGAGAAATTACTCGAAGCATCAAGGACATGCCTTGATAAAGATCTCTCCATACACGACCTTACATTCGTGGCGCTCTAGAAAGACATCCGGAAATGTTATACATTCACCAGTTAGTCCATCGAATCAAAAGCCATGCCATGGGCATGCCAAGACGCCATCGGCGTCAACACTTGCTCGGTCAAGAGGCAGTTCCATATGAGAACATGCATTCTCAAAACATGAGAACTCATCGTTGTGGGCAACCACAATAACATCTCGGTCGCCAACCTTATCAGCTCTTTTCGACTTGCAACTTCATCGTCCATACCAATGATCGGTGCCGAAAAGGCAATCACCGAGCCCAACCGCATGGCAATTTCCTACTTAATAGCAGCCTTCGGCGACGAGGCACCATTTTTATCATTTCCATCCATCGCCAGATTCGAATCCAAACTCAAACGTCTACTCGCAATCTCAAGATCTCCAATTTTTTCGCCATGCACCTCTGGAATGGGAAGATTCTTTGACGCGGTCGGTGGGCTCATAGAGCTATGTGACGTCGCACCTTCGAGGGCCAAGGGGCCATGTACCTAGGGGTGCTGGCCCATCGTGCTATGAACTCAAATCAGGCTGACCCCCATGTGCGCTTTGACAAAGACCAAGAGCGATGGGTAATTGATACGGCATCAATCTTTAGAGAGACCGCTCAAAAGATCCTGGATGGTCAAGACCCTTCTGAGATAGCGCTATATGCATATGGGGCCTTAGCGACATCAACAGCTGAGGTTCTAATAGAACTCTCAGCGACTACAAATCTTCGAACCGTGGTGCTTGCAGGTGGATGTTTTCAAAACATAATCCTGCTCAAAGAGTCAACTAAGGAGCTAGAGATGGCGGGGTTTAGAGTGCTTTGCTCTTTAGAAGTTCCTCCAAACGATGGGGGTATCTCCTTGGGGCAGGTCGCCATAGCGGCAGCTCGCCTTGGCCAAACAAGTTCGCCAAAAGCCATAACCTGAGGTTCATGAAACCAATAGCGGTTCACACCTAAAGAAAAGCTAACCATGAAACCGCAATCGAAGATATAGTGACCAAATCCCCTAGCGCAAAGATCAATGAAATTTCTATTCTTAGTCAATAACTTTAAATAAGGAAAATAAGGCTACTGTCTTGGCTTTTTCCAGATCGATAATTATTCACCTCAGCACCTACCCTACGAATCAGATCTGAAAGGCTTCTCTAATGAAAACTCCTAGCTCATGACAGATACCAGACGTTTCCTAATTCCCTTGGCGCTAGACCAAGAAGAACCTGCGAGCTGTAGCGTCTGCCTAGATGATGCGACCGCAATCGAGATAGTGGAGATCAAATCAGGCTTCGCATTAGGGGTCGACCCTTGTGGAAATATCTCTGAGGTGGCTTACGCCTTTATCGAGCACCTAGCCGTTGGCGACGTAGTTCTCGTACAACCCGGAATCGCACTCGCAAGAGTCCAAAGATAGGCCTTATGGCCACTCAGCATATAAGTCCAAGAGGTGTTAGCACCATGGGATGGCCACAAAGATGAATTTTTTGAGAAGGTTGCGAACTGCATTCGTCAATTCACCTTAGGATAGCTCTATCTCTCACTATCTAAAGGTAGGGCCATGGATCGAAACGACGTTACTGAAAAGATTATCGAGACCAAAATCCGACGAAACATCACATGGTCGAAAGTTGCAGAAGAGGTTGGCAAGTCCAAAGAGTGGGTTACGGCAGGTTGTCTTGGACAAATGGCCTTCTCCGATCACCAAGCACAGGTAGTCGGTGAGTTATTTGACCTTTCTCCGGAAGAGATCGCCATGTTGCGAGTCCCTCCATTTAGAGGAAGCCTACCAAATCAGATACCGGCGGACCCAACGATCTATCGCCTATACGAACTGGTTTCAGTCTATGGACCGACAATCAAAGAACTGATCCATGAAGAATTCGGAGATGGAATCATGAGTGCTATCGACTTCGATATGTCAATTACCCGCCAAGAAGACCCAAATGGCGACCGCGTACACATAGAGCTCTCAGGCAAATTTTTACCTCACAAAAGCTACTAACGCGGCGAGTCACCTCAACTGGCAAATGAACAACATAGCTTGCAGATTACTTTGGTCTCTTTGGCTTTGACCTCGTGATCCCCTTTCACTGGGATCACCGGGGCTCTCACAATCGATACTCGATAAAGACCTCAAGGTTGGGCGAAACAACTCACCTGTTAATACTCCTCAAAGAAATATCGTGCTTCGAGGAGTCTTGGAGATTTGGTATTTATTTATTCAACGACATACCTTTGGACCAAGATAGTCGTGGCCTCGCGCCACATCTTCTACCGCGCCTATAAGATCATGGGCCAAGAATAAGTCGACTTTGAAGGGAATCTGCGCAAGCTCACCAGGGATATGCAAGAAAAAAATAACCAATCCACATCTGTGGGACAACCCAGTGGTGCCTCTAGCTCTGCCAATCAAGAATTGCAGGCCGTGACGATCTACACAGATGGAGCATGCCGAGGTAACCCGGGGCCCGGAGGCTGGGGTGCGCTGTTGATTAGCCCAAAAAAGCAACGAGAGATCTACGGTGGTGACAACCCAACAACCAACAATCGGATGGAGCTCCAAGCGGTAATTGAAGCCCTAGAACTCCTAAAAGTACCGTGTCGTATAAGCCTCCACACCGACTCGAGATATGTTATGGACGGCATTACAAAGTGGATCGTAAATTGGAAGAAGAAAAATTGGGTCAACTCTAAAAAAGAGCCAGTTAAAAATACCGATCTTTGGAAGTTGCTAGATCAAGCGACCAAACGCCACGAGATCAACTGGATTTGGGTTCGGGGCCATAACGGCGATGAGGGCAACGAAAGAGCCGACCAACTAGCAAATCTTGGAATTGACCAATTGCTAGCAAATGGTTCAAAGCGCAACTTTTAGACCATCAAGATGGCAGAATCGTCTCGAAGTTGACCTTCGCGTCATAGTCTCTAGAATACCTAACCACTACGCTAGAGGCCTCCACCTCGCCCCCTTGTGCTGAAAGTCGGCCGATATATCTCCCAAGGGACTTTGAATTAACGTAGGAAAATACTTCACTTGCTACTTGCATATCACTACGATCAATCAAATCGCCCAAATTCAATGCTGTCACCGGGTCTGAAAATATGACTGAGGATAGATCCGCGTCCATGAGGAGATCGCTCATGTCATGGTAGTCCAAAGTCTTTGAGAACTGACCATAGGAAAGGTTGCCTTTTGGGTCGCCCTCCTTGATCATAAGATGGCCTTGACCTCTTCTCGCGTCGCCAATCACAGCGACACCTCTTGTCTCAGCGCGCATCCATTCAAGGTATGAATTCGCCACCATCTCGTAATGATCATAGACCAAGACCCCCAAGCCCATAGAAAAACCTAACGACTTGGCGATGCCGACTCCAAGGCGACTTCCAGAAAACCCTCCAGGGCCAACAGCCACTGCAATTGCCTCGGGAAGACCAAAGTTCGCATTGGGACCAAGAGCTCTTTCTAAGAAGATCCCAACTTCTGAAAGAAAGGCTCTTGGTTTAGAGATCTCCATGTAATAGGCACATTCGCCAGCGTCAAATTCACCTTGTGGAAATTGGACCAGCCCTATGTATGACCTCGGCGAGACGGTGTCTATGGCCAAAATAGTTCGTTTTGGTGAATTTCTCTTTGACAAGGTGGACTCCGATGTAGATCAAATAGGGCAGAAATAAAATTCTATAAAAGAAACCGGAGGTGCAATCTATTCACCCCAAAGGTTTCCCCCTGGACAAAGTCGAGGTGATCAAAAAACACCGCTGAAAACACCATATAGTGTTGACCAACTCTGCGTGCTTGGTTTGATCGAATCTAGCGATACACGATGCAACCTGCACTCCATACCGCTTGCATGGCACCTATATTACCCCTTGTAGAACCTTACATGCCCTTTATTATGGGCGCCTTGTAAATATGCCCCGGACCCAATCCAGGCAAGTTCTTTATATTTTGTTATAGTACACAGCTACATCAAGCTTTGCATCCCTGACATAGGATCTCCTAGACTTATTCAAGGAATCCTTAGGGATCGTTTTTAGTCACAAGTTGTGGAAATTGTCACCTCATCTAGTCAAAACTTTAAAAATCGTTCATTCCATCTCGAATTGTTCTCAGTGAACGTTATCGACCTGGAATCTTCATCAGCCCCATTGGCAAACAAAATCACTAAGGGATCAAAGTCGTCGAATTGCCAAAGGCATAGATCTGCCCATTCGACGACCGTAACGCTATCTTCGTCGAAGAGTTCCAAATCATCGAAGTCAACTCCTCTGGTGGTGTCAATTCGATAAAGGTCGCAGTGGACCAAACGAAAACTCCCAAAATACTCCCGAACCATTACAAATGTTGGAGATGCGACCCTCTGAGAAATTCCCATTCCAACCGCGATACCAGAAGTAATTGCAGTCTTACCCATTCCCAAATCGCCAATTAGAAGGACTACATCGCCACCATGCAAAAGAGAGCCCAGGCGCTGACCAATAGCCTTGGTCTCTAGCGCCGATGATGACTTGACCCGTAGTATCTCATTCAAAGTTCCACACACCGATCTCTTGCAGGTACCCTTTAGCGCCGATGAGGTCATTGCGAATAGCGTCTTGAGCTACTAGCCCTCGCCTCAGCGCATAGGCTGGATGAAAGATGGGCATCACCAAAGCAAGTTCACTCTGTACAATTTCCCCATGGCATTTAGTTATCTGAACGTCTCGACCCATAAAAACCTTTGTCGCAAGCGAACCGAGTGAAATCACAAGAAAAGGCGAGATGAAGTTCAACTGATCCTTTAGGTAGCCACTACAGCTTCTAACCTCATCTGGTTTTGGTAATCGATTTTCTGGTGGACGGCACTTTACAACATTGGTGATGTAGACATCACCTCGGTTAAGCCCCAATGCCTCGAAGATTAAACGTTCGAGCAACTTCCCTGAACGCCCGACAAATGGCCTTGATTGAAGGTCCTCTTGAGCTCCTGGGGCTTCACCGACAAAGAGTATCGGAGATGACAAATCACCTTCGCCAAAGACCACATTCAAACGACTCTCACATAAAGAACACTTTTGGCACTCCAGGGCCGCAGATCTTGTTCTCTCAAAATCAGTTCGCGAACTCAATATTATCCCTTGTTTTGAATGGCTAGAAACAGGCTATCTGGCCTAAACCACTCTTCTGGGAACCCGCTTTGAGATTCCACAAAGAATCTCCCACGAAATAGTTCCAGTGCGCAAAGCCCACTCATCTGCCCAAATTGAAACCGGATTATCCGAACCCAAAAGTACTACTCGATCGCCTATTTGCACCCTTGGACCTGGCCCAAGGTCTATTACAGATTGATCCATAGAGACCATTCCTGCAAATGGATATAGCACACCATTAATTGCCACCTTACCCCCACCCCTAAAGAGTGCCCTAGGAACTCCATCTGCATATCCAATTGGAACCAGCCCTAGGAATCCATCTGAATCAATAGGTCGAAGGCGCCCATAAGATGGCCTGACACCTTGTTCTACCTGCCGTATGAAAGTCACCTTGGAGATCAAAGAGAGCACCGGACGCAAGCCAATCGATCGTGACTTTGGATTTGGGTCGTAACCATAGAGTCCAAGACCTACGCGAACTTTTGAAAATCGCACCTTTGGAAAGTCCAAGAGCCCTGCAGTATTGGCAATATGCAACTGACGAGCGGTGATACCCTTTAGCGAAAGCGCTTCTACGGCATCTCTAAACCTTTCAATCTGCAACTTGGTAAAGGCAACCGACTCAGGATCGTCCAAGTCGGCAACGGCAAAGTGGCTCCAAATGCCATCTAAATCAACTCCTTCTAAGAGCTCTGAGATCCTGTCTATATCGGACAAGGATGCACCGGCTCGATACATTCCTGTATCTAACTTCAGCTGAAAAGAGAGTCGCTTTCCCTCCTTGCCAAATCGAGTAGCCAACGCTATCCCTATAGCCTCGAGGCTATAGAGCGTGAGAGAGATATCTGCATCGCCCGCAACTCCAAAGTCAGAGACGGCGGGCTCACTCAAGACTAAAATCTCTCCATCGATACCAGCTTGTCTAAGCTCGACTCCCTCATCGACAAAGGCGACAGCAAAATCGCGACATCCCACTTCATGAAGGATTCGAGCCACATCCACGGCACCATGGCCATAAGCATCGGCCTTTACAACGGCACAGATTCTTGCGGGCGCAGCCAGAGCAGCAAATAAGCGATAGTTGTGAATCAGCGCCTGTGCATCTATCTCTGCCCAGACGGGCCTATGTTCTGCCCCCATGCGAGTACACCCCAATCGATCTTGGATTCGCGGCTAGAGATCAATGGACCGCGAGAAAACAATGGCACAAATTGGCTTTGTTGGCGTTGCAGCTCACTGCTTGTTTGACACAGCCACCTTGCGCGCGGAATTTTATCCAATAGATCATAGGAGATCATTCCCCTTCGGAAGGTCAGACGACCGGCAAGTCCATGAATATAGGCAGCCTTAGCAATAGCAGAGATAGAGATCACTTCATTTGCAAGAACACCAGCAATGATGCCGCTTAGCACGTCGCCTGAGCCTGCGGTTGCCAGCTCACTACCGTTGGAGGAGACCACCCCAAAGTGACCCTCCGGAGAATATATAAAGGTCGGAAATCCCTTAACCAACATGTATACGCCCCACCGCCGACAAAACTCCAAGATACCGAGATCTGTCTTAGCAAAGCCAAATGCAATAGAGAGGCGGTCAAGCTCTCCCATATGTGGAGTTAGCACAATGCCTCGTTTACCCTTTTTAAGTAATCCGAGAGAATCCGGCGAGGCCGCCAAGGCAGAGATGGCGTCCGCATCGACAACTAAACTAGCGCCGCTGGCTCGTCCAACATATTCAAGCAACTGGCCGCTAAATCGCCCTAACCCCGGGCCAATTGCAATAGCATTGAACCGTGAGAGGTCTTCCTTCGGGATCTGCAACTCTCCGTCGTGGAGCAACGGACGCAGGACAACTTCTGGATTCGAAGCAGCCAAAAGGTATGAGATTGAACTGCTCGGCGAAAAAAGATGAACGATTCCCGCCCCCGCCCGCATCGCTGCTACCGACGATAAGATAGCAGCACCTTCCATTCCCTGTGATCCACTAAAGACCGCTACCGAACTTTTCCATTTGTGATGCTGTGTTGGAGTTGGGACTTCGCTAAAGTCAAAGGATTGATAAAAGGTTCCTTCACCCGCGAGATTGGTAGCCACACCTAGATCACAGAGATAGCTCTCACCCATAACCTCAATGGCATCACCGGAAAGCAAACCTCTCTTCAGCCCAGCTAGGACCAGACAAAAGTCGCTCTTGAGTGTTCCTGGTGCAACTTCACCGCTCGTAGAATTGACGCCGCTTGGCATATCGACACTTAGGATCAACGCTCCACGGGGAGTTTTGATCGACCTTTTCAAATCACCATGAAAGCCAAAACCAAAGACAGCATCGATCAAAAGATCGCATCGAGGAGTCGATCTTTCGTGGAGATCTTCATATTCAATAACCCCTACACTTGCTCCAAGAATAGAGAGATACTTAGCGCACGCCCTGCCATCTGCTCCATTGTTTCCCTTGCCCACTACGATTACTACCACCTTGCCGTAGGCTCCACCTAGAATCAAGGCGCTAAATTGTGCCAGTGCAAAACCAGCGCGATCAATTATGGTGGCCAACGAACCCTGGGCGGCCAAGGTTTCATCTAGAGATCTCATCGTTTCGGTCGAATATATTTGAATCATGGCTTCCTTGGGGCTTTACCCTATTTTTCGTGAACCTTCCCCGCCCTTACGGACGGGGCTTCTGGCTCCGTCTGTTTGGTTGGGGTTTCCTAACATCGCTTCCATCACGCCACCGCGACCGACTGGTTTAGTATTAATGAATTCAAGGAGATAAATTACACCTTTAGAAGTGCTCCAAAGAGACGATTTCAACGCCCCAACCGACCATAGGGTTCAGCCGAGCTCTAGTGGTCCTTGAAGATCAACGCTCCGAATCTCGGCGATTGCCATAGCGAAGGCAATTGAAACTCTGACTTCGTGAGAAAATGAAACTTTGACTTCAACAACATTTGATTGAAAAGCAACCTCCTTTGCCTTAGCGTGTAGCTTCACCTTCGGTGGTCCGTCACTGGAATTCACTACCTCAATGTCATGCAGTGAGAGCGAAAAGAGGGTGACGCCTAGCGCCTTTGAGACTGCCTCTTTGGCCCCAAAGCGCGCGGCCATACGTGCAATTGCGCCATCTCCCTTAAAGCGGTTGATATAGTCAAGCTCACCATCAGTAAAGATCCGATCGACCCCTCGACTCCGACGCTTCACAAATAAAGCAAAGCGATCGTGGTCGACCACGTCCACCCCAATTCCAAAGGTATATCTTTGATTCATACAGAGCCCAACCCTCATTCAATACGACCGGAATCTATCCAAGCCAGATCCCTAAAACGCCACCACGTCCTATGAAGTACCCGAGAATACAGCCGTGATCGGCTTGATGGTCCTGGGCCAACAAAGACAAACCTACCACCTTTTGCTTAGGGCGGAATATCTCCTTTATGCCAGCCCGAAAGTGCTACGGTAAATCAAGCCGTGAAGAATTAATTCAACGCTTCGAGCTTGCATAAAGCCCATTACCTCGATCCACCACCGATATCCAGCTAGCTGAGACTATCTCTTGCCCTGCGTCCAATTTGCCATTGGGTCCCAAAATACCTTCGACACAACCTTTTCGTTAGGGATCATTGAGCACTTTGCCATAGTTTTTTACAAGTTCCATTTGAGATCTTTAGAATTGCTTGGTGTCTACACCTATTGCTAGCTGGGACTTTATTCAAATATGAAAGTTGTCTAAGAAAGGTAAAAGTAAGTTCAGGAATTATAAACAAAGTCATTAATCGCTCCACAGCTAATTTTAGGCAATCTCAACGAGCATGTAAGTATCCCCTGAAGGCCTAGGGCGAAGCAAAATAGGAAAGTAAATCTCAGAGGAAGTTCAAATGAGAAAAATTAAACTAAACGCAAAGATAGCAAGTGGTCTTACAGTTTTGGCGATAGGCGGTGGATGGCTAGCAGGTGCAACACTTGGAACCCCAGCGGTATCATCTGCGAGCACAACCCCATCTACATCGATACCTGCGGCTCTCTCTTCATTCACAACGACGAGCCCAAGTGGTGGACACCATGGTGGTCTTATGAGAGCTGTTGCTGGAGATCATCTCTTGAAAACTGCAGCTAGTGACCTAAAGACAACTACATCTGCTCTCAAAGCAGACTTGCAAGCTGGAAAGACCCTAGCCGCAGTAGCAACGGCAGCTAATATCTCTCCATCTACCTTGATCTCAGAGTTGGTAACTAGTGCTACAGCAAATATCAACTCCGCTGTAACCGCTGGAAAGATAACCTCTACTCAAGCCACTCAGATCCTGTCTCATCTAAATACAGCTATCACCAACTTCGTCAATAACCCACGTCCCGCTGGTGGCCCTGGCGGTCATGGTGGCCCTGGCTTTGGTGGACCTAATGGTGGCGCGGCACTTAGAAGTACTACCAGCGCTGGAACGGCTCAAGCTGCCTAAGTGGGCTAAATAAGTGGGCTAAATAAGTGGGCTGCTTAACTCACATAGCTGGTTTTGGCCCATCTAGGTCGGACATAACGGCTATGAAAGCTATAGGAGCCTTCTTGGGTCAGCTCCCTCACCCTGTTGCATCAACCAGTAGGGATACAACAGGGTGATTAATCCAAAGACAGACGATCGAACTGATCCGTATTTATCCATCAATAGACACAAGCCCCTAAAAGAGATCTCTTTTAGGGGCTTGTGTCTTTCATTATGATCGCGAGTTCCATGAAATTGGCGCCGACCAGAACGGCCATACAACTTATAAATGAAAACAGATCTGGAGCCTAATTGCTACTCTATAACCAATTCTACAGGTTCTAAATCAAGAAATGATCCATAAGAGTCAGTCCTTGGACAGCCTGGGTCAGAGGCAAGCACATCTTTTGTCACTGCAAATGCACGAGCCCTGGATCCTCCACAAAAGCCGCTGTAGTCACACGATCCACATGCACCGCTGTAATTAGAGGGGTCGCGCATTGATGTGAACAGTGGCGAACTGGAGTAGATATCCACTAGCGATTGCGATCTCACATTTCCACCGGACAAAGGAAGGTAACCCGAAGGATAGACTTCCCCTAGGTGGTCAATAAATGCAAATCCTCGACCCTCTCGTACCGACGGACGAAGGCCAGAGGTCTCTAGGTAGTTCATCTCATGAAGCACCCTTTGAAATTGCGGCGCGCCAACCGCAGTAACGCGAAAATCAACGCTGCGGCTAAAAGTCGCGAGATACCGAAGCACCTCTTCCATCTCTGAGGAATCTAGGGCGCTCGACAACTTCGCTCTACCCATAGGTATTACAAAAAATACCTCCCAAGACGACACCTTGAGATCTTTGGCCAGATCCGCCATCTCGGCTAAACCGTCTAATGTAAATCTCCCAATTGAGGTATTGATCTGCAGGGACATCTTGGCGTCAACGACTGTGCGAGCTATTTCAATGGAGCGTTCAAAGGTTCCCTTAACGCCTCTAAATCTATCGTGAATCTCAGGAGATGGTCCATCGATTGAAAGAGAGATCGCACGAACCCCAAGTTCTGCCCAATGATAGACCAATTCAGGAGTAACGCGATTAGTAACAGATGGCGAGATAGATGTGATGAATCCCATCTCGATCGAACTCTTCAAAATTTCATCGAGATCTGGTCGTTCGGTTGGATCACCGCCAGTGAAGACCATGATCGGCTTTCTTGGAAGCCGATTCGAAATATCTAATAAGACACTTTGGATCTCGTCAATATCAAGTTCTCCTTCATTTCGGTTTGGGATCGCTCTTGCTCGACAATGACGACAATGGAGATGACATGCCTTGGTCAGCTCCCAAGTAATCACATGTAAAAACGATGAAAAATCCTCCACGACAACCTCTATTCAAACCCTACTAGTCCCCCAAGTTGGCAACTTCGAGAAGTTGAGCCGCCAATGGAACCTAGCTTTTTATATCATGCCTATAAAAGTCTTTACCATCCAAGGCTAGGCGCAATTGTAAGATCAAGTTAGAGTCCAAATCCCCAGCCTTAAGGCTCAAAATCGCAATCGTCGATTCTCATAATAAAACTTGATCCCCGTGGGGTCCAGCATCACTCCACAGTCACCGTCTTGGCGAGGTTCCGTGGACGATCGACATCCATACCTAGGTTCCGAGCCATATGGTATGCGAATATCTGTAGGGGAACCACGTCTACCAATGGAGCAAAGAGAGGATGAACTCTGGGTACCGAGATGAAGGACTCGCCTAAGTTAGCCTGTCCTTCATCTCCAGGATTGCCGATAATTATCACAGAAGAATTGCGAGCACGTACCTCTTCTATATTCGAAACGATCTTCTCGTAAAGCCTGGTTCGAGTCGCTATCGCCACAACAACCGCCATCTCATCGAGCATTGCAATTGGACCATGCTTGAGCTCTCCAGCGGGATAGCCTTCCGCGGGTAGATATGAGATCTCTTTAAGCTTTAGCGCTCCTTCTAAGGCAACAGGATAGCCAACATGGCGGCCAATAAAATAAAATCTACTTGAGCCACTAAAGCGCTTAGCCACCTCGCCAATGGCATCCCATGAGTTCAAAACCTCTTGGATCTTTGCAGGTACCAAAGTCAACTCTTCGTACAAGGCGTCGATCTCACTCGGGTAGAGCTGGCCCTTAGTTCGAGCTAGATTCAAAGCTAAAAGTAAAAGAGCCCCTATCTGTGCGGTATGAGTCTTCGTGGCGGCTACACCAACCTCAGGTCCGGCTCTGGTGTACATCACAGTATCGGCCAATCGCGCCATTGATGAACCCACTACGTTACAAACCGCTAACGTCTGGGCTCCGAGGTTCTTTGCCTCGTGTAAAGCAGCAAGCGTATCTAGGGTTTCGCCCGATTGACTAACGGCCACTACGAGAGTACGCTCATCCACCACTGGATCCCGATAACGAAATTCCGAAGAAATATCCAATTCTACGGGGACTTTCGTCCAATGCTCGATTGCATATTTCGCTACCATACCTGCGTGATAAGAGGTTCCACAGGCAACGATAAAAACCTTATTTATGCGCGCTAAAGAATCTGGATCGCTGGTCGTCTCGTCCAAAATCAACTCACCAGAGGATGCTAAGCGTCCTGCCAAAGTGTCTCGCAGCGCCCCAGGTTGTTCAAGTATCTCCTTCGACATAAAATCATCGAAACCCGACTTCTCAGCGGACTCAAGCGACCAAGTAACGGGGAATTCAACCAGATCAACCGAGTCCCCTTCGAGGTTAAAGATCTCAGCACCACCCCCAGTAACACAGACAAGATGGTCATCTTCTAAGTGGTAAAAAACCTCCGCACGATCAAGAATCGCCGGTATATCACTCGCAATAAACCAGGTGTTTGAAGCCCGACCGATAACCATCGGCGCCATACGTTTAAAACCAACCAAAACCCCTGGCTCGGTCGAAGAGATTGCCACAAAAGACATCGCGCCACGCATGATTGGCGCTATCGATGAAACAGCCTCGACCAAGCTTCCCTTCGAAATCAAAGATTCCTCTAGAAGGTGTGCGATTACCTCCGTATCGGTCTCGGAGGAAAATATATGGCCCCGCGAAATAAGATCATCCTTGAGCTCTCTGAAGTTCTCAACGATTCCGTTATGAACCACACTTATTGTCCCATTGCAATCGATATGGGGGTGCGCATTAAATAGGGTTGGACCACCATGAGTTGCCCATCGAGTATGACCGATTCCGCTGATGATCGAGCCAAATTCGCTCTCTTTAGCATCGCTATCTAATCGATCCAAAGAATTCTTACCCTGTGCTACCCGCAATCGCGAAAATAGACCATTTTCATCACAGACTACAATTCCTGCGGAATCGTATCCCCGATATTCCAGACGTTTGAGGCCACTTGTCAAAACCTCAACGGTTGCGCCTTGGCCAGTTACTGCAATAATTCCACACACGCTTTAATACCCTAGCCCTTTGATCAAAATATAAAATTCGTTCGTCAAAATGAGATTAAAACCTAAATCAAAGAAAGACTTTAAGCCCTTCGGTCAATGATTCCGAAAAAATACGAGACAGCCATCAACAGCTCTACCACAATTGGAACAAACACCCTGGCAAAGATCACAAATCGCGCCAAACTATACCGCTAAGCCACTTGCAACCAAGCCAGAAATAAAGATATACAGAGATCCGCCATCGGCCTTTCGATCATCAAGATTACAAACGCGTTCTTGGATTCTTACCAAGTACCATTGATTAATTCAGCATGGACGAATCAACATGCAGCACAAGAGATGAGCTCAACCCTAAAACTCGCAGCGCTGTAATTATTTGCATACAACGAGCTTCCTAGATGTTCTAAAGCATTGCCGGATAAGGCGTCGTGGGTAATGAAGCTGGGAGATTACCTGCTTAGATGCAAAAGGCCGCCATCACGTCCCGATCACACTAAAGCTCAATCTGAATTAAAGATCAGTCTGAGAAATCACCTTTAGGATCAGCTCGATCGACTCAGTAGCGAGAGCTTCGTCCCTAGCTTCGACCATAACACGTATCAAAGGCTCAGTGCCTGAAGGTCGAACCAAAACCCGGCCTGCATCACTCAATTGCTGCGCGGCTCTGGCGATCACATCTTTGACCTCTGGAGCACCAAGAACAACTTTTGGATCCCCAACACAAGCGACATTACGCAAAATCTGTGGGAATCGCACCATGGTTCTATTGGCTAACTCGCTAGCAGCGATGCCGGACTCCAAAAGAGCGCGGCTAAAGACGGCTCCGGTGAGCATTCCATCGCCGGTTGTCGCCAAATCCGCCAAGATTATATGGCCACTCTGTTCGCCGCCTAGCACAAAACCATGCCGCTCCATAGCTTCAAATACATGGCGATCACCAACCGGCGTCTCAACCACCTCGATATTGGCTTGCGCCATGGCGATCCGAAGGCCCATATTGCTCATAACCGTTATCGCCAGACCATTATGCGACAGCAGCGAACGGCTATTCAAAAACTTAGCTAAAACCCCTAGGATTATGTCACCATCTATAACGGAGCCGTCCTGAGCTACTGCTAATACTCGATCTGCATCTCCGTCAAACCCTAAACCCAGATCAGCCTTCTCTGCTAAAACGGTGTCAATCAAACCTTGAAGATGAGTCGAACCTGCATTTGCATTGATATTTACACCATCAGGGGAGTCGTTGATCACCACAACACTTGCACCGTAACGCTCAAAAACCTCTCGAGCAAATCCGGATGCGGCACCATTAGCGGTATCCAAAACCAGCTTTAGTCCAACTAGCGATTGAATCAGCGGCTGAGATGTAATATAGGTTAAATAGTCAGAGACTAGATGCGAAGCGTCATTGATGGTTCCAACACCTTCGTCGATGGCAATGCCATCTCTCACGCCACGTTCAATCTCAATCTCGGTTGCATTCGATAATTTAGCGCCTGCCGGCCCCAAAATCTTGATCCCATTGTCGTGATAGGGGTTATGGGAAGCAGAAATCACCGCGCCAGCTAGCTTCAATCTAGAGCACAGATAAGCGACTCCTGGAGAAGGAATTACCCCGAGATCCAAAACTGAGGTACCCGCAGCGGCTAAACCAGCAGAAAATGCAGCCTGCAACATGGTTCCAGAGACCCGAGTATCACGACCAACCAAAAAAGTAGAGCCAGCAATTGTATTTGCAACACTCATACCAAGACGAAGGGCGAACTCTGAATTAAGCTCAGAGTTCGCCCTACCACGTACGCCATCCGTACCAAATTCCAACACCGAAGATTAACGCTTGGAGTACTGAGGAGCCTTGCGCGCCTTCTTGAGGCCGTATTTCTTAGATTCCTTCTCACGGGCATCGCGAGTAAGCAATCCTGCTTTCTTGAGCTGTGCTCTAAGTTCAGGATCCAACTCGACAATAGCTCTTGCCAAACCTAGGCGAAGGGCTCCAGCTTGACCAGAGACGCCGCCGCCATTTAGGGTGACATCCACGTCATAGTTGGTCAACAAATTGGTCAGCCGAAGCGGCTCGATCGCGTGCTGGCGCAGGCTTGGAGCCCCGAAATACTCTTCGAAACTTCGCTTATTACAGGTCACAGAGCCTTCGCCTGAGCGAAGCCTAACACGAGCGACTGCACCTTTGCGACGACCTGTCGATTGAACTAATGGTATTGACATATAATCTCTCCCCGGCTTAACGGTTTGCAGTGCGCGTAGCGCCTGGAATCTCTAGCGGAACTGGCATCTGGGCAGAATGCGGGTGAGTCGGCCCTGCATATACCTTCAACTTCAAATACATAGCGCGACCCAATCGGTTCTTAGGAAGCATACCCCTAATGGCCTTCTCCACGACGAAGGCAGGCTTATCAGCCATAAGGTCAGTGTATCGAGTCGTACGAAGGCCACCCGGATAACCCGAGTGATGATAGGAGAACTTTCGTTCCGCCTTGTTGGAAGTCAAAATAACCTTATCGGCGTTAATCACGATAACGTGATCACCGGTATCGAGATGTGGTGCGAAATAAGGGTTGTGCTTACCGCGCAGAATTCTGGCGACTTCGGTAGCCAAACGACCAAGGACCATGCCCTCGGCGTCGACTACGAACCACTTTCTCTCAATTTCTGATGGCTTTGTTGAATAGGTGCGCATAATCTCACTGGTTTCAAAGGTACGAATTAGATGCCTACGACAGTTTCGGTCGCATAAGACACAAAGGAACATTATAACAGGATTAAACGATAGCCAATCCGCTAATCCTCCAACCTTTTGGACATAACTCGATTGCCAACCGAAATTACAGGCCGATTCAAAAATTCAAAGCGCTCCTCAAAGCGAACCATGATAAGAAAAAGACCATACGGTGGGGCGAGATCGACTCCCTTAGAACGATCCTGTGCATCAAGAGCCCTACTGAAATCCCAAGGAGTAGCATTGCCTAGAGCGACCTTTACTAAGTAACCCACTAGAGCCCTAACCATCTGGTGACAAAAGGCATTGGCTTCAATCTCTATATGGATATGATCGCGATCGGTCTCAAAGACGCTGACTTCACTCACACGTCGATTAAGAGAACCACCATTGGGATCGGCTCTACAAAAGGTAGCGAAATTCTTCTCACCTACCAAGTAGGATGCCGCTGCAAATAGAGCATCTCGATCGAGTGGAGAACCGATATGCCAACCCGCACGGCGCTCCATTGGCAGCGCAAAGTCGCCGGTAAGAAGACAATACCGATATCGACGGGCCACTGCGGAAAAGCGTGCATGGAAATCCTCCGGCATCGACCATACCGCACGAATAGCAATCGAGGCACTAGTGAGGCGCTCGATCGACCGCCGGAACTTATCCAAATCAATGTACTTGGGATCCTCCAGTACAACTGAGACGAACTGAGAGTTAGCATGAACGCCCCGATCAGTTCGCCCAGAAACAAACGTTCGAAAAGAGTCCCCAAGAACTGCCCTTAGTGCGGCCTCGAGATCCCCTTGCACCGTAACCTGATCGTGCTGACGCGCGTAACCGCTAAATGCTGAGCCATCATAGGCAAACTCTATAGCCAAGTTATTGACTTCTTGTGGAAGATAGTTTCTAGGCGAAGACAACGGTCCCACCCTTTAAACTGATTTCACCATAAAACACTGCCACGGAGATCTCTCCAAATCCCTTAGAAACCCGCCGAAGAACCAAGCCATAGACAAAGAAAACTCAGCCAAGAAAAATAGCGGATGAGGAGCTTACGCCCCAACATCCGCTATCAAAAACTCTCTAGATCACACAGAGACTTGTTATACCAACTCAATAATGGCCATAGGCGCATTATCTCCTTGGCGAGGACCCTTCTTCAGGATCCGGGTATAGCCACCTTGACGCTCTGAATAACGCTCGGCGATATCAGAGATCAACTTCTGGGCCATATCCTTATCACGAAGATAGCTAGCGAGCTCACGGTGGTTAGCGAGACCCCCTCTTTTTGCCTTTGTAATAAGCTTCTCTGCCACTGGTCGTAAAGCCTTAGCTTTGGCCTCTGTAGTAGTAATCGATTCAGCTGCAAAGAGCGAAGCCGCTAGATTAGCGAGAATCGCCTTTTGATGTTTTGCGTCGCCACCAAAACGACGCCCCTGCTTAGGCCTACCGGGCATAACTAGTCCCTCTTCCTTAGTGAAAGGCCGCGCTCATTGAGTCGGCTGACAACCTCATCAAGTGACTTCTGGCCAAAGTTAGTAATCGCGAGTAGGTCGTCGGTGCTTCGCGAAAGTAGCTCACCGATCGTATTAATTTGAGCACGCTTGAGGCAGTTACGCGGACGCTCAGTCAATTCAAGATCTTCAATAGGAAGGTCAAGATCTGGTGAACGAACCTCTATAACTGGCGTCTCCGTCAAAGCAAGTCCTTGGGGTTGATCACTCATATCAGCAATCAATCCAACCAACGACCTCAAAGTCTCTCCAGCCGAGGCCAAAGCCTCGCGTGGAGTAATTGATCCGTCGGTCTCGATATCTAAGACCAAGCGGTCGTAGTCACGAGATCGCTCACCTGCCGTGGCAATCACCTCAACCGCTACACGACGAATTGGAGAAAAGATCGCATCCATAGGGATACGTCCAATGATTCCACTCGAACGCGACGAATCGGCACTCTGATAGCCTTTGCCCTTATCTACCACAGCATCAAGAGCTATCCGCCCTCGATCCGACAGAGTGGCGATATGTAGATCGGGATTAACTATCTCTAGATCAGCAGTGACCTGAAAGTCACCCGCTCTTACAATTCCGGGGCCTCTGACGTCCAGACGAATAGTAATCGCCTCGTCTACCTCAGAGCGAATCACAACGTCCTTTAAGTTAAGGATGATCTCAGTGACATCTTCTTTAACTCCGGGCAGCGTCGTAAACTCATGGAGCGCATCGTCGAAGCGAACTTCAACGAGAGCAGCACCAGGAATCGACGAGAGCAAAACCCTACGCAACGAATTACCCAAGGTATGTCCGAAACCGGGCTCCAGAGGTCCTATCGCAAATTTTTGACGACCCGCAACCTCTTCGGATGCTTCCTCAACGGCGGGTCTTTGAATAAAGAGCATTCCTTCTCCTTAGCGCTCTTGCGAAACCTTTACTTGGAGTAGAGTTCGACGATTAACTGTTCGCGAACCTTGACATCAATCTGTTCACGCAGTGGTGGATTCGAAACCTCGACTTCGAAGCCAGATCCGATCGATGTCAACCAGGCCGGGATGTGAGGGGCCTGAGATGCAATCGACTCCGTAACAACGGCAAGTTCACGAGCCGATGGCTTTAGAGCGACGATATCGCCTCGACGAAGTCTCATCGATGGGATTGTAGCCTTTCGGCCATTTACCGTCACAAAACCGTGCAAAACAAATTGCCTAGCTTGCGAACGAGATACACCCCAACCAGCACGAAATGCTATATTGTCGAGTCTCATCTCAAGCATACGCAACAAGTTCTCACCGGTAATACCATCTTGGCGTGAAGCCTCTTCGAACATATTTCGGAACTGCTTTTCCAAAACACCATAGATACGACGAGCCTTTTGCTTCTCGCGCAACTGGGTCAAGTACTCAGAACCCTGACGGGCGCGGTCACGACCGTGCTCACCAGGTGGATAATTACGCTTTTCCAGGGGGCAATGGGTATCACACTTGGAACCCTTGAGAAATAGCTTCTCACGCTCTCTTCGGCACAGACGGCACACAGGGCCTGTATATCGAGCCACAATAAACTCCTTTTAAACTTTCTAAACCCTGCGGCGCTTTTTGGGGCGACATCCATTATGGGGAGTAGGTGTCACATCGCGCACGGACATAATCTCAATACCGGCATTAGCAATGGCGCGATGCGCTGTATCTCTACCGGAACCAGGTCCTTTGAGCAAAACATCGACACGACGCACGCCGTGTTCAGCCGCGCGCTTGGCGGCGGCTTCTGCAGCTAGTTGAGCTGCGAATGGGGTGGATTTACGGGATCCCTTGAAACCGACGTTTCCTGCGGAACCCCAAGAAATGACGTTACCATCTGGATCTGTAATCGAAACTATGGTGTTATTAAAAGACGAATGAATATGGGCAATCCCATGAGCGATATTCTTACGCTCTTTTTTCTTTACTCTTCGCCCAGCTGGTTTTGGCTTGGCCATCGACGCTCCTTATAGGAATTTTCTAACTTCAAAACAAGATCTAACAGAGGTGTCACAAGCGCTCTGTTATAGGGTCACTATCGCTTGACCTTCTTCTTACCAGCGACGGTCTTCTTTGGACCCTTACGCGTACGCGCATTAGTGTGGGTACGCTGACCGCGAACTGGGAGCCCCTTACGGTGACGCAGTCCTTGATAGCAGCCAATCTCCTGCTTCCTCTTGATATCTTGGGATACCTCTCTACGGAGGTCACCTTCAACCTTGAAGTTAGCGTCGATGTAGGCACGTAAACGTGCTACTTCTTCGTCGGTTAAGTTCCGAACTCGAGTGTTCAGATCTACACCGGTTGCAGCACAGATCTGCTGCGAGGTGGTCAGTCCAATTCCATAGATATAGGTCAGAGAAATCTCCAACCGCTTTTCCCTTGGAATGTCTACTCCGGCTATACGTGCCATTTACCTATCCCTGTCGTTGCTTATGTCTAGGGTTTTCACAAATCACCAACACAACCCTGTGGCGGCGAATTACCTTGCATTTCTCGCAAATTGTTTTGACGCTCGGTCTTACCTTCATTGCTTACTCTCTTGACTTGAAAATCGTCGCTCCTAATTTAGAAGCGACGATAGAGAATTATTTACCAATCAAAACTGGTAAGTATAGTCTCCTACTTGTACCGGTATGTTATCCGGCCCCGATTGAGGTCATATGGGGTCAGTTCGATCTGCACCCGGTCACCCGGAAGAATTCGAATTCGGTGCATACGCATCTTTCCAGAACTGTGAGCTAATACCTTATGGCCATTTTCGAGTTCAACTCGGAACATCGCATTGGGAAGGGGCTCTACCACGGTCCCTTCGAGAACAATTGCATCTTCTTTCGGCTTCGTCAGATCAAACTCCTTAAATCGCTACAACCAAATCGGTTGTCAATCCCCCATAGGAGACAGCTGCACAAACTTAGGTGCACCCTAAGATCTTGCACAGAGAGATTAGTCTAGCGTACGCCGAGATCTTTCCGGTATATCACAAAAAGAAAGGCAATCCAAAAACTAACCCCTTGCTAGTCCTCTAAGGTAAAGACCTCTGGACCATTATCTGTAACCGCAATCGTATGCTCGAAGTGAGCCGAGAGTGAGCCATCAGCGGTCATCACCGACCATCCATCAGCCAAAACCTTAGTATCGGCACTACCTAAATTCACCATCGGCTCAACTGCAAAGACGTTACCGGCACGAAGCTTCGGACCTGGAGATCCGGGCCAATAGTTTGGCACATTGGGCGCCTCGTGCATCGCCGTACCAATTCCGTGACCAACATACTCGCGCACTACTGCCATCTTGTTAGCTTCGACGAGATTTTGAATAGCCCGACCAATATCATGAAGGTGATTTCCGACCACCATCTCATCTATACCGGCAAACAAAGAGGCCTCAGTAACCTCAATCAGCTTCGCAGCTACCTTCGAGATCTTTCCCACCCCAACTGTATAAGCCGAATCGCCATGATATCCTTGCCAAATGGCGCCACAGTCGATGGAGATAATATCCCCCTCGACTAATCGATAATCACCAGGGATACCATGAACAATCATAGAATTCGGCGAAGTGCAAATAGTAGCTGGAAAACCATGGTAATTCAGAAAATTAGATTTAGCACCTCTAGCATCGATTATCTCATGGGCTATCTTATCAATCTCGCCTGTAGTAATTCCGTCTCGAATAGCTTCGCGAGTCTTAGCGCGAATCTCTGCAACTATCTTTCCAGCTTTACGCATCTTATCAAGTTCAGCACCTGAACGACGGACCGTAGAATCCCACTTCAATTCGAAACCTCACGTTTAGCGATAGGGGCCTAATAAGCCAATAGGGACAAGTACTCTAACCTATAACGCTATCTATAGCGCTACGTATTTCCTTGTGAATCAAGTCGAAGTCGCCATCGCCAAAAACCGAAATCAACTTGCCCAACTGGCCGTACCAATCAATCAGCGGTGCAGTCAGCTCATCATAGAGTGCCAGTCTTCTCGCGATAGCCTCTTTGGTATCATCACTGCGTTGTATGACTTCCTCACCACAGCTATCACAGCTCCAATTGCGATTTGGCCTCGAATGGATCGAATAAGTCCGACCACAGCCCACGCAAACACGTCTAGAAGACAAGCGATCCAGGACTACTTCGGTTGAGACGTCTAAGTTGATGACAACCTTCAACCCCACTGGAGCTAATGTCTCCTCCAACATCTGGGCCTGAGCCAAGGTACGGGGAAAGCCATCCAATACAAAACCATCATTTAGAGCATCACTTTGTGCAAGTCTCTCAGCTACGACGCCAACGATGATAGAGTCAGGAACCAACTCCCCACGCTCCATAAACTCACCCGCAGCCTTACCGAAATCGGTACCTTCGCGAAGTGCAGCTCGCAGCATATCGCCTGTGGATATATGGGGGATCCCCAATACCTCGCTCAAACGAATACATTGAGTTCCCTTACCGGCGCCTTGCTTACCAAGCATGCCAATTCGATACGGCTTATCCAACCCCTTGCCCCCTAAATTCTAAAATATGCACCCAAAGATGCTACTTAAGAAAGCCGTCGTAATTTCGCATCGAAAGCTGAGAATCGACCTGCTTCATAGTCTCTAACGCGACACCAACGGCAATCAACAATGTCGTACCTGCAAAAGGATATCCCGTTACATGCCATAGTGCCAAAGCGATAGCGGGTACTAATGCAACCGCCGCCAAAAAGAGCGAGCCAGGGAAGGTGATCCGATTGAGGATCTTAGCCAAGTAACGCTCTGTCGGCGCACCTGGACGGATACCTGGGATAAAACCGCTTTGCTTTCGAATAATATCGGCTTGTTGATATGGATCAAATGCCACCTGCACATAGAAGAAGGTGAACATGACTATCAAGATACCGTAGCTAATAATGTAATAAAAGCTGGTGGCAGAGACCAAATGGTTATTCACAAAGGTTCTAAAGCCGGCCCACGGGATAATATTCGTCAAAAGAACCGGAAAATACAAAATAGATGATGCAAAGATGATAGGAATAACGCCAGCCTGATTGACCTTGAGCGGAATATGAGTGCTTCCACCGCCATACATATTACGACCAACTACACGCTTAGCAAAGGTAACAGGAATCCTACGCTGGCCCTGTTCTACAAAGACGATAGCGACCAAGATTATAAGCGCAAGGACAACGATAACGCCGAACTTAAAGCCACCAGCCTGAGCAAGAATCGCATGGCCACCGCTAGGAATACCAGCCACGACATTGGCAAAGATGATGATCGACATACCTTGACCGATTCCACGCTGTGTAATCAACTCACCTAACCACATAACCAAGGCAGTACCCGCCGTAAAGGTGAGGACGATGAAGAGAACCCTCGCAATGGTAAAACTAGGAATTAGATCGATCTGCTGACCGTTAGGCAAAAATCCAGCACCACCATTGTGAAAGACAAAGGCTAAACCAGTTCCTTGGAGGATCGCTAGAACAATGGTGAGATAACGGGTAGTTTGCGTCAGCTTCTTTTCGCCAACTGGTCCTTGATCACGCCACTCTTCGAACTTAGGGATAACAGTCGTCAACAACTGGATGATGATCGAGGAGGTGATATAGGGCATAATCCCAAGGCCGAAGATGGCAAAGCGGGTCAGAGCGCCACCAGAAAAAAGGTTTAAAAACCCAAGGACTCCGCTACCAGAGGCAGATGTCTCCAACTGCTTAAGTGCCGCGAAGTCAATACCAGGTACTGGTAAATTCGCGCCCAACTGATAGACCGCAATGATCATCAGCGTAAAAAGAACTTTATTGCGCAAGTCTGCGACTTTGAAGATGTTTTTCAAACTGCCAAGCACTTAACGACTCACCTACCATTCATAAGGCTCTTACGTACAATTGGACCCAAGCCTAGCTATCCCATACTAGTCAATGGCGAAAAGATTCCATAGAGACTCTTAAAAAACCCATGAAACTGGGTCCGAAACTAAAAAAAGAGCCGGCAAGCTTAGAATAGCAACCGGCCCCACAATCAGATAAAAGAAATAATTAACGGTTTGCGTGTTGGTTACCACGGACCGGTGGTCGCCCACCAGCATAAGGTAGATCCACAGTGACTATCGAACCACCGGCAGCTCTAATGGCAAACTCAGCCGCCCTAGAAAACTTATGGGCAGTTACAGTAACACCGGTACGAATCTCCCCGTTTCCAAGGATCTTCACCAACGAACCACGCTTTACGATGCCATAATTGGCTAAGACGCCTGGATCTATCACCAGGACACCCTGAGCAGCCAATTCAGCTACCTTATCCAAGTTGACGATCTCGTAGATCACCTTAAAGGGGTTCTTGAATCCCTTAGCCTTAGGTGTACGCTGGGTCAGGGGAAGCTGCCCACCTTCAAAGCCCATAGGAATCGTATCGCGAGCTCCTTGGCCTTTGGTACCACGGCCAGCAGTCTTACCGCCCTTACCGCCAATACCTCTACCAACGCGTTTTGGCTTCTTTTTTGACCCCTCAGCTGGAGTCAGATCATGTAACTTTAACATCAGCCTCTATACCTCTTCCACGACTTCGACCAAGTGCGGCACTCTGGCAATCATCCCGCGAATCTCTCTGCGATCAGGAAGCACATTGCTTTTACCGATACGTCCAAGCCCTAGAGCCTTAAGGGTGGCACGATGCTTTGGCTTTGTACCGATCCCTGACTTAATCTGCGTAACTGTAAGTTTCTTCTCCGAATTAGTCTCGCTCAACCTCGTTCGCCACCTTCTATTTGCTTTTTCTTCTCAGCATAAGCACGGTTAATGGCGCCTGGAATGATCTCATCGACATACTTACCACGAAGCGCAGCTATCTCGTCGGGACGCTTTAGATCCTTCAAACCAGAGATGGTGGCGTGTGCGACATTGATAGCATTGGACGAACCCAAAGACTTAGCAACCACGTCATGAATTCCGGCCATCTCAAGAATAGCTCTTGCAGCGCCACCAGCGATAACACCTGTACCAGGAGCAGCTGGCTTGAGCAAAACTCGCCCAGCCCCAGCAGCACCTAAAACCGGGTGAATTATTGTATCTCCCGCCAACGGAACACTAAAAAGATTCTTTCGAGCCTCTTCAATACCCTTTTGGACGGCAATACCGGCCTCCTTGGCCTTACCATAACCGAGTCCTACACGACCATTCTTGTCACCAATCACCATAAGTGCTGTGAAGGAGAAACGACGTCCACCTTTTACAACCTTGGCAACCCGGTTGACCTTAATCGTGCGCTCTTCATAAACCTCTTCGGCCATATCCTTAGAACTCCAATCCCTTGCTACGGGCTGCATCGGCTAATGCGGCCACTCTACCGTGGTATTGGAATCCACCCCGGTCGAAAACGACTGCTTTAATTCCCTTTTGCACTGCGCGCTGCGCAACGAGTTCTCCAACCTTGACAGCAGCAGCTATATTACCGGTAGCGCCACCGCCACGAAGGTCGGCCTCAAGCGTCGAAGCTGAAGCGATCGTTGAACCAGTCGAGTCATCAACGATCTGAGCAACTATGTGCTTATTCGAACGAAAGACAGCCAAACGTGGGCGAACTGTGGTACCGACAACGATACGTCTAACTCGCTTATGTCGCTTGATACGCAGCGCGTGGCTGTTAACTTTGTTAATTGACATTGCTATCTCCAAAAAGCTCTGGCACTACTTACCAGTCTTACCAGCCTTACGCTGGACCTTTTCTCCCAGGTACCGAACGCCCTTACCTTTGTAAGGCTCTGGCTTTCTAATCTTGCGAATATTGGCAGCGACCTGACCGACAATTTCCTTGTCGATCCCTCTAATAATGATCCTTGTAGGCGTGGGCACCTCGAAGGTAATACCCTCCGGTGCAACGACCTTGACCGTGTGCGAGAAACCCAACGAGAGCTCTAGCTCTCCAGGGCCCTTAGCTATACAGCGATATCCAACGCCAATAATCTCTAGCTCCTTGGTGAAACCACTGGTTACACCGGCGACCATATTCGAGACCAAAGTGCGCGAAAGGCCATGCAGGGACTTAGAGAGTCTCTCATCGTTTGGACGCTCAATAACCAAAACCGACTCTTGCTGGCTGACCGAAATCTCACCAGGAAGCACTCTCGAAAGCGTCCCTTTAGGACCACTTACCTTGATATCGTTAGATCCAAGAATCTCGACCGACACGCCCTGAGGTACTTCTACTGGGACTTTCCCAATTCGTGACATAGAACTTACATACTCCTCAATAGATGGGTCATCACTACCAGACGTAGCAGACGACCTCACCGCCGATCTTTTGCTTTCGAGCTTCTCGATCGGTCATCAAACCCCGAGAGGTAGAGACGATCGCTATCCCAAGGCCACCAAGGACACGTGGAACAGACTCCGCTCGGGAATAGACCCTGAGCCCGGGCTTTGAAACCCTCTGAATACCAGAGATTACCCGCTTGCGCTCTGGTGAATACTTGAGCTGAATCTCTAGAGAGTTACCGGGCTTACCCTCAGTCTCTTTGATATCAAAGCCCTCTATATAGCCTTCGCTAACGAGCACCTCAGCCAAAGCCTTCTTTAGCTTCGAACCTGGCATTACAACCGTATCATGCATTGCCGTATTGGCATTACGGATTCGCGTCAACATGTCCGCGATCGGATCCGTCATCATTGGTCAGTTCCTCCTCTACCAGCTAGCCTTGGTCACGCCAGGAATCTCGCCTGCGTGAACCATTACCCGAAGGCAGATCCTGCATAGACCAAACTTGCGATATACCGAGTGTGGACGACCACAACGACCGCAACGGGTATAGGCGCGAACCTTAAACTTCGCTGCACGCCTTTGCTTTTCGATTAGAGCTTTCTTAGCCATTATCTACTTCCTAACCCTCTCTTTTGAAGGGAAATCCAAATGCGAACAAAAGCGCTCGGCCATGGTCGTCACTTGTTGCACTTGTAACGATGGTTATATCCATACCACGCATTACATCAACCTTGTCATACTCGATCTCCGGGAAGATCAACTGCTCCGTGACGCCGAAGGTATAGTTACCGTTACCGTCAAACGACTTAGGGTTCAATCCCCGAAAGTCTCTAATGCGAGGAATGGAGAGCGAGACCAAACGATCAAAGAACTCCCACATGCGATCGCCTCGAAGCGTTACCTTGGCACCGATAGCATTTCCCTGACGAAGCTTGAAACTCGCCACGGACTTTCGTGCCCTGGTAACTATGGGCTTTTGGCCAGAGATAATCTCTAGATCCCGCAGCGCTCCCTCAAGTAGAGAAGCCTGAGCGGTAGCACGGCCAACACCCATGTTGATAACTATCTTCTCCATGCGAGGGACCTGCATGATATTTGACAGGCCAAGGCTCTCTTTGAGTTGGCTTCGCAGTACAGTGTTGTACTTTTCTTTCAGACGCGGCTGCGGTCCAGCGAACTCATTCATAGGTCACCCCCACACTTTTTACAGACGCGAGACTTAACGCCTGCGTCGGAAAACTTATAACCGACCCGTGTTGGACCACACTTAGCACAAACTATCTGCACATTCGAAGCCGAAAAAGGCATGTCCTTGTCGATAATTCCACCTTGAGAGGTCTGATTGGTCGGCTTTTGATGCTTGCGAGCGACATTAATACGATCAACTATGATACGTCCCTCTTTAGGAATCACCCTAGAGACCACGCCCTCGCGACCCTTATCTTTACCGGCCAGCACCTTTATCTTGTCACCCTTACGGATCTTCATCAAAGCACCTCCGGAGCCAACGATATGATCCTCATAAACTTCTTGTCCCTGAGTTCCCGGCCAACTGGCCCAAAGATACGGGTTCCTCTTGGCTGCATCGCATCGTTGATAATAACAGCGGCATTCTCGTCGAACCGAATGTAACTACCGTCTGAACGGCGCTTCTCCTTCTTGGTTCGCACAACCACACACTTTACAACATCCCCGCGCTTTACATTACCTCCAGGAATTGCATCCTTAACAGTGGCCACAAAGATATCGCCAATGCTGGCATATCGTCTCCGTGAACCCCCCAAAACCTTAATAACGAGGACTTCTTTTGCGCCTGAATTATCAGCCACCCTAAGTCTGGTTTCTTGCTGTATCACTTGGCACGCTCCAAAATCTCCACAACACGCCATCTCTTTAGCTTGGAAAGAGGCCTTGTCTCTTCCAGGCGGACGACATCTCCAACGCGTGCACCAAAGGTCGAGTCGTGCGCATACAACTTCTTAGTACGCTGCACCGTCTTTCGGTACTTCGGATGGCGAACTCGCTCTACAACCGCTATAACAACCGTATCGGTCATGGCGTCAGAAATAACTGTACCTTCACGGACCTTACGGGTATTCTCATTCGGACTTTCAATCTCACTCATTATGATTTCCTACCTACTTGTCCTCGGATGAAGCGGATCGCTCGGTCATAATCGTATGAATACGAGCAACCTCTCGCTTTAATAGACCCACACGCGAGGTATTGGCGACCTGGGCAGTAGCCAGGTCAAACCGAAGTTGAAACAACTCCTTGATATTCTCATCAAGACGCTCTTGCAACTCTTGATCACCGAAATCTCTTAATTCAGAAGCCTTTGACATTATTGACCCTCATTCTCGTGAGAAAATGCATCTCTTACAACCACACGTGCTTTAAAGGGGAGCTTTTGAATAGCTCTCTCCAAAGCGCCACGAGCTAGCTCTTCCGAGACACCATTCAATTCAAAGAGGATGCGACCCGGCTTTACAACTGCAACCCAAAACTCCGGGTTACCCTTGCCCGAACCCATGCGAGTCTCAGCAGGCTTCTTGGTAACTGGCTTATCTGGAAAAACTCGAATCCAGACCTTTCCACCTCTTTTGATGTGCCTCGTCATAGCAATACGAGCTGCTTCTATTTGACGAGCGGTCAACCAACCAGCTTCCAAGGCTTGAATACCGAACTCACCAAAGTTCAACTCGGTACCACCCTTGGCCAGCCCAGTTCGCCGGCCACGCTGCACCTTACGGTGCTTTACCTTCCTAGGCATCAACATGATTAATCGCTCTCCCGCTTGAAGTGCGCTGTCTCATGTGACTCCTGGCGCACCTTCTTCTCGAGCTCCTCAGACCGATCTAGGATCTTCTCAAGTTGCTCTTCTCCATTTACGACCGGCGCCGCGTTACGGGGCCTTCCTTCGCTTACGCGTCGACCGCCACCTGCAGAAACTCTTCGCGGCCGTTGCGCGGCCTGCTCGGTAGGAGCTGCTTCGGTAAGGCTAGGTACCTTATAGGGAACGATATCGCCCTTATAGATCCAGACCTTAACACCGATACGACCAAAGGTAGTTCTAGCCTCTCGGAAGCCATAGTCGATGTCTGCTCTCAAGGTATGAAGCGGAACTCGACCTTCGCGATAGGACTCCTTGCGTGCCATTTCAGCACCGCCAAGTCGACCAGAACACTGGATCTTGACGCCCTGACCACCAGAACGCTCCACGAGCTGCATAGCGCGCTTCATCGCTCTTCTAAAGCTAACTCGCCGAGCCAGCTGATCTGCAATACTTTGTGCAACCAATGCGGCATCAAGCTCAGCGTTTTGAATCTCTTTGACGTTTAATTGGACCTTTTCATCCCCAATTAGCGCACCGAGATCATGGCGAAGCTCTTCAATCTTCTTGCCTTGATGTCCGACGATAGGACCAACCTTCGATGAGTAGATATCAACTCTGATATCGCCTCTTTTACGCTCGATCTCTACTCGCGAAAGCTGCAAGTTCTCAAGTCTCTTGATAAGAAAGTTACGGATCCTCCAGTCCTCAAGAACTGTCTCTTTGTAATTCTTATCCTCGTACCAGGTCGACTTCCACTTGGTGGTTATACCAAGGCGAAAACCGTAGGGATTTACTTTCTGACCCATTACTTATTCTCGCTTTCAGCATCGTCATCGACAACGTCTTGATCTTCGCTTGAAACTACCTCAAGGACGTCGTTGGAGACTGCATCACTTGCACCTAAATCACCTTGATCGCTCACGGTCTCCGAGCTCTCTGGAATTGTCGGCTCTGTGTTAGCGGTCTCTGTGTTAGCGGTCTCTGTGTTCTCGGTCTCAGTATGAACAACAAGATCCGAATCCTCGGCGTCAAAGACAACTTCTATTTCGTCGAGAGAACTGTTTGAGCCACGGACACGTGCACTACGACGTTCTTGACGACGAGCTTCCTCAGAGGATCTCTTAGCATTGATCTGAGCAATCTTGGTAAATTCCATGCGATCGACATAGATCGTGATGTGAGCCGTACGCTTCAAAATCTGTCCTGCACGCCCACGAGCTCGCGCACGAAAACGCTTCATAGTCGGCCCCTCGTCTGCAAAGCAGGCAGAGACATAGAGTTCATCTGCTGGAATACCGTCGTTATTCTCAGCATTGGCCACAGCAGAGGCCAGAAGCTTCAAGATCGGACGAGCCGCTCCACGATCCGAATAGACCAAAATATCTCGAGCGGTAATAATATCCTTGCCCCGGATCAGGTCAAGAACTTCACGAACCTTCGATGCCGACATGCGATATTGACGCAAGACAGCCCTAGTGCCTGAATTGAAAGTAGTGGTACTCATCTTCTCTTACCCGTTCTCTCTTGACCCGCATGGTATTTAAAGGTTCGAGTAGGGCTGAATTCACCTAACTTGTGACCGACCATGGACTCTGTCACATAGACAGGAACATGCTTTCGGCCATCATGAACGGCGATGGTGTGACCCACCATGTCAGGAATAATTGTAGATCTACGAGACCAGGTCTTAATGACCTTCTTCTCGTTCTTCTCATTTAAAGCGTCGACCTTCTTGAGTAGGTGAGAATCGACAAAAGGACCCTTTTTAAGGCTACGTGCCATCTTTTATAAGACCTCCTAGCGCCTTGCGCCGCGTCCGCGACGACGACGTACGATCATTGCATCACTTGCCTTGCGCCTTGAACGCGTACGACCTTCAGGTTGACCCCAAGGGGAAACTGGATGACGTCCACCAGACGTCTTGCCTTCGCCACCGCCAAGTGGGTGATCCACTGGGTTCATAGCGACACCTCGTGTCTGAGGCCTAACGCCCTTCCAACGGTTACGTCCAGCTTTACCAATCGAAATCAGCTCATGCTCGGCGTTGCCAACCTCGCCTACGGTAGCCCGACAATCAATAGGAACGCGACGCATTTCAGTAGAGGGAAGACGAAGTGTAGCAAAATCGCCCTCTTTGGCGACTAGTTGCACCGACATACCTGCTCCACGAGCAATCTTGCCGCCCTGACCAGGTCGCAATTCCACGTTATGCACCACAGTACCAACTGGAATATTCCTTAGAGGAAGTGCATTTCCGATCCGAATATCAGCACCGGAACCCGACTCCACCAATTCGCCGACCTTGAGGCGATTAGGAGCCAGAATATATGCCTTTTCACCATCAAGATAATGAAGCAAAGCAATCCGAGCATTTCTATTGGGATCGTATTCAATCGCAGCAACTTTTGCTGGAACTCCGTCTTTGCGACGCTTGAAGTCCACCAAGCGATATTGTTGCTTGTGACCACCGCCGCGGTGGCGGGAGGTCTTTCGTCCATAGGAGTTACGACCACCACTAGAGCTCTTAGGAGCCAAAAGCGACTTCTCAGGCTTGGACTTAGTAATCTCGGAAAAGTCGGACACCGACTGAAACCGACGTCCAGGACTAGTGGGTTTTCTCTTTCTAATAGCCATATTCTTAAAAACCTTCTATCTCTGGAACAGTTCGATCTGACCCTCTTTAAGGGTGACCATGGCATGCTTTGTATCAGAGAGTTTGGCATAGAGTCCGCTTTTACGTGAACGCTTCCGCTTACCCTTGCGATTCAGAGTGTTGACCTTGCCGACCTTTACGGAGAAGATCTCCTCTATGGCCTTACCAATTTCAATCTTGTTGGCCCTGCGATCGACCACAAATGTATAGACGCCGGCATCGGAGAGTCCATAGGACTTCTCGGAGATAACTGGCTTGATGATAATCGAGTATGGATTTGCCATCGTTTAACCTTCCGTGGCCACTTCGTCATCGGCGTCGCTGGAAGAATCAGCCTCGCCAATCAGTGTGGACTTATCAAAGATAACGACATCTGACCATAAGATATCGTAGGGATTCAACTCAGCCTCATCGATAAGACGAACGAGAGGCAAGTTGGAAAAGGTTCTTACCAAGTTATATTCAAATGGATCCACCACCAAGAGGACCTTCTTATTCGAAAGACCGGCATTGGACAAAAATGCGATACCACTTTTAGTCTTAGGAGTCTCATACTCAAACGATTCAACAACTACGATTGCGTCGTTAGCCGCTCGATCAGAAAGCGCATGATATAGAGCCGCACGCTTCATCTTCTTTGGGGTGCGTTGCTCATAAGAACGTGGCTTTGGCCCTAGGGCTACGCCACCGCCTGCCCAATGGGGAGCTCGTATGGAGCCTTGACGGGCACGTCCAGTACCCTTTTGGCGAAATGGCTTACGACCACCACCGCGCACCTCGGCGCGAGTTTTGGTGGACTGTGTTCCACTTCGGGCAGCAGCCAACTGAGCAGTAACTACCTGGTGCAAAAGCGAAACATTTGGCGTGTAACCAAAGACTGTTGGATTCAGTTCAACTTCACCGATGCGATTGCCGTTGTGGTCCAAGAGGGCCGCGACATATTGATTGAGTTCGATCACTCGAACAACTTCAGCGCTCATAAGTTACTTGCCACCCTTCACAGCGTCACGAACGACTACAGACGAGCCCTTAGCACCTGGAACGGCACCCTTGATTAACAAAAGACCACGCTCTGGATCGGACTTTACAACTTTGAGGTTCTGGGTCGTTACCTTATCGGAACCCATTTGCCCAGCCATGCGCGTCCCCTTGAAGACTCGTGCTGGGGTAGCGCAAGCGCCAATTGAACCTGGAGCTCGATGCTTCTTATGGTTACCGTGAGTAGCCTTCTGGCCAGCAAAATTATGACGCTTCATAACTCCAGCAAAACCGTGGCCTTTGGATGTACCTGTTACATCAACAAAGTCCCCACTCTCCCAAATCTCAACTCCATATTCAGAGCCGACAGAATAGGAGGAGACATCATCGAGTCGAAACTCCATAATTTCTACGCCCGGTTCTACGCCGGCAGCCCGAAAGACTCCTGCCTCGGGCTTATTCAATTTCCTAGCATCCTTCGCGCCATAAGTGACGCAAAGGGCCGAATATCCGTCAGTGGAGGGCTGCTTCACCCTCATGACCCTCATTGGGTCAACCTTGACGACAGTAACTGGGATGATTTGGTTCTGGTCGTCCCAGAGTTGCGTCATGCCCAACTTCTTGCCTACTAAAGCCTTGGTTGCCATTTCTATACGAAACTTTCATAATTAAATGCAAAGACATTCTTTGCTTAGATCTAAAAACCCGACGTTCAAAGGTACAAAGCACCTTTGCTCAGACACAAAAACTCCGCCTAATCGGCGGAGCTCTGCCATCTGTTTGCTAGGCGGTTCCTCAAGGGCCTACCCAGACGTCAAAGCTTTCAAACTCTTCTAGCCTACCGGTCCAACCTGGACCATCCGGCTACTTATAGACTCTGGACTTTTATTTCTATATCCACACCGGCTGGGACGTCGAGACGCTGAAGCGAATCTACAGTCTTAGGGGTGTGCTCTACGATATCCAAGAGGCGCTTGTGAACTCTCATCTCGAAATGCTCGCGGGAATCCTTGTGCTTGTGCGGGGATCGAATCACAGTGTAGCGCGACGTCTCCGTCGGCAGTGGCACTGGACCCTTTACCTTAGCATCGGTACGAAGGACAGTATCGACAATCTTCCGAGTTGAGGCGTCCAATATGGCAGCGTCATAGGCCTTTAGCCTGATACGAATTCGCTGCTTTGAGTTCTCTGCCATCATAATTCCTTATAAAATCCACGAATACGCGCCCTACCATCATAGGGCATCAAAGGCACAAGTCGGTCCCTAGATTTCTCTGGGACCGACCAAGCGTACCTTGACCGCTGAGAAGTTGTCTATTTAGACAGCGTTACTTTATGATCTTTGTTACAGCGCCAGCACCAACAGTACGGCCACCTTCGCGAATAGCGAAACGAAGACCCTCATCCATTGCGATAGGCTTTTGTAGCTCAACCTTCAAAGTAATGTTGTCACCAGGGACAACCATCTCTTTACCCTCAGGAAGGGTGATCGAGCCGGTAACGTCTGTCGTTCTAAAGTAGAACTGGGGACGATAGTTGTTGAAGAAAGGCTTGTGACGGCCGCCTTCATCCTTGTTCAAAACGTACACATTAGCTTCAAACTCAGTGTGAGGAGTGATCGAGCCAGGCTTACAAAGCACTTGGCCACGCTCAACGTCAGTCTTCTTAGTTCCACGAAGCAAAACGCCTACGTTATCTCCAGCTTGTCCTTGGTCCAAGATCTTATTGAACATCTCAACACCGGTACAAACTGTCTTTTGAGTTGCGCGTAGACCGACGATCTCGACTTCTTCCGAGATTCGAACGATTCCTCGCTCAACCTTGCCAGTTACGACAGTACCACGACCCTGGATCGTAAAGACGTCCTCGATTGGCATCAAGAAAGGACGCTCTACTGGGCGCTCTGGCTCTGGGATGTAAGAATCAACTGCATCCATGAGCTCTACGATCTTACTTTGCCATTCGGCGTCACCCTCAAGAGCCTTGAGTGCACTTACGCGAATAACAGGTGTATCGTCACCAGGGAACTCGTACTCGCTTAGGAGTTCGCGTACCTCTAGCTCCACCAGATCCAGCAACTCCTCATCATCGACCATGTCAGCCTTGTTTAGGGCTACAACGATGTAAGGAACGCCTACCTGACGGGCTAGCAACACGTGCTCGCGAGTCTGGGGCATGGGGCCGTCGGCGGCGGAAACAACCAAAATTGCTCCGTCAACCTGGGCAGCACCAGTAATCATGTTCTTAATGTAGTCAGCGTGGCCTGGCATGTCCACGTGGGCATAGTGACGATTTGGCGTCTCATACTCAACGTGGGCAATCGAGATTGTTATACCACGAGCTCGCTCTTCAGGAGCCTTATCGATCTGATCAAAGGGGGTGAACTTCACTCCCGGGTTGCGATCCGCAAGCGTCTTAGTGATCGCTGCGGTCAATGTAGTCTTACCATGGTCGATGTGACCCATGGTTCCTATGTTTACGTGTGGCTTGAGGCGCTCAAACTTTTGCTTTGCCATCTCTCCAACTTGCTCCGTTATGTATGACCGACGCCGAAAATTACGGCGCCGACTTGCTTACAAGGTACTGATACTAGGCTACTCGCCCCGCACCCTCGCCACGATCTCCTTGGCTATGGAGTCCGGGACTTCTTGGTACGAGTTGAATTGCATAGTGTATGTGGCGCGCCCTTGCGTGCGCGACCGTAGGTCAGTGGCGTATCCAAACATCTCAGACAGCGGAACCTGAGCGCGAATTGCCTGAGCATTTCCTCGCTGGTCCATACCTTCAATCTTTCCACGCCTTGATGACAAATCTCCGATTACATCGCCCATGTATTCATCAGGGGTAACTACTTCGACTGACATAATCGGCTCTAATAGAACCGGCGATGCCCGCCTTGCAGCCTCCTTGAATGCCATAGAACCAGCAATCTTGAATGCCATCTCCGACGAGTCAACATCGTGATAGGACCCGAAGGTCAAAATCACCCGAAGATCCACTGTCGGATAGCCCGCGAGTACACCAGAGGTCATAGCCTCTTGAATACCCGCATCAACCGGAGGTATATATTCCTTAGGAATTACACCGCCGGTAATCTTATCGACGAATTCGTAACCACCACCGGGGCCCGTAGGCTCCAAGGTGATTACGACGTGACCGTATTGACCACGACCACCGCTCTGGCGAACGTACTTTGACTCCACCTTTTCGATCGTCTTGCGAATCGTCTCTCGGTAAGCAACCTGGGGCTTACCGACGTTAGCGTCAACCTTAAATTCGCGCAACATACGATCCACGATCACTTCGAGGTGCAATTCGCCCATGCCTGAGATAACAGTCTGGCCGGTCTCTTCATCAGTCCGGATCCTAAAGGTCGGGTCTTCCTCGGACAATGCATAAAGAGCTTTGCCCATCTTGTCCTGATCGGCCTTGGTCTTAGGCTCGACTGCAACGTGAATAACTGGCTCTGGGAACTCCAGCGACTCAAGGATAATGGGGCTGTCGCCGTCACAAAGGGTGTCACCGGTGGTGGTGTTCTTTAGACCAACCGCTGCAACAATATCACCCGCGAAGATGGTATCGATATCTTCCCTATGGTTAGCGTGCATCAACAAAAGTCGCCCGATTCGCTCTTTTTTGTCCTTGGTGCTGTTCAAGACAGAAGAACCCTTTTCGAGCGAACCAGAATAGACCCTAAAGTAAGTCAACTTACCTACATATGGATCGGTCATGATCTTAAAGGCCAAGGCAGAAAAAGGTGCCTTATCGTCGGCATCTCTGCTCAGTCCGGCTTCTCCGCGAAGGGAAGTACCAATCGCTGCTGGAATATCCAACGGGCTAGGAAGGAAATTCACAACGGCATCTAGCATTGGCTGAACGCCCTTATTTTTAAAGGCCGAACCACACAGAATCGGTACACCGTAACCTGCAATTGTAGCTTGGCGCAAAACCTCTACGACCCGAGCTGGAGTTATCTCCTCTTCAGCCAAATAAGCTTCCATGAGATCATCGTCAAAGGATGCAAGGGATTCCATTAGATCGTGGTGATAGGCTTGGGCAGACTCCAGAACATCCTCTGGGATCTCTGTAACGCTAAAGCGCTCACCCAGTTCATCCTCATAGATGGTCGCCTTCATCTCGATTATGTCGACAATTCCCCTAAAGCCGTTCTCAGCACCGATTGGGAGTTGAATCACAAGAGGATTGGTATCCAAACGATCCTTTATCATGTCGACACAGCGATAAAAGTTCGCCCCGACACGATCCATCTTATTTACAAAACAAAGGCGGGGAACGTTGTAGTTATTTGCCTGTCGCCAAACCGTCTCAGTCTGAGGTTCCACACCAGCAACTGCGTCAAAGACTGCTACCGCGCCGTCTAGAACCCTAAGTGAGCGCTCTACCTCAACGGTAAAGTCAACGTGGCCTGGAGTGTCGATAATATTAATGCGGTGGCTATTCCAAAAGCAGGTGGTCGCGGCCGAAGTAATGGTGATTCCACGCTCTTGCTCTTGAACCATCCAGTCCATTGTCGCAGCACCTTCGTGAACTTCACCGATCTTGTAGTTCTTACCGGTGTAGTAAAGAATTCGCTCAGTCGTCGTTGTCTTGCCCGCATCAATGTGGGCCATAATGCCGATATTTCTAATTTTCTCTAACGGATATTCTCGAGCCGTCATTTTGTCCCTCAATGTCCGACACCATCTTTTGGTGTCACCTACAAGACCGCGATCATCAACCACTCCAAGGATCTGGAGTTATTCGATCCTTGACTTCAATTGATAAATTCTCTGTCCGACTTTGTACTAGTTTTTCATGCCGCCCATAGGATTTTTAAAACCCAGAAACTGCATTAATCAAAATCCATACCAAAGCGTGGGTTACTGACGCAACCCACGCTTTTAAATTTTTGGCCGGGAAATTTACATACCCAAAGCACTTTTGACCAAATCTAGCGTATCTTAAAACCTAGATCGATCATAGGGCAATGGATGGCTACCAACGATAGTGAGCAAACGCCTTATTGGATTCGGCCATCTTATGAAGATCCTCACGACGCTTCACTGATGCACCGATGCCATTAGAAGCATCAAGAATCTCGTTCGCAAGCCGCATTACCATCGTCTTTTCACGGCGCTTACGTGAAAATGAGACGAGCCAACGAATCGATAGAGTGTGAGCCCTGCGGGATTTGACCTCAACTGGTACCTGATAGGTTGCCCCACCAACACGCCTCGATCGAACCTCTAGTTCAGGCTTAGTATTATCGATAGCTTTTTTGAGGATCACCAAAGGATCGTTGCCGGTGCGCTCTTTGATATTCTCCAATGCACCATAGACAATGGCTTCCGCCAAGGTCTTTTTGCCTCGGGAAAGAATCTTATTTATTAACTGAGTAACCAAGGTGGAATGATAAATGGGATCTGCGACGATCTCCCGCCTTGGAGCTGGACCTTTACGAGGCATAGCTTACTACTTCTCCTTCTTAGCACCGTAGCGGCTACGAGCTTGCTTACGGTTCTTTACTCCCGAGGTGTCTAGTGCACCTCGAATAATCTTGTATCGAACACCAGGTAGGTCTTTGACTCGACCGCCACGAACGAGCACTATGGAGTGCTCCTGTAGATTATGGCCAACGCCAGGTATGTATGCAGTCACTTCTACACCTGAAGTCAATCGCACACGGGCCACCTTGCGTAAGGCCGAGTTAGGCTTCTTGGGCGTAGTCGTATAGACCCTGGTGCATACACCGCGACGCTGCGGGGCGCCCTTTAGCGCAGGAGTCTTGGTCTTTGACCTCTTTGACTCTCTCCCGGTGCGTACCAGCTGAGCAATCGTTGGCATTGGTACCTCTCCACTTTAGTAGACGATCAAATGACCGCTACGAATAACATGACCCCAAAGCCACCATCAGGCCTCGGGGAAAACAAACTTTAAAAACAGGGGATCCCTGTCCGCCACAAACAACCCTGGCTAATCTGTCGCGCAACTCTCGACAGTTTGGCGAAAATTTGCCAAAATTACACTATAGGGCGGATTTGACGAACAACCTGCATGGTATTTCTACCAAACGCTACAACCCTTAGATCAAATGACCCAGAAAGAGGCCACGGACCACCCTTAATGATAAAAAGATGGAAGATGAACTCTCTCTGGAATCAAATAATATCAGGCGCCTTCGCCCAGACCGCTACCGCCAATTCCACCGGGAATGTCGTTTAGATCTACATCAAGATCAAAGTCAAATGAATCATCAATGGTCGACTCAAGGTCGGCCAATTCATCCTCATCTGGGTCCTCGTACTCATCAAAGTCATCACTAGATGACCAATACGACATCTTCCGTGCATGAGGAGTTGAGACCTGAACACTGCGATAGAGCGGCATGCCGCTACCGGCCGGAATCAACTTCCCGATGATAATATTTTCCTTCAAGCCAAGCAGCGAATCAGAACGGGCCTCAATGGCCGCTTCAGTCAGCACGCGAGTCGTCTCCTGGAATGACGCAGCAGAAAGCCACGACTCGGTAGCGAGGCTCGCCTTGGTAATACCCATAAGTTCGGGCCGACCAAGAGCTGGCTTTTGATCAGAAGAGGTCAGTTCGACGTTGCGATCGTGATAGACACGAGCGTCTACCCTCTCGCCGGGCAAAAAGTCCGAATCGCCTGGCTCGGCCACTGTAACCTTCTTGAGCATCTGTCGCACGATAAGTTCAATATGCTTATCGTGGATAGAAACGCCTTGGTCACGGTAGACCTTTTGTACCTCTTCAACCAAATACTGTTGAACTTCGCGCATGCCTTTAATGTCTAGGAGTTCCTTAGGATCTTTGGGGCCATCGACAAGAACGTCTCCAGCCTCAACCATGTCACCACCGTGAACCTCCAAGCGCTGCTTAGGAGATAGATCGTACTCCTCGCGCTCGCCCTGATCGTCAATGACAATAAGCTTTCGATGACTTTCGCCCTCTTCAACTTGCACAGATCCACTACGGTGGGCCAAGATGGCCGATCCCTTGGGGGTACGTGCTTCAAAGAGCTCCACCACCCTAGGGAGTCCATGGGTGATGTCAGCGCCTGCAACGCCACCCTGGTGGAAGGTACGCATTGTTAGCTGGGTACCAGGTTCACCAATCGACTGTGCAGCAATAACGCCAACTGCCTCACCCAAGTCGATCAAACGACCTGCGCTCAAGGATTGTCCATAGCAAACCCGACAGACTCCATGAGGAGTCTCACAAGTCAATACAGAACGCACCCTGATCCTATCGATACCCGGATCGTCACGGAGTTGAGCTAAAACGTTATCATCAATCAAGGTACCGGTCCCAAGGACCGTTCCATCGACCAGTTCAACGCCCTCTACTAAGACCCTTCCGTAGATACGAGTCTCCAAATAAGAAGAACGCTTAGCTTCATCGGGAACTATCTCGTCCATCCAAATACCACGGGTAGAACCGCAATCATCCACACGAACGATCAACTCTTGGGCAACGTCGACCAAACGACGGGTCAAATATCCAGAGTCAGCTGTTCGAAGGGCGGTATCAGCCAATCCCTTTCGAGCACCGTGTGTTGAAATAAAGTATTCGAGTACCGAGAGGCCCTCACGGAAGGAAGATTTAATAGGACGCGGAATCATCTCTCCTCTAGGGTTAGAGACAAGACCCTTCATACCAGATATCTGGCGAATCTGCTGAGCATTACCACGAGCACCTGAGTCCACCATCATGTCCAAGGGGTTGAAGGCAAACGAAGAGAGTACTGCCTCCATCGCCTTACCGATCTCGCTGTTTGCAGAGGTCCATATCTCGACCTCTTTTTGACGCCGCTCGTCGTCGGTAATAATACCGCGCTTGAACTGCGTCTCAGCCTTTTCCGCTTCCTTCTCATAACGATCCAAGATTTCACCCTTGATCGACGGCGTCTTTACGTCATTGATAGAGATCGTAAGACCAGACTGAGCTGCAAATCGAAAACCGAGGCTCTTGATCGCATCCAGCGAGGTAGAGACGACCTGCTTAGAGTAGTTATTGGCTATCTCTTCTACGATCGAGCCGATTGGAGTTGCCTTCTTACCTATCAAAGTGTTTACGAAACGAAAGTCACTTGGAAGGGCATCATTGAAGAAAACTCGACCAGGAGTAGTGGCAATCTCTTCATATCCATCCTCAGTTGGACGTCGAAAGAGGATTCGAGCGTGCAAGTTGACGTCGCCTGCCTCATAAGCACGCTGAATCTCATAGCTGTGCCTAAAGACTCTTCCATCCCCTTTAGCCCCATTTACCTCCATGGTCAGATAGTAGATACCAAAGACCATATCCTGAGTAGGAACTGTAATTGGACGACCAGTAGCAGGAGAAAGAATGTTATTAGCACTAAGCATCAGAATGCGAGCTTCGGCTTGCGCCTCGGAACTAAGCGGAAGGTGAACAGCCATCTGGTCACCGTCAAAGTCAGCGTTAAAGGCGGCACAGACCAACGGGTGAATCTGAATTGCCTTTCCATCCACCAACACTGGCTCAAAAGCTTGAATACCTAAGCGGTGCAAGGTCGGGGCGCGGTTCAGGAGAACTGGGTGCTCTTTGACAACTTCAGAGAGAACGTTCCAGACCTCATTTCGCCGTCGCTCAACCATTCGCTTTGCAGACTTAATGTTCTGTGCGTATTCAAGATCAACCAACCGCTTCATAACGAAAGGTTTAAAGAGTTCAAGTGCCATCTGCTTGGGGAGGCCGCACTGATGCAGCTTTAGTGTTGGTCCAACGACAATAACCGAACGTCCCGAATAGTCAACGCGCTTTCCCAGAAGGTTCTGACGAAAACGTCCCTGCTTGCCTTTGAGCATGTCAGAAAGACTCTTTAGTGGCCTATTTCCTGGACCAACAACGGGTCGACCACGTCGCCCATTGTCAAAGAGAGCGTCAACTGCCTCTTGGAGCATACGCTTTTCGTTATTCACGATGATCTCAGGAGCCGCTAGATCGAGCAATCGCTTTAGGCGGTTATTGCGGTTTATGACCCTACGGTAAAGGTCATTGAGGTCCGAAGTAGCAAAACGACCACCATCGAGTTGAACCATAGGGCGCAGATCCGGTGGAATCACTGGAATAACGTCCATGATCATCGAAGATGGAGAATTTATCTTTCCATGCTCACCAGCGCTTGCCGCGGCATTGAAAGCCGAGACAATCTTAAGTCTCTTGATAGCCTTCTGACGACGTTGGGCAGCTAATGGCTTTCTTCCGTCGGTGGGATCAATGATCTCTCTAAGCTTTCGCTCCTCATCGACCAAATCCAAACGACCGATCAGCTTAGCTATAGCTTCAGCACCCATGCCGCCTTCGAAGTATTCGCCAAAGCTCTCCCGAAGTTCACGCCACAGGATTTCATCCTCGATAATTTGACGACCATGTAGATTTCTAAAGGCATCAAAAGCCCTCTCGGCCACTTCGATATCTCTATCAAAGCGAGCACGAGCTAGCTCAAGACGCTGTTCAAAGCGCTTCTGAACTGCTCGAATCTCTGCCTCTTTGGCACCCTTTGCCTCGAGTTCAGCTAGTTCTTCTTCGTTTTCTTTGAAGATAGCATCAAGATCGAGATTCTTTCGATTCTCAACCTCTTTTACCTTGGCAGCGTGTTCGATCTCTAGATTAGAGAGATCTTCGTGACGCTTATCCTCATCAACCCAGGTAACCAAGTTGGCGGCGAAATAGATAACCTTTTCTAGCTGCTTAGCCTTGAGTTCCTCTTTTAGAGATGTACCCATCAATAGATAAGCCAACCACGATCTAGTACCACGAAGGTACCAGATATGAACTACAGGAGCTGCCAGTTCGATATGGCCCATTCGCTCACGGCGAACCTTGTTTCGGGTAACCTCGACGCCACAGCGTTCGCAGATAATACCCTTAAAACGAACCCTCTTATACTTTCCACAAGCGCATTCCCAGTCCTTAGTTGGACCGAAAATCTTCTCGCAAAATAGACCATCACGTTCGGGGCGCAAGGTTCGATAGTTAATCGTCTCAGGCTTTTTGACCTCGCCATGAGACCATGAACGAATGGCATCAGAGCTAGCGATGCCGATACGAAGATTATTGAATTCATTGACATCAATCATCTATTAAAAGCTCCCTTCTCCACCGAAGCGCCTTTGACCGTCGTCGTAATCCGACCCACGTTCAGGACGTGCTAGTGAAATCCCGAGTTGTTCGGTTGTTCTAAATGCGTCTTCATCGATCTCACGGATCTGAATCTCCTCACCAGAATGCGAGAGAACCTCTACGTCTAGACCAAGCGATTGCATCTCTTTGATCAAAACTTTAAAGCTCTCAGGAATTCCTGGCTCAGGAATATTCTCTCCCTTTACAATCGCCTCATATACCTTGACACGACCCAAGACGTCGTCGGACTTAATAGTCAAAAGTTCCTGAAGAGCATATGCAGCTCCATAAGCTTCAAGAGCCCAAACTTCCATCTCTCCAAAGCGCTGACCACCAAATTGAGCTTTACCACCCAATGGCTGTTGGGTAATCATGGAGTATGGACCGGTCGAACGTGCGTGAATCTTGTCATCTACAAGGTGAGCGAGTTTTAGGATATAGACATAACCGACAGAAACCGCGTTGTCATACTTATCCCCGGTACGCCCGTTATATAGAGTGACCTTGCCGTCATTGCCAATCAACCTCACCCCATCGCGAGATTCTGGATTCAGATTCTCAAAGATATTCTGGATCGTCGGGTGACGACCAGCTTTATCTTCTTCATCCCAGTGCGCACCATCAAAGACGGGCGTTGCAATCCACGAAGATGGCTTAGTTCTTGGTCGAGTTTTAGTCTCAGTACCTCGCACGGGCTCATCGGCCAAGGGGTTACCTGGCCATCCCCAACGTGCCGTATACCCTAAGTGCGACTCGAGGACCTGACCAACGTTCATCCGGCTAGGAACTCCAAGTGGATTCAAGATAATATCAACAGGAGTGCCATCTTCCATATAGGGCATATCCTCAAGGGGCAAAATCTTAGAGATAACACCTTTGTTACCGTGGCGACCAGCAAGCTTATCGCCTTCTGTAATCTTACGACGTTGAGCCACATAGACCCTTACCAACTGATTGACCCCAGCAGCTAAATCGGGATTCTCATCGCGTGAAAATACCTTCACGTCGATAACTTTCCCGTATTCACCATGAGGGACCTTAAGCGAAGTATCTCTAACCTCTCGAGATTTCTCCCCGAAGATAGCTCTAAGAAGCCTCTCCTCGGGTGTCAATTCGGTCTCGCCCTTTGGTGTGACCTTACCGACCAAAATATCATTTGGTCCGACTTCCGCACCGATGCGGACGATACCACGTTCGTCCAAGTCAGAGAGGATCTCTTCTGAAAGATTTGGTATATCTCTGGTGATCTCCTCTGGTCCAAGTCGCGTTTCACGAGCATCAGTCTCATGCTCATCGATGTGAATAGATGTGAGCACGTCATCTTTTACCAGGCGCTCCGAAAGAATAATCGCGTCTTCATAGTTGTAGCCTTCCCAAGGCATAAATGCCACAAGAAGGTTCTTACCAAGAGCCAACTCACCTTCATGAGTTGCTGGCCCATCAGCTATCACAGAGCCCTTGACCAAGTGCTCCCCAACGTTGACTAGCACTACCTGGTTATAACTAGTATTTTGATTGGAACGACGAAACTTAGCGATTGGGTAGATCTTGCGACCAAGAACTCGACCGTAACGATCGCACTCCCCAACCTCATATTCAACCGTAACCCTATCGCCGCTGACATCGGTAACAGTTCCGACACCTTCCGCCAAGACAACGTCACCTGCGTCTCGTGCAGCACGAGCCTCAACACCGGTCCCGATATAAGGAGCCTCAGGCACCAAAAGCGGAACCGCCTGCTTTTGCATGTTCGCACCCATAAGTGCCCTGTTAGCATCGTCGTGCTCAATGAATGGAATCAAAGAGGTCGACACTGAGACGATCTGCTTTGGAGAGACGTCCATCAACTCCACCTCTTTAGCAGAGACAAAGTCAATCTCCGAGGTAGACGCATACGAAGTGGTATCTACGCCAACTCGAACTTCTGCACCAATTGGACCACGTCGAACAAGAACCTTATCTTCAATGAACCGTCCGTCTTTGTCGATAGGTGCGTTCGCCTGAGCAATAATAAACTGCTCTTCCAAGTCCGCAGGATAGTAGGCAATCTCATCGGTGACTATTCCCTCGACTACCTTGCGATAAGGAGTCTCGATAAAGCCAAACTCGTTGATACGCGCATAACTAGCTAGCGCACCAATCAATCCGATGTTTGGACCTTCTGGCGTCTCAATTGGGCACATCCTGCCATAGTGAGATGTGTGAACGTCACGGACCTCAAAGCCTGCTCGCTCACGAGAAAGACCACCAGGTCCCAATGCCGAGAGACGACGTTTGTTTGCTAGGCCAGAAAGAGGATTCACCTGATCCATAAACTGGCTCAACTGAGAAGTCGCAAAGAACTCTTTGATAGCTGCACTAACTGGTCGTATATTGATCAGAGTCTGAGGAGTAATTGCCTCAACATCCTGAGTAGACATACGCTCTTTGACCAATCTCTCCAATCGAGAGAGGCCCAAACGAAGCTGATTCTGAATCAGCTCGCCTACGCTACGAACTCGACGATTGGCAAAGTGATCCTGGTCATCAAGGCGATAGCCGGGCCGCTGTGCCACCAAACAGAGCATGTAAGAGATTGCGCTCAATATCTCAGCTGGTGAAAGAGTTGTATCTTTGCTACCTGGCACCGGAAGATCCAACCCCAATACATCAGATAGTCTTTCAATCTCAGCACCAAGCTTACGAGAGAGCTTATAACGACCAACTCGAGTAAGGTCGTATCGCTTGGTCGAGAAGAAGGAACTCTCGAAGTAATTTCGAGCGGACTCAATATTCTGAAGGTCAGCAGGACGAACCCTCTTATAGATCTCGAGCAATGCCTCTTCTTGAGTCTTGTGTATATTTTTGTCCTTGGACCATTGATCCGAAAGAAAATCAAACTCCTCAACGAAGCGCTCAAGCAGCTCTGGATCGTCATAACCCAGTGCACGAATCAATGTAAAGATAGAGATACGCCTCTTTCGAGCAACTCTAGCCCCAGCGTTTAATTCGCGACCAGGCTTAGACTCGACATCAAATTCGAGCCACTCCCCACGGTAAGCATGAATCGTTCCGCTAACGACAGTCTTGGCCTCTCGACCTTTTTGGAAAATAATTCCGGGAGATCGGACCAACTGGGAGACAACGACACGTTCAGTGCCGTTTATAATGAAAGAACCTCGTTCAGTCATCATAGGGAAATCACCCATGAATACTGTGTGCTCTTTGAGCTCACCTGTACCCTTATTGATAAATGTAGCCTTCACGAAGATCGGAGCCTGATAAGTTAAATCACGCTCTTTGCAGAACTCTTCGCTATATTTTGGCACGGGCGTAAGGTCGGGGTCATCGGCGTCGAAATTTAATTCAAGAGCTAACTTACCCGAAAAATCCTCAATCGGACTTAACTCCGCGAAGGCCTCTGAGAGGCCCTTGCGGAGAAACCAATCGAAGGATTCTCTTTGAATAGAAATGAGGTCTGGTAGAGGCAAAACCTCATCCAGATTTGCAAACGAATACCGTTCAATAGAACGAGATCTAGAGGTCAACGAATCTCTCCCAGCTAGAGTTCACCTGAAATAGGACATGAATCGCCAAGGGGCTCTTAAAGATGCTCAAAAAGCGCAAGAGGGCGAGTAAGAATGAAAGCACGGCAATCTTCTAGTTTACACATAGAGACGCAAAAGCGAGTCAATCCTTTGCAGGATTGACTCAACTTTCATCAAATATTTCGTCAAAGGAGGCAAAAACAGAGAAAATATCGATTTTAACTCCTTTGATCAACAAGTTCGGCAGGATTAGTGAAACACCATATCATCTCTGAGCAAGTGGCTCACTAATCTATTGCTCTAACTATAAACTCAATTATAGATCGAACGCCACCGAAAAACTTATGTTACTTGAGCTCGACCGTGGCGCCTGCTCCTTCGAGCTGAGCCTTAGCCTTCTCGGCGTCTTCCTTCGATACCTTCTCCAGTACGGCCTTAGGAGCACCATCAACGAGATCCTTGGCCTCTTTGAGACCAAGATTTGTCAAGCTGCGAACTTCCTTGATGACCTGAATCTTCTTCTCGCCGGCGCCGGTCAAGATAACATCGAACTCATCTTGCTCTTCCACTACAGGTGCCGCATCGCCGCCACCAACTGGAGCTGCAAAAGCCATAGGAGCAGCTGCGGTTACGCCAAACTTCTCCTCGAAAGCCTTGAGCAATTCGCTCAGCTCTAGTACGGTCATGGATGCAATTGATTCTAGAATTTCCTCAGAAGTTGCCATTTGTGTTTCCTTTCTATTTTTCAAATTTTAAGCACATCACTAAAGATGTACTCTCCCGCCAGCCACCTGGCGTAGGGATCTAAGCGGCCGCGCCAACTGGCGACGACCAAATTGGGTAAATGCTATGCTGCTTCTTCGGTCTGCTTGTCCACCAAGGCAGATAGAGCATATGCAAAGTTTTGCGGCAGTGCCTTGAGAACCGAAGCGAAGTCGCGCATAGGCGCGGCCATGACTCCAGCCAGCTGGCCCAAGAGGGCCTCGCGCGAAGGAAGCTCTGCGAGGGCAAGTGCGCCCTTGGCATCTATCACGCTATTGCCTAAGACGCCAGCCTTCACGACGAGAAGCGGGTGAGTCTTTGTAAACTCCTTTAGAACCTTCGCTACCTCAACGACGTCTGTTTCCACGAACGCCAGAGCTGTTGGCCCATCGAGGTAAGCTGCCAGTCCTTCTAGCCCTGCGGCATCGGCTGATCGCTTCACAAGAGTATTTTTGTACACCTTGAAGGAGCCACCGGCTAGCGCAAGAGACCGACGAAGCGCCTCGAGATCCGAGACCTTCAAACCACGATATTCAGCGACCACAACAGCAGCGGAACTAGCAAATTTTTGGTTTAGCTCCTCTACTATCGCCACCTTATCGGGACGCGGATTATCCATACTCTCTCCAATCCAAAAGATTTGCTCCAAAGTCGGAACAAAACAAAAAGCCACAAGTCGCTTGGGGGCGATCTGTGGCAGTACCAAAAACTTTTATCGTTACCTACTTTGGCTTCACTTGGAATTTACACTCTAAAAGAGCACCAAAGGTCTTTGGCAACTGCCTATATATTTGAAATCTATCAGGGGAGTCTAGCTCGCTAGATCCTCTTCTGTAACCCTCAGACGGTTAGTATCAACTTTGACGCCAGGTCCCATTGTCGAAGCCAAGGTAACGCTCTTGAAGTAGCGACCCTTTGAGGATGCTGGCTTAGCTCTACTGAGCTCATCAACGACTGCTCTAAAGTTCTCAAGGAGCTGATCCTTGGTGAAGGATGCTTTGCCGATCGGTACTTGAACATTTCCCACGCGATCGGTGCGATATTCAACTCTTCCGCCCTTGAATTCACGGACTGCCTTGGCAACGTCAGTGGTGACAGTACCGGTCTTGGGGTTAGGCATGAGGCCTCTTGGACCAAGAATACGACCCAACTTGCCAACTTGACCCATAAGGTCCGGAGTGGCTATTGCTATATCAAAATCGAGAAAACTCTCACCTTGAATACGAGCAACCAAATCATCGGCGCCTACGACGTCAGCTCCGGCCTCACGGGCCTCATTGGCTGCTTCACCGGATGCAAAGACTGCGACTCTGACTTCTCGACCAGTACCAGCTGGTAGTGAAACGGTACCTCGCACGATTTGATCGGCCTTTCGGGGGTCAACACCCAAGCGTACCGCTAACTCAATCGACTCATCAAACTTTGCAGTTGCAAGCTTCCTTACAGTCTCCACCGCTTCAGCTGGAACATTTAGATGTTCTCTGTCATAGGACGCCGTTAGCGCCTTCATGCGCTTTGTAACTTTTGCCATTTAAGGTAAATCTCCCAAATATATGAACTGCTCGACGAGGCCTATTCGGCGACCTTGATGCCCATTGATCGTGCCGTTCCGGCAATTTGACGCTTAGCGGCGTCTAGATCGTTGGCATTTAGGTCCGGCAGCTTGGTTTTAGCGATCTCTTCGAGTTGGTCACCAGAAATAGTTCCGGCTACAACTCTCTTGTTGGTTGCAGATCCCTTTGGAACGCCGGCTGCTTGTCGCAGCAAAACCGGTGTCGGAGGGGTCTTTAGCACAAATGTGAATGAGCGGTCATCGAAGATTGTAACCTCAACCGGGATAACCGTTCCACGCTGCGCTTCTGTGGCTGCATTATACTGCTTACAAAACTCCATGGTTTGAATTCCATGGGGTCCAAGAGCGGTACCTACCGGGGGAGCTGGAGTAGCAGCTCCAGCGGGCAGCTGAATCTTTACAATTGCGGTAACACGACGCTTTGCCATCTTTAGTTTCGTTTCACTTTGTTAAATTTTTGGCTGACATACAACAGCTAATGAACTAGTACATCATACGGCGGATCCTGCAATATCCTGCAGAGGCCAATATGATTTTAGGTAGCTATACCTTGGCTACTTGAGCAAATTCCAACTCAACAGGCGTTTCCCTGCCAAATATATTGACAAGCACCTTCAACTTGAGGTGATCTTCATTTATCTCAGATATCATCCCTGTTAGCCCCTCAAAGGCGCCGTCCTTGACGGTTACTGGGTCACCTACCTGATATTCAAGAGTAGGCCTTGACTTTCTTTGAAGATCCATCGGTTCGACAGAGAAATTAAGAATGGATTCGACTTCTTTACGTGATAGCGGCGTCGGCTTCGATCCCATGCCGACAAAACCAGTTACACCAGGCGTATGCCGCACCACATCCCAAGTCAGATCGTCTAGGTCAGCGCGCACTAGGATATACCCGGGAAAAACCTTCTTCTGGGAGACAACTCGTTTGCCATTTTTTATCTCGGTGACATCTTCCATCGGAATAAAAATTTGGTGAATTCGATCTTCCACTTGCATGGAACTCATGCGAGACTCCAGATTGGACTTCACTTTCTTCTCATAACCAGAATATGAATGTATGACATACCAGTCCCCTGGCAGATCAAATGGGCTCTGTTCCGGAGGCCCTTGTGGCTCCAGAGGAACCTCGTCGCCATCCTTTACATACTCCAATTTCCCAGGTATCACCTGGATCGGAGCTTCAACCTCCTCGCGTGAAGGTATATCTTCTTCTGGGGGTGTTTCATCAAAAAAGTCAGTCATTTAAATCCTAAAGTAGCAGCGGCACCCAAGAGCCAAGACTGAATCAGCCAAACAAAAATAGAACGGCTTTGGAGAAAGCCAAGTTCAGCACGAATATCAAAGCGATAAGAAAGGTAAGGGTTATAAAAACTACAGTCGAATAGTTAATGACCGTCTTTCGAGTTGGCCAAGTAACCTTCTTGAGTTCATCACGAACTTCACGAAGATATATCTTTGGCGTAAGTCGCTTTGACTCTGGCTGATTCTTCTGAGATATAACTTTCTTTGGGGCGTTCGCCCGTTCCGCTTCGCTCTGGCTTTGCTGGCGAGCCATAAGACGTTTCGATTGACGATTCACCTAAAAACCTCTTCCGGTAAATTTGCGCAGGGTAGGAGGGACTCGAACCCCCAACACCCGGTTTTGGAGACCGGTGCTCTACCATTGAGCTACTACCCTAAGACCGACACAAGCTTATCAGACTACCGCGAAGTTAGCTCCATGAAGAAGTCAAACCTAAACAGTGTCCGAAAATACTTATCGGAGATTCAATTCTAAGCGCTTGCACTCCAACTTCAGGAATATTTACGACCATGAAATTCTGATCTCGAACAATTATCTCCCCAAGAAAGCTAATTGCCTCCCAATTTCACCCTCCAACCTTCAATTAAATCCACAAAGGTCTGAGCCAATGGCTACGAGAAGTCCAGATCAAACGCAGTCTGGCGCTCCAGAGACCGGACAAAGATCTAGATCAAGATATTTTCTCATTGAACGCCTCCTATTTGCTTGCGGCCAATGAGGAGACCAGGGATTTAATTAAACAAATCGACGGATCTAGCGTGGTCAAACGAAGGTAACGTCGCAGTGGGTTGCTCGCGAGACCAAAATGCTGTAGCTATTGGTCTCCTCTACCAATTTTAAGAACTATCATAGGAACTTATCGGTTTGGAGAAAGTCGGGAGCAGAGCATGGACACCAATGCAGTCAAGCGTCTCGTAGAAGAGGCCAAAACCGGCAGCCATGAAGCTTTCGACGAATTAGTACGGATTACATATCCAAACCTCCTAGCGCGGGCCGTAGCCCTAACGGGAAATCTGGACGACGCACGTGACGCACTCCAAGAGGCCTATTTGAGAGCCTTCCGCTCGCTCAAGAACTTTAGAGGAGACTCTAGCTTTAGCCGGTGGATGTCTAGCATTGTCACAAATGCTAGCTCGACCCTGCTTGCTAAAGCTAGGAGGCGACGCTTTGAAGTAATCGAAGGAGCTGACGTCCTACTCGGTGACACCCTTTCTAATTCAAGCGTCACCGATCAAGATATAGCATCCACGATGGAGGTTCAAGCGGCCTTAAAGAAACTCCCAGAGGAGTTGCGGCGCATCGTAATCCTAAAAGAGCTCTATGGAATGGAGCATTCAGAGATCGCTTTGGTGCTTGGAATTACCGAATCCAATGCAAAGGTTCGCCTACATAGGGCGCGTAAATTATTGCGAATCCACCTCATCGCCGAAGGTGAAGCGCCAGATGTCATAGGTAACGGGAAAAAAAGGCGCCACGCTTGAGGTAACGTCCGACTTGATCCCACAGGCCATAGTTTTTGTACATCGGCTTGATTCCAAAGTCGATACAAATATGCCGGGGTTATGTCGTCAACTCCATTGAACTCAAAGCATGAAATAGCTACAAGACAAAAATAGATAAAAGTTTCACTCGCCAGTGATCCAAATGAAATAGCGAATTTTATCCCTTAGTGCCACACACCATCGCCAAGGTAGCAATACGGGTGACTCACCTAAATGCCCCATGAATCAAAACCGACAATCACCGCGGCGACTCAATTTGCGCAGACCCAATTTGCGCAGACCCAATCAGAGCGCCCTGTCGGTTAAAGTTCAAAGTACCGCCGAATGACATTACGACCATGGCGCCGATTGCGACGCGCTAGCGGTCCTAGGGGTGAAAATCCAAGAGACAGGAGAATCCAAGAGACAGATATAACCAACAACAGCGAAATTCTCGAAATTGCTATTACCCCCACGCCAAACAATCAAGCCACGACCATCACACCACTCCTTCAACCCAAAATCGAGTCGGTAGTCGTACCCTAACGCCCCAAACACCGACTCAAACAGAAGATATCCTTGCTGGGTCAAACTCCAATTGGATATCTCCTCAGATTCAATGCAAAGGTTTAACATCCATTGGCGAAACTGCACTTTGGTGGCGAAGTTTCGGTTATTACAAACCACGGATTTGAAGAGCACAAGGCCGTCGCATTGAAAGTAGCTAGAAATAGCTATCGCTAATGGATAGATCTAGGAGTTCGCAAAAAATTAAATAAAAACGCCGCATCTTTTGCCAAGAGTAACCCTTAGCAAAAGATGCGGCGAGATCTAATAAGAAAGAAACTACCTAGTCTCTTTGTGAGTTGTGTGCTGACGATCCCAACGACAATACTTCTTCATTTCGATTCGCTCGCGATCGTTGATTCGGTTTTTTGTCGTAATATAATTACGCCTTTTGCAGGTCTCGCAAGCGAGCGTTACTTTAATTCTTTTTTCGTTCTTTGCCATTGAGCTCTCCGTGTATCTCTAAACTCGTTCACAGCGACTACCTATACATTACGAAAGGCAATGCACTGCTACTTCTGGTAGCGGCGGTCGGACTCGAACCGACGACCCCACGATTATGAGCCGTGTGCTCTAACCACCTGAGCTACGCCGCCTTGGAGCCCCCTGTCGGAATCGAACCGACGACCCCATCCTTACCATGGATGTGCTCTGCCGTCTGAGCTAAGGGGGCGCTTGATAAAAATAGCTTAGTTATTCTATATCCGCCCAAAGGCAAAACCTGACGTTTAAGGGAAATCAAAATTCACAACAATCTACTAGCTGGCATCAACTACGATTATGAAAATAACAATGCCAAATACCCCGAAAGTCGCCGTAAGACCGGCAACACTTACCGACACAGTGCCATTGATGCAAATCTACAATCGCGAAGTACTTGGCTCCCGCGTGACACTTGACCTTGTTCCAAGAACGATCGAGACACAGACTAAATGGATTGAAGAACACTTAGGCCCATACCCTGCTCTCGTTGCCACCATTTCAGAACAAGTCGTAGGGTTCGCGTCAGTATCACCATACCGCGTTCGTCCTGGCTATTCGACCACCGTCGAAGACTCTATTTACATTGACCCTAATTTCCAGGGTCGAGGTATCGGCAAATTACTCCTCTCCAACATCGTTGGACTAGCGGCGAAACATGGCTTTCATGCCTGTATGGCTAGGGTGGCTTCAGATCACACCGCATCGCTTGCCCTTCATAAGTCAATTGGCTTCTTCGAAGTTGGCCTTGAGCGTGAAGTCGGTAGGAAATTTGGAAAATGGATCGACATGATGCTCCTTGAACTCTTGCTAAAACCTCAATAAAAGATCCCCGTCGACGGCGCAATCTGCCAAGCAAGGAGGCCGGCTTTGATCATGAAGGCAACGCTCTTATCGCACCGGGAATCAGACAAGATAGTCCGCCTCCTCTTAAAATCTTCGTAGGCCAGAAAGCAAATGCCCACCAACCAAGGTCGAGAAGAAGGGGAGCAAAATCTACAACTACTCACAAAGGCGTATCTAGGTCGATTAGTTCGAATCGGTGATTTACCCTAGCGATGCAAAAGTGCCGACCAAAGTAAATAAACCCAGCCAAGGACACCATCTGTGTGCTCTATCTTCTCATTGGCACTTGGCACCTTATCAAAGCAGACCACACCTTGGCACTTTCAGGAGTCAAGAATCATTTGGTATTTCCAAATAAACTTGATACAAAGATGATCTCAGCCACAAATCCCCCTTGGTGGAGAGTCATTTGGTAGCCCAAAGCACCAATTGTCTATTCACATATCAATAATCTAATCAGTGTGATCAATGCGGAATCGATTATCGCCCGGTCGCTTATAGAACCACTATGGATCACCAGGAAAAGCTTCAGTCGATCCGTGGCTGCGCTGATTAATGGCTTTATGTAAAATTACTTCCTCTAAAAAAATCACATCGCAGATCGCTTATCCTTAAATCAATCCACGGTAAGTCAATTCAAGAAGTCATAGAACCAATTCATAAGACGACGAAGCTGATCGGCCATAATGGGTACGAAAAAGCTACAGCAATCTAGAACAATGAAACCCATCGGAATAGCCAAAAGACTAAATTGGGCAAAAGTATAAAGACCTATTGCAGACAGCTCGTAATTTCTAAGCCTTCAAAATCGACCAAAGGAGGGTCACCCGAGTCAAAAGGCGCCATCTCAATGAAACTCCTACCCTTTGGAGTCGAATGGCCTCTATCCATTGGCCTCTATCGAATGGCCAGTATGGACCAATTATTTAAAACGATATAGCATGCTGGCGACCATACCAGTACCCCAGAACAAGCATTGAAACGCCAGCGACTAAAAGGTGTCGTCATTCAAATAAAAGAGCAAAGCGTCATGCCAAGCGTCACAAAAACTATGCAAATAGTCTCAGGTTGACGGCAAATACCCCACTCATCACCTCATTAATCCAGAAAAGGTTGCGAAATCTAGGACTTCTCGTCCTTGATAGGTTACAAAAAGATCAATCACCAATTAAACCGACCTTGGCGAGGAATCGGTACAATATCATGACTAAATCTCTTATTCTCACAAGAGTCGCCAAAATGCCAATGAGGACAAACCTAATCCGATAATTTAGTTTAATCAAAACCAGCACTAAGCTAAATATAAAACCACCACACTCGTCAGTTTTATATTGCACTTAATCTCAATAAAACCTATAATCACTGAAAGCTTTTCCCGAGTGGCCAGCTCACACCAAATCGGCGCTCTTAGCGGCTTTTATTTTTATATAACCAAACTATTCACGGCGCTAAATTACGAACCCTGAGAACCTCGATGGCAGCAATTCTTCAAAAACAAATAGATACACTGGAATGTGAAGATAGCAAATTTGATCTCCCCTTAGGAGAATCATATCAGGATCGAAGAATCCCCATCATCCTCAAATCGAGCGGTCGGGCAGCCAAGTCAATAGATCAGATCAAGAGATCGACTTAGGCAATTCAAGCACTCGCCATAGGTACCAAGTTGCAAGTGAAGCAAGGGGAGAATACCTCTCACCATGTTTAGTCATCTCTGGTATTGAAGGAAGATCATCAAGGCTATAGAGAATACGAAAGCCCTTTCGAACTCCTAAATCGGCTGGAGCCCAAACATTTCTCTTGCCTAAATCAAATAGCAAAAACATCTGCGCAGACCAAGGTCCAAAACCATATAGCCCGCACAATGAACTAGAGATAGCAGCCTCATCTAAAGTAACTAGTTCTATCAGATCCAACTCACCTATGGACACCTTCTGAGCGAGCTCTAAAATTGAGCGAGACTTGGAATTTGATAGTCCCAACGCGCGTAGTCCCTCGAACGAAAGAGCCAATACCTTCTCTGGTGAAACATCACCCGAAGCAGCCTCTTGTATTCTTTTGTCAAAGACGCTCGCGACAGCACCCGACAATTGCTGATGCACAACAGTTCGAACCAAAGATGAAAAAATATCATTTGAACTTGTAACAAAAGACAAGTTAGGAGTTAGAAAGCCGGGAACCCCAAAGTGGTTATATAGAACCTCAAATTCTGGATGAGATCTAAGGAAAAACTCAACGTCTGGATCGATCACTTCGAATCCAACATCAGTACTTCAAGAGCCCTACTGCGACTATCGATTGACAAATAGTCTCTCGCGGGTGAGATTCAGCGCCTTTAATTGCGACGGGATGAAAGACAACTGATAACGCACGCCTAGATATCCCACAAGCGCTAGAGTTCCAATGATGTAAACAGTCCAAGAGACAAGCATCGGGCCGTCAGGGAGACCTAGCATCATGCCCATAAACGTCACCACTACTACACCGTTCACAACTCGCTCGCTGGGCGAAATGGCCACGAAAATCAGGCCCCATGCAATATACCATGGTTGGATAACTGGTCCCAACAAGACAAGCGCCAATAACGAGTACCCAATCGCTCTTTCAAAGCTAAAACGCTCGAGGTGAAAGGCAAAGTACAGCGTGATCAAAGCCGCCCCAAGAAGTCCCAAAGCCCTATAGAGCGTTAGGAATCCGGCAAAATGAAGCGGAATCCCCAACAAAGAGGTTAACCTATCTGACCAAGCCGCCAGGGCTGTAGTAGGTACCGCTGGCGATCTAACAGTGCCCGGCGTCCCTAGATTATGAATCCAACCCCATCCAAGACCTGTCGAATATGAAATAGCCCCTACAGTTGCAAGTGCTATCGACCCATACTTGATTGAAGGGATGATCTTATCCTTGATCTTGTTACCAGCCGTTGAATTCCAGGCGATAAATGCCAATGCTATAACGGCAGGAACCTTGACCGCCGCACCTGCAGAAATCAAGACCGTCGCTAAAATAGAATGACCCTTGTAAAACATCAAAAGGCCAAGGGTCATGAAAGCTATCATGAACGCATCGTTATGGCCAGAAGATGCAAGGTGAAAGATTACGATCGGATTTAATCCAATCAAAACCAAAGCGATCCTTTTGTCTTTACCCAAAATCTCTGCGATTCTCATCGAACTGAAGATGATGGCTAAGACAGCAATGACCGTGGCGACTCTCAAAAATAGCATGGTGGCAAATGGATTATGCTGGGTTACGACCGCCGCAACACCGGAAAACCATAAAAAGAGCGGGCCATAAGGAGCTGGAGCATTACCCCAAAATGGGTCAACTGTATTCAAATATGGCGTCGCTCCCAAAATATTGGGGCCATACTGATAGGGTGAAATATGCCTCGAGACCATTTCGCCAATTGCAGCATAGCTGTAAATATCTCTCGAATATAGGGGACCGGCTATCGCAAGGGGTACAAACCAGATTGCTCCTATCACTATCAACTGCTTAGTGGTAACTTCCTTTGCCATGACAAGTTGAACTAGCCATAGCCAGGCTAAAAGACCTGAGATAAAGCCGAAATAAAAAATCGCTTGTGCGAGCCACGAAGGAAGTATCCCTAACGAAAGCGGACCGTTGGCGATTCCAAAAAACCATGAACCGGGAATTTTAGAGGTGAAGGGAACCGATGGAGAAAGCGAGCCAATGACTATAGCCACGGTCGAAACAATTCCAACGTTGCGTACAAATTTTAGATCATGCCTACGCACGGTAGTTAGATTGTTGATTCCATTCATCAATTTCGATTGAGCTAATTGCATTTGCCTTCTTGGGACCGTCGTTCTTTAAGATTACTAAGACTGCCAACTACATCGATTGGGAAATTTCGGGTCGAAGCGGACTTGCACTTTCCAGATCGGGTTACTAATCAACTATCTATAACAATTAATCGTACCTGATATTTCACTCACACAATCCCGAATGGAGGTCGAATACTAATCGTCACTTCAGCACAATTTCATAAATAACAGAAATCGACCACTTCCCAGCCTAAGCAAACGAAATCAGCAGATAAGCAATTGCCATGCGAGAAGATCATTAGTACCAGGTTAAATGTCGCTAGCAGAATCTAAATCCAAGAAACGCAATAAGGTCAAAACTTCTCAATATACCCAAAGGGAAACTTTACGGTAAAAAGGGTGGTAAGAAGGGAGACTCTTGAGTGCTATGTCGCCAATAACTTTATCTAATTTTTCGGATACAAATAAAGTCGAACATAGCTTTGTGGGCCGGGTAGGGTTCGAACCTACGTAGGCGTAACCGGCAGATTTACAGTCTGCTCCCTTTGACCGCTCGGGCACCGACCCACTCTTTTGTGAATATCCTATATTAGTGTGCCAACATTTGATGTCGTTTCAGAAGTAAACCTACAAGAAGTTCGAAATGCGGTTGATCAAGCAAATCGCGAAGCATCGACACGTTTCGACTTTAAAGATACAAATTCGGAGATCGAATATACCGACTCCGAGCTCCACCTTTCATCATCGTCTCAGGACCGCCTAAAGGCTCTTGAAATCGTACTGGAAGAAAAACTAGTAAAAAGGGGCGTCTCGCTAAAGAGCCTCGAGAAGGGTCAAATTGTAGAAGGTAGTCGGGGATCGGCTCGTCAAACGATCAAGCTCGTTGCCGGAATTTCCTCTGAAAAAGCAAAAGCAATTAACAAATTCATAAAAGACTTAAACCTCAAAGGCGTCTCGGGTTCAATCCAAGGCGATTCCTTGCGGATCTCAGGCAAAAAACGAGATGATCTCCAAGAGGTGATCTCCAAACTGCGCGAGGGTGATTTTCAGATACCCCTACAATTCAATAATTTTCGAGATTGACTCCTTCGTAGCTAAAGATACAAGCAAACCGCTACATTTCTAGAAAGCCAACGCCCAATGGGTGCGCAAGCGAATTGGGAGACTCTTTAGGCGTTGTGGAGCCTCATTGTGGTAGCTGATTATCGGCCATTGAACAAGTTAGGTCGATAATCAGGCTGGTCCTTAATGTAAGTTCTCAAAGAGACCAATTGATAAGAATTATAAACTTTATCGCCGATAGTTGCCCCAAGGGGCAACTATCGGCTAGATCAAAGCTGATTCATACGATTCAAGCAGGGCAAACCGTGCTTTAGCTTTTGGTCTTTCGATGCAATGGATCAGTAGTAGCCCGACTCAATGTAGATACATGGCACCCCATTTTCTCGAAACATCTCGACGTTTCGCTTATCATCTTCGAATGCCAAAACGATCTCAAAGTTCATCCCCAACAACTGATTGGTCTCTAACGCCTTGAATTCTCTCGCTCGGCTATAGTCCCCCCAATTACGGGTAATCAACAGATCCCACCGAAGGTTGTTCGTAGCTAACCATGCAACGGTCAAGTCGGCGATCGACGACGGTCGACCGGTCATCAAAATAAAACTAAATTGGGGATCGATAAGCGTCATCAAGGTGCCCATCTCTTTGATCAGGGGGTCATCACCAGCCGCATTGAAAAATCCATCCCAGTCGCGTCTCGGGCGATCTAAAAAGTGTTGCCGGAGAGAAGCATCCGCTAGAACTCCGTCAATATCAAAGATGATCGCGGTTTCATTGATACTGACCTTCTCGTTGATTATCCAATTCTTGGGTCGGCCTGAAAGGTCAATTTGCATATTTGGATATCTCCTTGGATCACTTCAGTCAGATAATCAATCCCTGATAGCGATTATCCTATTGAGATATGAAAGGGGTAAGGATAACTAACTTGGATTCACTATCTGCAAAACCATATGAAGCCGAAAATCAAACGATGCACATTAAAGAAAGCATCGATGATTTTGTGGATGAAAGCCTTCATAGCGCTTGCAAGAAAGAAATTGAAGTTCATGTCGGTATCGGAAGCCGGGTGATCGTAGCTTCAGATCTTTTGATCGGTCGCTTTGAGCCCGGCACTCGCGGCGAACTAACCAAATTCAAGGAATACCTGGCAACACTCGATGGACCAGGGGTAATAATCTTTGCTGGGAATCTCTTTGATCTTTCCAATCAAACCCTACAAGTCAAAGTTTGTGACCTAATCGATCAGGAAAAGGAGTTCTTTGGTCAACTTCGGGACCTCACTACCTCTCACGGCTTTGAAATCTACATTCTTCCTGGTTCTAGAGATCGATCTCTAGCTTGGGATCTCTCTCAACAAAAAGACTTAGAAACGATAGGCCAAGCCAGCTTAGGAATCAAGGTCAGCCTTATTGTCGAGACCACCAATGGACCAAAAACAATCGATATATTCTCAGGGCGAGAATTCGAAGCCAGATCGAATCAAGTCGATCCATATTCAAAAGTTGATACCCCATGGTCTACGCATCTCATTGGGGAGATAATTCCCCATCTGACCAAACGGGCAAAATGGCTAGAAGGCATAGACCTCGTCGACAACCAGGGCGCAATATCTCGATTCTTCGCATCCCGAATCTTCTATCGAAAGGCAATGCGATATCTTCCATGGCTCATCGCACCGATTCTGGGCGCCTTTTTCATTAAGTTGCCGGTAATTCTGGCGCTGCCAACGATAGGTCACTTCAAACATCGAATTCGCGCGTTAGCACCCTTTATCCAAATTGCTGGCGCAGCCACACTATTGGATGCAGTCCTAGTCCTGACCATTGCAACGTGGCTAGCGCGTCGAACATACGCCGGGATGATTGAAAATCCACTTATCGCCACAAATAGCGGAGAAGCACTACCAAACCTTGCCGCACGAATCGCAGCCATGGAGGCGTTAGACGACAGCCATATCGGAACCATCATCGGCAACAGCCTGAACCCCGAGATGACCGACATGACCTCAGGATTCTTTTGCGCCACTGGTGGAATATCAAAATGCTACAGAGAGTCCCCAGCACGATTTGGACTACCATCAGTCTTTCAGCCGATCGCGCAGTGCACCTGGGTAGAAATTCAGCCAGGTGCCAAAGTGAGAGTTCGTCTCTATTCTCAGACTGAAGAACTGCCCCTAGAGTCAAGGAGCGAGCGACTTGTTCGTCTAGGAAAACACGATCCGACGAGTGGCCTGCGTATCCTGGCGTCATATCCCGGTGGCGAAGGCTACATTCCTAGCGACGCAACCTCTACCAAATTCTCAAGGCCACGGCGACTAGTGGCCCTTGGCGTTCTGCTAGTTGGATTAATTGACTTAATTTCAACTCTGGTGCCACCACTTCGCTCGCGGCTAAGTCTTATAACAGAGTTCATCCCACTAGCGGTACCCGTGGCCGCCAATGCGATTGCTGCGATCGAATCCGTGGGGCTAATGGCTCTCGCCAGTGGTCTAAGAAGGGGTCAACGAGTCGCCTACCTGCTGACAGTGGCTATAGCTAGCGCCAGCGTCATAACCAACCTGATCAAGGGTGGCGACATTGAGGAGTCGATTCTGACCGCGATATTGGTTGGATCGCTCGTCGCCTCTCGCAAAGCATTCACTGCGCCAACAAATAGGATTCCCATGCTAAAGGGCATCATCAGGATACCAATTGGATGGCTTTTGATCTTTATCGCTGGCTCTTTAGCATTACGCCTTGATCTTCTGCTCTTTAGCCGTAGCACCTCTATAGGAATACTCAATGGACTCCTAGCGGTTCTTGAACGGATGGTAGGGTCACAATCGATCCCAATTCCTCATTCAATCAACCTTTTTCTAGCCCCAGCGCTCAGCTACTCCGCCTTAACGCTTCTAGCTCTTCTTCTCCTTCGAGCATCTCGACCAGTAGTTGAGGCAAAGGTGGCAAGATTGACTCTGCCAGGTCGACCTGCACTTACGCCAACTGAGATAGTCAACCGCTACTCCAAAACCACACTTGACTACTTTGCTCTTCGCGACGACAAATCGCACTTTATCGCCTATAACACCTTGATCGCCTATGCCGTGATTGGCACAGTAGCCGTGGTCTCACCTGACCCTATAGGACCAGCTGCAACGGCCACTCAAGCCTGGAATGCATTTCGAAATCATGCAAATTCAAATGGTTGGACGATATGCGTACTAGGTTCTGGCGAACCATGGCAGACAACCTATGCCTCTAGCGGCCTTCACTCCATCTATATCGGAGATGAAGCAGTGGTAAATGTCTCCGACTTCCACCTAGATGGAAATAAGAATAAATCGCTCCGGCAAGCCGTCAACAGAATGCGCAACTACAACTACCGTGTCGAATTCGTAGACCCGGCAACTGTTAGCGGCCCGTTGCGCGATGAACTCACCAGAGTCCTCGCACAAAGTCGCAAAGGTGGGGTCGAACGAGGCTTCTCTATGACACTTGGTCGCTTTCTAGATCCAAGAGATATTGGCCTCTTATTGAGCATAGCTTATGGCCCAAACAACGAGGTGGTGGGCTTCTGCCAATGGGTACCCGCACCAGGAATAAATGGATATTCACTTGACCTTATGCGTCGGGATCTAGCTGACCATCCAAATGGACTAACCGACCTTATGGTGGTCGCCACAATTGAATATCTAAGGGCAAATGCAATGGAGGCGCTCAGCTTAAACTTCGCGACAATGCGTGCCGTCATAGCTGGAGAGACTGAAGACGGTGTCAGTTCGAGGATCGAAAGATGGTTTCTCAAAAGATTATCAGATACAATGCAGATTGAGAGCCTCTGGCGCTTCAACTCCAAATTCCATCCAATCTGGCTTCCTCGCTATCTGGTCTTTGAATCCCCAGACAGCCTCCCTCAAATTGCTATCGCAATTGCTCGAGCAGAATCGCTTTGGGAACTTCCAGTTATAGGAAAGTTTCTAGTTCCAAAGCAATAGCAATCGGTATTGCTACTTGAAAGAGCCAAACGATGCTAGAACTAGTTCTAAAAGGCCAATCTAAAAGGCCAATGGGGAGCTGTGTTTAGTCCTTAGGTGCCGGTTTACCCCCTCTTTCCTTGCCCAAATCAATGGCAAGGAAGTACTAAAACCCACTATTAAAACCTATACCGCGAAAATACATTCAAGAATCTCTCCGAAATTCAAAAACAAAACTAGCTCCTTGCAATTCTTTCAATCCTGGCATCCTGGCTCGCAAGAATAAAGTATCCGAACTTCATTCCCCCACAAAAAACTGAAAGACCGCCTTTTTTAGACCGAAACCAACCATCCAAGGCAAAGCAGGAGTTGGTCCCCTTTTAATGCTAATTGCGACCAACATTGCGAGAAAAGCCCGAACGCGCCACAATCGCTAAAAACAAAGGGCTCGATCAGGGTGATAAACACCTTAATCGAGCCCTTTTGATTAACATCTACTCATTGCGAACCCGCCCTAAAAACTGGTTCTCGAAGAATTGATTCTCTAAAACAGAAGCTTGGCTAAATCTGCCATATGAACAAGAGGATTCGGAAAGATACCAAATCCAACAGTAAATAGAATGCTTATTCCGACCACGATCTTAGCTTCAGTTGAAATTCGTAGCGAGCGAGCTACCGCCACCTTTGCGGGAGCTAGTACCGCCAAATCGCCTTCGGGTCGATCGAACGAACCCAGATCACCATCACCGCCACTCGCAAATACCAACACTTCCTCATCGTCAATAGGTGATTCAGAGACCTTGTCTTGTGGAACCTTAGAGTACATGACGGCTACCACTCGCAGATAGAAGAAGGTGGCGATTACAGCTGATAGCATCGCAATCACGGCGAGGATATAAGAATGAGCCTTTACAGTCGCAGCAATAACTGAGAACTTAGCCAATAAACCAGTTGTGAGCGGCGCACCTGCTTGAGCTACGAGTAATACTGCCATAAAGAGCGCTAGCGCCGGATTAGTTCTAGCGAGACCCCTAAGGCGTTCGATCGGAACCACACCCGTATCGCTATCTTCAAAGACATTTACAATAGCAAAGGTGCCAATGACCATGAAGGTGTAAGCGATCAAGTAGTACAGCGAGCCTGAAACCCCACCGGCAGTGCCAGCTGCAACTCCAAGTAGTACAAAACCAGCATGATTAATCGAGGAGTATGCAAGCATGCGCTTGATATCGCTTTGAACTATCGCCAGTATTGCACCCACAACGAGCGTAAGAGCCGCAAGTCCCCAAATAATAGGCTGCCAATCAAGGCGCTGAGTAGGAAACGCCGTTATCAGAATCCTCAGCAGACCTGCAAAACCTGCGGCCTTGGCCACTGCTGCCATATAACCACTCGCAGCCGCTGGAGCTCCTTGATAGACGTCTGGTGTCCAAAGGTGAAAAGGAACTGCAGCAACCTTGAAGCCCAAACCGACGATCAAAAGCGCAATTCCAGCCAATAAAACACCGTTAGAAGTTACGGTATTAGTGGCCAAGAAAGAGGCGATCTTTTGAATGTTGGTAGTGCCGGTGGCACCGTATGTAAGGGCAATTCCATACAAGAAGATTGCAGAGGAAAAACCGCCAAGTATGAAGTACTTTAGTCCTGCTTCACCAGATAGTTGGTTGCGCTTTTCGAAAGCTGCCATGACATAGAGGGCAATCGACAAGATCTCAAGGCCCAAAAAGACAACGATCAGGTCGCCAGCGCTTGCTAAAAGGATGGCGCCAGCGCTTGATAGAAGCAAAAGGCAGTGATACTCAACTCGACCGATCCGGCTCCTCGATAGGTAAGCTTCGCCGGCCAATACCGACAGAAGCGCCGCAGAAGAGATCGTAATCATCAAAAATATAGCAAATCCATCGAGTACGATCGAGGATGCTATCGCTCTCGATGCCCCATGGGAGACAAAGTTCGACCAAAGAACAATCGAATCGATCAAAGCAATGGCGGTTACGGCAAATGCCATCGCGCCAATCGCCTTGGTCCGTTTTAGCGATGGCGCAAGCGATGAGATCAGCATGATCACCAGGGCTCCCACGATCAGAATTATCTCGGGGCCAATTGCCTTATAGGAAATCGACGGAAAGACAATCTTGGGGCCAGTAGATATTAATCCAAGGATTGAATTCATAAGGACTATCCCTTTCCTTTTTGCACGATAACGCCTATAGCATTCGGAGAGACGTTCGCGGCATTTACATGGCTTATAAGGGCATTCACACTGGGAGTTATTCGATCAAGGATCGGTCGTGGATAAAGACCCAAAGCAACTACTATCACGATCAGTGGTGCAAGGACCAAGATCTGACCCTTCTTGATCTCAATCGGACGACTCTCTGGAATCAAGTCCGGCTCCGATGGCTTCCCATGAAATATCCGTTGGTATGACCAAAGCATATAGACGGCTGAGATAACGACACCAAAAGCAGCCACAACAGCCCACCAGCGATGGGTGCTAAAGCTACCAATGAGAATCAAAAACTCACCTACAAAGCCGCTAAGTCCAGGCAGTCCTATCGATGCCATTACAAACAAGGTGAAAATACCTGCCATGACCGGTGCCTTGGATTGAAGCCCACCAAGGCGATCCATGTCGATAGCTCCAGTTGCCGCAAAGAGAAAGCCCACCAATAAAAATAGTGCAGCAGTATAGATGCCATGATTTATCATCTGAAGCACGCCGCCAGCTACGCCCTCGCGCGACAGGGCAAAGAATCCTAAGATTATAAAGCCCATGTGACTCAAAGAAGAATAGGCGAGCATTCGCTTTATATCACGCTCGCCAGCGGCCACGATTCCTCCGTAGATGATCCCTATTACCGCCAAAGTAAGCAGCAATGGACCAAATGAGACAACCGCATGCGGAAAGAGCGTGAAGTCAAAACGCAAGATACCATAGGTACCAAGCTTGGCCATAATGGCAGCAAGGACAATTACGCCCGACGTAGGCGCTTGCCGATAGGCGTCAGGCGACCAAGTGTGAAAGGGGAAGATCGGAGCTTTCACGGCAAATGCCGCGGTAAAGGCCAAAAAGAGCCACTTCTCAGTTCCGCTAGAAAGTGATGTCTTAGCCAAAGCGGCAATGTCAAAGGTCGTAACGCCAGTTTGAGCCGAATGGATAAAGACGAGTGCAAGCATTCCAACTAGCAAAAGTGCAGAGCCTAGGAAGGTATAGATAAAGAACTTGATAGCCGCAGCGCCACTCTTTTCATAGCCCCACGACCCGATCAGGAAATAGGTCGGTATTAAGGTCAATTCAAAGGTAACAAAAAATGCGAACAGGTCCAAGCTCATAAAACTACCCATACAGGCTGCCTCTAGGAGAAGCATCCAGGCTGCGAAGCTCTGCGCGTTGGCTCGCTCCTTGGCACCGATATATGCAATCGGAAAGATCAAGGCCGTCAGAAGGACTAAAAAGATCGAGATCCCATCTACCCCGAGCTTCCAAGAGATCCCAAAAGAAGAGATCCAACTGTAGCTCGAAACATATTGATAAGATGCCACTCCAGCCTTGAAGTTGACGGCGAGAACGATCGCCAATATTGCCTCGGCAATAGATATAGCTCCTGTTATTGGAACTACCAGTCTTCCTCGGACCTCTTTGGGAAGGAGCGCAATCAAAAGAGCACCTACGGCTGGCAAAATAACAAGGACTTCCAATACGTTACTCAACGAACTTCACCGCCACTATTAATCTCATCTTGCATTGGTTCGACATATAACATCTCCTAAAGACCTGCTCTCGTAATTACAAAGCCGAGAATCAAAACCACACCAAAGCTGATGATCAAGGCATAACTTCGAACGTAACCACTTTGAATTCCCCGCAGCGATCCACCAAGAGCGCCAATTAGACGTCCCGAGCCATTTACAGCACCATCGATGACTTCATTATCAACTATCTCATTCAATTCGATCGCGAGTCCGCTAGATCCTCTAGCGAAGACTGAGTCGAAGAGATGGTCGATCTGCCATCCCTTTTTCAAGAAACCAACCTCGAGAGATGGGTTGCTTGCGGTCTTAGACCAAGCTCTAGTTGCTATGAAGATACCTAGAAGCGCAAAGACGATGTCACCGACTTCCAAAATCACTTTAGTACCACCACCAAAGGTCAAGTTTGCCTGAGCCTTACCAAAGACTGGCATAAGCCAGTTCGTTAAAAAGTCTGTGCTCGAGCTAATACCAAGGTTCATGACACCAGCCAAGATCGAGGCAATTGCCAGGATAATCAGCGGCACGGTCATAACCTTTGGAGACTCATGGGGCTCTGAATGAGCACCGTGGCCATCATGGTTAGTGAGCGCTTCGCGATATCTTGGTGAGCCAAAGAAGACCAGATAAACTTCTCGTCCCATGTAGTAAGCCGTAAGTATTGCTGTTATGGCTCCAACGGCCCAAAGTATTGGAGACTTTGAATAGGCAGCTAGGAGGACATCGCCTTTGGAGAAAAATCCCGAAAAAGGCGGCAAACCTGCAATGGAAAGCCACGCAATGATAAAGGTGAAGCCAGTAATTGGCATCAATTTATAGAGCGCTCCCATCTTTTTGATATCTTGTTCATCACCCAAGGAGTGAATCACTGAGCCAGCGCCAAGGAACAAAAGTGCTTTGTAGAATGCGTGGGTTATCATCAAAAAGATCGCGGCAACATATGCTCCTGAACCAATTCCAAGAAACATATACCCAAGCTGCGAAACCGTTGAATAAGCAAGAACCTTCTTGATGTCATTTTGGGCAGTCGCAGCGGTCGCAGCGACAAAGGCAGTCGCAGCGCCAACTATCGCAATCACGGTGCCAGCGTTCGATGAGAGGTGAATGATCGGAGCGACTCTAGCCATCAAATAGACGCCTGCGGTAACCATTGTGGCGGCATGAATCAAAGCTGAAACTGGAGTTGGACCCTCCATGGCATCCACTAGCCATACAAAGAGTGGGATCTGAGCGGATTTACCAGCCGCACCGACAAAGAGCAGCAAGGCAATCGCAGTAGCTTGGGGGCCGCTTATGAAGGGATGACCACCATGTGCTGCGCTCGAGGCAATATTGCCAAACACCGAAGTATAATTGAGCGACTTTGCAACCTCAAAGAGCAAGAACATTCCAAGCATGTAGCCAAAGTCACCAATTCGGTTGATGATAAAGGCCTTCTTACCAGCTGAAGCTGCGCTATCTCGGTCGAACCAAAATGAGATCAACCAATACGAACAGGCGCCAACGCCCTCCCAACCAAGAAAGGCTACAACAAAGTTATTGGCAAGAACCAAGACCAACATTGAAAAGACAAAGAGGTTCAAATAGACAAAGAACGTTCTAAATCGAGGATCATGATCCATATAGCCAATGGAATAAGCATGTATCAAGGTCGCTACACCGGTGACGAACAATATCATCACGCTCGACAACGGATCCAAATATGCCCCGAAGTGAATGCTCAAATGACCCACTGCAAACCATGTAAAGAGGTTAGGTGCCAACGCCCTAGCAGCTGAAGTCAGAGAAAGCAGGTGAAAGTATTCAGTCAGTGCAATTACAAATGAGACACCGACCAGAGCTGTTGCCAGCCAACCTACAACCCGCTTTGGAAGAAATCTCCCAAAAAATAGGTTGATAAAGAAACCAGCTAACGGCATAGCCGGTATGAGAAAAATTAAACCTTCCACGCTAGCCCCTCAAAAGATGTAAGTCATCGGCGGTAGCGCCTACGCGTCGCCTAAAGATTGAAACGATGATTCCCAATCCAACTACTACTTCTGCAGCCGCAACAACTAGAACGAAAAAGACAAGTACCTGACCGCCTATATCGCCCAACATTCGTGCAAAGGTAACAAAGGTCAAATTCACTGCATTTAGCATCATCTCGACGCACATAAACATCACGATTACATTACGTCTAACCAAAACGCCAACGACGCCAACACTAAAGAGCACCGCAGCCAGTGTTAAGAACCAACTTCCTGGAATACTCATAGATCGATCACCTCTTCATCAGATTCATTCTCAAAATCCTCGCTATAGTCGGCCGTTGAAATCGAGACCCCAAAGTCGCTATCATCTGGCTCGGGAATCGCAACTGCGATCTCTTCTTCTTCGTTATGTTCGACAACCACACGACGAGCCAGATACACCGCGGCAAGAACCGCGATGACGAGCAGAACTGCGGTTGCTTCAAATGGGAGAAGATAGGTCGAAAAGACAGCCCGTGCAATTCTTGTTACATTGTCCACGGAATTCCCGACTGGACCCGTCGATGCTTTAGCCCCCGTTGCCCAGGTGGTCTTAGCCAAAAGGAGTACTTCGCCCAAGGCGATTACTCCTGCAACGATACCCATAGGGAGTTGACCTCGGAGCTTCTCACGCGAAAAGATCTCTCTTCTATCGACGCCAAGCAACATGATGACAAACAAGAACAAAACAACGACTGCACCGGCATAGACAATTATCTGTACCGCCGCTAAAAACTGCGCATTCTCTTCAATAAACAAAATGGCGATTCCAAACATCGTCATCACCAATGACAAAGCCGAATGGACTGGATTCTTTGATGCCACAACGCCAAAAGCGCCAGCCAAAACAATTGCTGCAGCCGCAATAAATGTAATCAAATCCGGCTTAGCGATTGCAGCTAAGATAAGGCTTGTCTCCACTATCTAACCCTCCCACCGTTAGCTTTGGAGATGCGATCCCCTTTGATCTTCCTAATTGCAAAGGAATTAACGGCGCTCTCGTCTCTATCGCTCTTTTGACCGTCTTCGGGAGTTCTCGTCCCATAACCCAGTTCATTGGACCAATGAACAATACCTTCGAAGCCCGGATCACCACTTGGAGAGGTTGCGCGCATCCAACCAGATGTCATCTCGTCATCGCCTTCTCGCCAGTCCTCCCAGGGCATTTGCATCGGCTTGCCATCGTCATCGACGACCAATTCATCCTTTGTATAAATGGCGTCTTGACGCGAAGTAAAGGAAAACTCAAAGAGCTTCGACTCGGTGATTGCCTCGGTCGGACAGGCCTCTACACAAAGGTCGCAGTGAATACATCGAAGATAATTAATCTCATAGACAAATCCATATCGCTCACCCGGTGAGACTGGATCATCGATAGGATTATCCTTGCCTCTTACGTAGATGCAACCTACCGGGCAAACCCCGGCACAAAGCTCACAACCGATACACTTTTCCATACCATCTTCGTAACGATTCAGGACGTGACGTCCATGGAACCGCGGTGGCTTTGGCCTTTTATCCCTTGGATATTGGCCAGTAATGCGAGGCTCAGCCATTTGCTTCAGCGTGACTTTGAAGCCCTTGAAGCCATCAAATACGCCCATCAGTTATCTCCCTCATTTGAGCCTTCGATGGAGGTTTCATCGTTGAACTTAATCCGTGTAAATGTAGTAATCGTCTCAACGTCTGAATCGTTGTCGCGTCCGATCGATACAGCTCGATAGAGCACCGATCCACCTATCAAAAAGACTACGAAAAGGACAAAACCATAGACCTTAGATACTTGCATAGCTCCAACCAACAGAAGCCAAGCCAGCGAGATTGGGATAAGTATCTTCCAACCCAAATCCATCAGCTGATCGTATCTCAATCGCGGTAGAGCCGCTCTTACCCATACGTAAAAGAAAAGAAATGCACCAGTCTTGATCAAGAACCAGAGAATCGGCCAAATCCATGCAGGCCCACCGAGGTTGGGGCCATCTGGACCACCGAGGAACAAGGTCACGATGACAGCTGACATCGAAATCGTATTCATGAACTCAGCCAAGAAAAAGAGGGCAAACCGAATCGAAGAATACTCGGTATGGAATCCACCGACCAACTCTTGTTCTGCTTCGGTTAGGTCAAATGGAGGACGATTCAACTCGGCGGTGATCGCGATCACAAAGATAACAAAGGGTACGATACCAAGGCGAATAATATTCCACTTGGGGAAGATCCCAAAGAACGATCCCATCTGAGAGTTGACTATGTCCCGAGTACCCAAGGAACCAGTTATCAATACAACAGCTGCGACCGAAAGTCCCATCGCGGCCTCGTAGGAGACCATCTGTGCTGAAGCTCTAACAGAGCCAAGCAACGGGTATTTAGAGCCAGAAGACCAACCAGCCAGCATTGTACCGTAGACCGCGACCGATGACATCGCAAGCAAAAAGAGAATTCCAATCGGGGGATCCGCGACTTGCAACTGCGCTACGTGACCAAAGATATGGACTGTGCCGCCAATTGGTACGATCGTAAAGATCAAAAATGCCGGGATAACCGTCAAATATGGAGCCAATTTGAAGGCGAATCGATCACTCTTTTCTGGTATCAAATCTTCCTTGAAAAAGAGCTTGATTCCATCGGCAAGTGTCTGAAGAATACCATAGGGGCCTGCTCGATTAGGTCCAATTCGGTTCTGCATATCCGAGATTATCTTACGCTCGAACCAAATCATCAAAAGAACTGAGACCAAAAGCGCTACAAAAGCCACGAGGACCTTTACAACGACGATCAGGACAACCCCTAGTGAGATATGGCCGAGAAAAAGCGGGTCTTGACCCATCAGTTTATCCCTACCTTCACATAATTTACTTCTTTAGACGAATCCACGATGGACAACAAGTTGACTCCCGACCCCAACGTACCGACCACTATGTCATCAGGAAGCGTCTTATCAATCAGAGCAGGAACCCTAAGGATGCCCATCTGTCCGTTGCTAAGTTCAACCTCCTGGCCGTCAATGAGTCCAAGACTATCCGCCAGGATAGAAGGAACTCGAACTTGCGAGGATGGTATCAAAGCCTTCATCACAGGAGACACCACAAGATCGGGGGTCGGATAATAGAGTGGACGCGTCAACACTAGGAGGTACTCGCCATCTTGTTGATGGTCAACAAGGTCAACTTTATCTGACTGCCTTGCAAAGCTCGCCTGAGTAAATCTTCCCACGTAGTCAGATGGTCCATTATCGACAGCTTCATCGATATTTGCTGGAGGACCTTGGCGACCACTAGACACCAGACCAGGAGTGGCGATCGGATCCAAAGAACGACGGCGACCAATCGCAACCTTCGTTCTCGGCAGCGGGACAATCACCCCGTCCGGAGACCGCTCAGAACCAAGTTCGCTATAGGAGAGGCCGCTATATAGTGCGCAGGTGGCCACCATCTCATTGAAAATATCTTCATGGTCATGGCTTGTGGCTTCGATCATCATCTCGCGAGCAATCTCAGCTGCAATCACCACGTCGGTCTTAGCTTGGCCCATCGGTACCACAGCCTTACCTAAACGCGAAACACGTCCCTCAAAGTTTGTATGAGTTCCAGCGGTCTCTCCCGGAGCCACCAGTGGCAAGATAGCCTCTGCGTATTTACCCGTAGCAGTCAAATAGCTATCGATCACTATCACCGTAGATCGCGAAAGTGCAGCTTCGACTAAAGCCGTATCGGCCATCTTGGTGATTAGATCCTCAGCCAAGATAACAAGGACCATATCTTGGTCACAAGCACGTCGCAATATCGAATAAGTATCGATTCCAATATTGCTATCGCCATTTGTGCCTAGGGCTACCCTACCTGGACCATATCCAGGAATCGCTCCTAGGTCATAGGCACCAAAAATATTCGCATCCGACATCATAAAGAGAAAACCCGCATTTGGGACCTTCTCGTGCAACGCCAGGGCGAGTTCGTCCGTGATCACCGAAGCATTCGCAATGGTTTCGTCCCCTATGACAAAGGTAACTTTATCCACAGTTGCAAGTCGATCAAACAAAGACTCTAAAGATGTGTTAGTGCCGAAGTTACCTTCGCGCAGTTGGCGCAAAAGGTCGATCTGAGAGACCCCAATATGCTTGGAAAAAGTTGAAATCGATGTCTCGACCCTAGAAAGCTCATAGATCTCAGTCTTGGTCTTAGATGCCTCGCCCATTCTCAGAAAGAGGACTGGCATCTCTTCGCGAGGATCGGCCCCTATGACAACTACGATCGACGAAGCCATGGCTTCGTTCAATGACACTCGCGGAAGCGAAAATAGAACGTCCGCTGAGCGACTTGGCATAACTCTGGCATCGAAATTCTCCACAGAAAGTCCCGACTTGGCAAGTCGAACAAAGGAATAGATTCCCTCATTGGTAAGGCTCGAGCCACCTATAAAGGCGACATTTGCTGGATCCTGGGAGATCGCTCCTCGAAGGATACTTCCGACCTTACCAATCGCATCCCGCCATGAAACCGCTGCAAGATCTGAGCGATATCGAACATATGGCTCTGAAAGCCGTTCGGAAGAGTTAGTGGCTTCGTAGCCAAAACGTCCCCGATCACACAACCAAGAGTGATTTACTGCGTCGGAATCGATTCCTAGATAGCGAGTCACTTCACTACGAGAGGTCTGAATCGCAATTCGACAACCTACAGAGCAAGTAGTACAGGTGCTTTCACTCTGCTCTAAGTCCCAAGGGCGTGCTTTGAATCGATATGGCTTCGCTGTCAAAGCGCCAACGGGACATATCTGAACCGTATTACCTGAGAAGTATGAAGCAAAGGGGCTGTCAGGGAAGGTATTTACCTCGGTATGATCACCTCTTCCGATGAACTCAATCAAGGGGTCAAAGGCAATTTCACTGGCAAATCGAACGCATCGGTCACATTGGATGCATCGCTCCCGATCAAGATAGACGATCTCAGAGAGGGCAATTGGCTTCTCGAAGTGACGCTTTTCTTCAACAAAGCGGGATTCGCCCGGGCCATAGGCTAAAGTCTGGTCCTGAAGTGGACACTCGCCTCCCTTGTCGCAAACTGGACAGTCAAGCGGATGGTTTACTAAAAGAAACTCAAGAACGCCATCCTGGGCCTTTTTTACCTTATCGGAGTTGGTGATGACTTCCATTCCGGGAGCCACCGTCAGATAGCAAGAAGGTGCCAAACTAAAACCACGTGGCCCCTTTACATCCACCAGACACATTCGACAGACGCCAACCGAAGACATTCTCGGATGATAGCAAAAACGAGGTATGAAGACACCGTTGCGCTCGGCAGCCGAAATTATAAGTTCACCTGGCTTAGCGTCAATCTCTACTCCGTCAACGACAATCTTTAGTGAATCCGGATTCGATTCGGTATTACTCATACGGACAACCACCCTCTTTGATGTGAATTAAAAATTCGTCGCGAAACATCTTTATCGCAGCAACTACTGACGAAGGAATCGATGGTCCTAGAACACATATCGTCGTTTGGGCCGGAGGCCACGAAAGACCCGGCGCGATATTGTCGCAGGCATCCAAAAGCAAATCTAGATCGGCCTCGCGTCCTCCACCGTTTTCAATGCGTCGCATCATCTTCTCAATCCAACCGCTTCCTTCGCGACACGGCGTACATTGGCCACATGACTCTCGATTGAAAAATTTAGTGATACGCCACGCAGCCCTGACCATGCAGGTGTGGTCGTCCATCATGACTATCGACCCTGAACCAAGCATCGATCCAGCTTTGGCAACGTCATCTTGGCTCAAGGGAATATCCAAACCCTCAGGTCCAAACCATGGTGCCGAAACGCCACCTGGTATGAAGGCTTTGACTGATCTGCCAAGCCTCATGCCACCGCCGTATTGTGGCGAATCGACCAAATCTCTAAAGGTCATCTTCGCCATCTCGACCTCGTAATTACCAGGTCGATTGACGTGACCGGCCAATGCAAAGATTCGAGTACCTGTCGAACGCCCTACTCCCAGAGAGGCGAAAGCGGCACCGCCGTTATTTACAATCCATGGAATATTGGACATCGACTCTACGTTGTTTACAATCGTAGGTGCACCGTAAAGTCCAATTACCGCGGGGAAAAATGGAGGTTTGATTCGAGGATATCCGCGCTTACCCTCTAAAGATTCGATCAGAGAAGTCTCTTCTCCGCAAATATAAGCTCCGGCTCCGGGGTGTAGCACCAAGTCAAGTGAAAAACCGCTCCCGAAGATATTTTGCCCTAAAGCACCATAGCGATAGGCTTCGTTTATTGCAGCTTGAACTCTTTCTAGTCCTAACGCGAACTCACCTCGTATGAAGATAAAAGCTCGCGAAGCACCTACTGCATAGGCTGTAATTATGGTACCTTCGACTATTTGATGGGGATCGCCTTCAATAAGCATGTGATCCTTGAAAGTTGCAGGCTCAGATTCGTCGCCGTTGACTACCAAATATCGAACGGGCGAGTTCTTTAGCATGGACCATTTGCGTCCAACTTCAAAACCAGCTCCACCTCGACCTAATAAGTTTGAAGTCATAACCTCGCTGGCCACGGCCTCAGGTGTCATGGTGGTAAGCGCCTTTCTTAAGGCGACATAACCTCCAGTTGCTAGATAGGTATCAATCGAATACGATTGATCCAACCCGATGCGCGAAGTCACAATCTTGGGGACGTGTTCACTAACAGTTGTCACTTAGACTCCTTCGCAGCTTCAAGTGCTGCCTTACGACTGGCAATAGCGGCGTCCGACTCTCGGCGCTGAGCGACAATCTCCTCCATTGGAACCTCAATCCCAACCTCGCGATGGACTCGAATGAGTGTTCCATGGCTAGGAACGTCACCCTCGTACTTTCCAACGCTGAGGTCATCGATCAACTCATCAAAGGTCTCATCCGTCAGAGGCCCAAAAAAACGATAGTTGACTTGGACAGCAGGCGCTTTGTCGCAATGGGCAACACACTCAACCTCTTCAAGGGTAAAAACTCCGTCATGGGTAGTTCCACCAGGCGAAACGCCCAACTTCTCCTCGGCGTGTTCGAGCAATTCGCCACCGCCCTGCAAGAGACACGCAATATTGGTGCATACGCCGACTAGATATTTGCCGACTGGCTCAGTGTGGAGCATGTCATAAAAACTTGCCGTTCCATAGACTTCAGCGGGCGTCACGCCTACGAGATCTGCAATATCTCGCATCATATCCTCACTGAGGTATCCAGCCTCTTCTTGTGCTAGATGACAAAGAGGAATCAAGGCCGAACGTCGCTCGGGGTAAAGTTCCACGAGAGACTCCGCACGCCTTCGCATTATTTGCGAAAAACCACTCATTTAACGATCCACCTCTCCCATAACTGGGTCAATCGAGGAAATAATTGCAACCGCGTCCGCTATCAAACTTCCAGCCATCATCGTTGGAAGCGACTGCAGATTCACAAAGGACGGCCCTCGAATATGCATACGGAACGGCTTAGCTGAACCATCCGCGACCATGTAACAACCCAACTCACCGCGTGGTGACTCCACAGCAACATAGCTCTCCCCAGGTGGCACATGAATGCCCTCTGTGAAAAGCTTAAAGTGGTGAATAAGTGCCTCCATCGATTCATCGATGCGCTTTCGCGGCGGAGGGGTAACTTTCTTATCCAAAGTGCGATATGGACCCTCGGGCATCTTTTCAATGATCTGGGCTATTATGCGCACCGACTCTCGCAACTCGGCAAGGCGAACTGCAAAACGATCAAAGGTGTCCCCCACGCTTCCCACGATCACGTCAAAATCAACTTCATCATAAGCCAAATAGGGAATGTCCTTACGAAGATCCCACGCTACGCCTGTCGATCGAAGCAATGGACCAGAAGCCGAAAGGGCGATCGCTTGGGCTTGGGTTATGATTCCAACCCCTTCAGTTCGCTCGCGAAAGATCGGCTGACCTGTAAGCATCTCATCGTATTCATCGAGTCGACCCGGAATCGTTTGACAAATTGCCAAAACGTCGTCGTACCATCCATCGGGAAGGTCCGCGGCGACGCCACCAGGACGAATGTAATTATGGTTCATTCGAAGACCGGTAGTTTTCTCAAAGAAAGAAAGCACCATCTCTCGCTCTCTAAAGCCATAGATCATCATCGAAGTCGAACCAAGGTCCATTCCATTCGTCGCCATCCACATAAGATGTGACGAAAGACGGTTTAGCTCCGACATCAACATCCGAATCCAGGTTGCACGAGGTGGCATATCAATACCAAGTAACGACTCGGTCGCCAAGGAAAAGACCAGTTCGTTATGGAGTGGAGCGAGATAATCCATTCGAGTTACGTTGGTCGAACCCTGAATATAGCTAAGACCTTCTGCAGTCTTTTCCATTCCAGTGTGAAGGTAACCGATAACTGGCTTAGTTCGAAGAACCATCTCGCCTTTGAGCTCCATCATCAACCTCAAAACACCATGGGTTGAGGGGTGTTGGGGGCCCATGTTTATAATCATGGTTTCGTCTTCTGAAACCTCTACATCAATATCGCTCGAGTCAAGGATAGCACCCTCTGCAATTCGCAATACCGAGCCGGACTCTCGTCGGAACTCCACCATATCTGTGTCAGAGCGTTCGAACATCTCCTGAGAACCCTCAGAGGTCTCAGCCGCTAGAGCTTCTATCTCAACCTCCTTAGAGAGTAAATCTTTAGAAGGATTCGAAGCCTTATTTGGAGATCCGCTTGATACTTGCTTCACCATCGTCAATTCACCCCTATCTGATTGCCTGAGAAGCTTTAAACTGGACAGGGACTCTTCCAATCGAATAGTCCTTGCGCAATGGATGGCCCTCCCACTCTTCTGGAAGCAAGATTCGGCTAAGGTCAGGATGACCCTCGAAAACTATTCCGAAAAGGTCATAGACCTCGCGCTCCATGGCCTCACATCCCACATAAAGGTCAAAGAGCGAACCTACGATCGGGTTTGCCTCTTGAACTTGAACGCGTACCCTAACCCGCTTGCGTTCTACCAGAGAAGTCAGCACCACTACAACCTCAAAACGCTCACCGAGCACTCCATCTGGAAGCACCCTGGTGGAATCGCCAAGGTAATCCACACCGCATAGATCCGAAAGGAATTCATAGGTGTGATCCTTCAAATCCTCTATGAGCGCTAGATACTGATCGGGCCTTGGAAAATATACGCCCGAAGAATCTTTAACAACTTCATCCATCATCTACTTATTCACCACTTTTACCGAAGCGCTCTTTGGGGAGGCACTTGCAGGTGCAATCGGAGAGATCCTCGGACGCTCCTCAACTACTATCCCTGCTCCCTCACCCTTACGACGAGTAATCTCGCCAGTTCGAATCTTCTCATGCAAGGTCAATATTGCATGCATTAACGTCTCGGGGCCAGGTGGACACCCAGGCGCATAGACGTCGACTGGAACGATTTGGTCTACCCCTTGTACGATGGCGTAGTTATTAAACATTCCGCCAGTTGAGGCACAGACACCCATGGATATGACCCACTTAGGCTCCATCATCTGATCGTAGACCTGCCTCAGAACCGGCGCCATCTTTTGAGAGACACGCCCGGCTACGATCATCAAATCAGCCTGCCGTGGGGAAGCCCGAAAGACCTCCATCCCGAAACGGGCAAGATCATAATCTCCAGCGCCAGCAGACATCATCTCAATTGCGCAGCAAGCCAAACCAAAAGTGGCCGGCCAAACGCTATTACGACGCGCCCATTTGACTAAGTTTTCAATATTCCCGGTCAGGAAATTATGACTCAAGTCCTCTAAACCCACAAAAAACCTCCAAATTGGATTACCCAAGGGTATGTGGCGATTTAGATCGCCAAAAAAATGCACACGGAGACTATAAGCCTCCGTGTGCGCTATTGAGTTATCAAGCGGCTTCTTCGCCAGATGCAACTCGACGAATCGTCGATGTTGTCGTACGCTGCGGATAAGGTTCTTGAATTCCATAACGCTTTACTGGACCCCAGTCAAGCGCTCCATTTGAAATCAAATAGACGAAAGAAACAAAGACCACTACCGCGAAGACAACCATCTCTGAGAGGCCAAACGAGCCCAACTGATGGAAGACAACCGCAAATGGGTATAAGAAAATTATCTCTATATCAAAGATAATAAATATCATAGCTATGAGGTAAAACCGAACTGGAAAACGTGCTACGGGTTCTCTCTGTGGTACGATTCCACACTCATAAGGAGCAGATTTCGCATTTGTTGGCTTCTTTGGAGCCAACAAACCAGAGCCTATGAAAGACCCTGCAGCGAAAAGCATTCCCAACCCCAGCATGATAACTATTGGCAAATAAGGTGCCATAGCTAAAACATCACCTCTTAACAAAATCAGAATTTAGCCTACTAGTCCGACCTTGGAACAAAGCGTTCACTCTTACGGAAAACTAAGGCAACATCTGACACGCAAAAATCAATCGACTCCGCGTCCCGTTAATGTCTAGCACCTAGGTTAGTAAGAATCCCAAACGGGTCACAACATACTTTGTTCATAAGGACTTTCGCCTTTTATATAATGACAACAATGCATCAGCATCACACATCAATTTACACTATTCAACTTCGTAAGCTGAATCCCATCAGGCAACTTGGCTCGAACGTCACACAAAACAGTCTCTGAATTTAAGCCCTCGACCAAAGAGTCATAGGTACCGTCTTCGCCTCTTTGACGACCAAAGACAGCATCGTCTGCCCTGTTCACAATCGCATTGTTCGATCAAAATTAATCAACCTGAAACATGACCGACGAATAAATGTGACCAAAATCACATAAAAGTTAACTCGCCGATTCCTGGCTCGATTCCTGGCTCGATTCCTGGGTCGATTCCTGGGTCGATTCCTGGGTCGATTCCTGGGTCGATTCCTGGGTCGATTCCTGGGTCGATTCCTGGGTCGATTCCTGGGTCGATTCCTGGGTCGATTCCTGGGTCGATTCCTGGGTCGATTCCTGGGTCGATTCCNNGGTCGATTCCTGGGTCGATT